>NZ_JBGMNK010000012.1:0-117450 GCF_051336905.1 Pantoea sp. C8B4
GCCGATGGTAGTGTGGGGTCTCCCCATGCGAGAGTAGGGAACTGCCAGGCATCAAACAAGTGAAGAAACCCTGAACGCAAGTTCAGGGTTTTTTTACGTCTGTAACCAGGGGGTAGTCCAGGTTTTTCTTACGTCTGTAGCCAGGAGATTTTACGTCTGAAATTCAGCCAGTCCCGCAAAAATCCTCCCGCTTACTGACCCGTTCTAAGCCAGTTTTCGATAAAATCAGCCACGCTAAGCGGATGATTAATATCAAGAACAGGGTGGTCGATCGCCAGTTTCTCATCGCTGGCCAGCGCAATTACATATCCATCCAGTAAATCAGCCACTTCACCTTTGACACCACGCCGCCAAAGCGCGATTTTGGCTACAGGTTCATCTTTAAAGCCTTCAACCAGCACCAGATCCAGCGCAGAATGATCCATCCGCGCGGTCAGTTCCGTCAAACCCAACGGCTTATCTGGGGTCTCGCACATCAGCGCCCAGCGCTGATCGCTGGCAACAATCACCTGATCGGCACCCGCTTTTCGCAGCAGATAGCTATCTTTTCCCGGCGTATCGATGTCCATTCGATGATGGGTATGTTTAATTAATCCAGTACGGATGCCACGCGCCTTGAGTAGAGGAATCACCTGCTGCAGCAAGGTGGTTTTACCGGTGCCGCTCCACGCGACAATAGCCAGTAATGGCACACCCATCAGTGCTTCTCCTCATCAACCAAATCGTCCGGCGTATTAATATTGCGAAACGCAGATTCAGGATCCGCGAATGTCACCGCATGCCCACCGTGTTCATGTAAGAACTGCATTAAACGCCGCTCACCCCGAAGCAGCCAGGCTTCAAGATCTTCCGCTAATGATCGATTAACCAGCGCCAGGGCAGGATGATCGCGCAGAATTGATCTTACCCAAACCGCAGGCGCATCGCCGCGCTGCTGCCATAAACGTGCAACGAAGTCCTCCGGTAACCAGGGCGTATCACAGGCACAAAAGGCGACCCACTCGGTCTTACTGTGCTGCAAGCCACTTAATATGCCTGCCAACGGACCGGGGTAATCTGGCATCGAATCAGTAACGACCTGACAACCGCTAGCCTGATAACGATCAATGTTACGGTTGGCGCTTATCAACACAATATTGACCTGTGGCATCAAACGCTTCAGAACGTGCTGATAAAGCGGTTTGCCCTGCAACTCCAGCAGCCCTTTATCCTGGCCGCCCATACGACTGCCTTGCCCACCTGCGAGGATCACGCCGGTAAATGCGGTCATTTTCGTCTCCTTGATCAAACTGGACGATACTTGCATAACGGCAGCCTACCACTGCATAGAGGAATCAATGATGAAATATCACCGACTTAATGAATTGTTTGAACTCCTGCAACCGGCCTGGCAAAAGGAGTCAGACCTTAACCTGCTGGCATTTTTACAGAAACTGGCGCAGGAATCAGGCTTCAGTGGCCCATTAAGTGAATTAACCGATGACATATTGATTTACCATCTCAAAATGCGTGACGCCGGCTGCGATGCAGAAATTCCCGGACTGAAAAAGGATTATGAAGTGGACTTCAAAACCGCGCTATTACGTGCACGCGGTGTGATTAAGGATGATGAGTAGTGTTATCCTTGCGCATTCCTTGCAACGGTAACACACAGGCAAAATGATGAGCGAAGCCGCCTTTAATTTCCAGACGCTGGACCCCGATGTCATCCTGGATGCACTTTGGGATGCGGGTCTGCGTGTCGAATCCGGCTTAACCGCCCTCAATAGCTACGAAAACCGTGTCTATCAGTTTAGTGATGACGACAAACGTCGCTATGTGGCTAAGTTCTATCGGCCACAACGCTGGAGTGCGCAACAAATTCTGGAAGAGCATCAGTTCACGCATGATCTGCTGGCCGATGAAGTACCTGTTGCTGCACCACTGGCATTGCAGGACAGTACGCTGAACCACCATGCCGGTTTTATGTTTGCCGTTTTCCCAAGCCTGGGTGGGCGACAGTATGAAACCGATAATGAAGAACAGATGGAGTGGGTGGGCCGATTTCTCGGGCGTATCCATCAAACGGGTCGCCAAAGCCTGTTTCAACAGCGGCCAACTTTCGGCCTGGAAGAGTATGTCTTACAACCTCGCCAGGGGCTGGAGCAAAGCACGCTGGTACCGGCTGCCCTGAAAGATGCGCTGCTGAACGCCGTTGATAAACTTATCGGCACCTTACAGCAGCGCTGGCATGATAAATGGCAGCCGCTCAGGCTGCATGGCGACTGCCATCCAGGTAATATCCTGTGGCGCGATGGACCGATGTTTGTCGATCTTGACGATGCGCGCAACGGGCCTGCAGTGCAGGATCTGTGGATGCTGGTAAACGGCGATCGTCAGGAACAGCTGATCCAGTGGGATATTCTGCTGGAAGCTTATAATGAATTCAGTGACTTTGATTTACATGAATTGTCACTGATTGAGCCTTTACGCGCTATGCGCATGGTTTATTATTTGGCCTGGGTGGTTCGCCGCTGGCAGGACCCGGCTTTTCCGCGCGCCTTTCCCTGGATGACCGATGAGGATTTCTGGCGCCGACAGATTGCACTATTTATCGAGCAGGAGAGGCTGTTACATCAACCCCCGTTGCAGCTTAGCCCGCAATTTTAATGAAGTACTCAGGAGATTTTTTCACGATGAAAAAGATTATGTTTGCGCTGGTAGGTTTAATGCTGGCATTTGGCGCCTCAGCGGCACAGTTTAATGACGGCAAACAATTCGTCACGCTGCCAAAGCCGGTTGCTGGTGAGCCACAGGTACTGGAGTTCTTCTCCTTCTTCTGCCCGCACTGCTACCAGTTCGAACGCGTCTATCACGTGAGTGATGCCGTGAAAAAGAACCTGCCAGCAGACACTAAAGTGACTAAATATCACGTTGATTTCCTCGGCGGAGACTTTGGTCCTGTTGTGACTCAAGCCTGGGCGGTAGCGATGGCGCTGGGCGTGGAAAGCAAAGTCACTGCACCGATTTTCGACGGTATTCAGAAAACCCAAACCATCACCGATGCGGCTAGCCTGAAAGCCACCTTCATCCAGGCGGCGGGTATCTCGTCAGAAGATTATGATGCAGCGTGGAATAGCTTTGCGGTGAAAGCGTTGGTTGCACAGCAGCAGAAAGCGGCGTCCGATCTTAATCTTCAGGGCGTGCCAGCCATCTTCGTGAACGGCAAATATATGGTGAACAACGGCGGTCTGGATACCAGCTCTATGGACAATTTCGTTGCCGATTATGCCAACGTAGTGAAATTCCTGGTTGAGAAGAAGTAATTAAGCGCGAATAAACGCCGGCGATGTCGGCGTTTTACGCCCTTACTGATGACGTAATCATAATATCCCTGTTAACCCTCCGCTTAATATCCACATGGACGATCACCTTTTCAAAAAGGCGCACTTCATCACGGTAAGTTAATAACAAATTGAAAAACAATAACTTTTATCTGTAAAATGATTGCAATAAGCGTAAATAACAATACGTTATGAATTTTACGCACAAAGTTATCCACAGACCGATCCTTGCGATCCACTCCGCGTAACGATGAAAAAGATCCTGACATCCCTGCTCTGATTCAACATTCCTCTCTGGTTGTGGCATCCTTATAGCCCTCATTATCGCAACGAAGAAAATACGAACCTATGGCGCAAATTGCAGAAAATCCCCTGATTCTGGTAGACGGATCCTCTTATCTCTACCGGGCGTATCATGCCTTTCCGCCGCTGACCAACAGTGCAGGCGAGCCCACGGGCGCGATGTACGGTGTACTCAGCATGCTGAAAAGTTTGCTGATGCAGTATCAGCCGAGCCATGTGGCCGTGGTCTTCGATGCGAAAGGTAAAACTTTCCGCGATGAATTATTCGAGCACTACAAATCGCACCGTCCGCCAATGCCCGACGATCTGCGTGCACAGATCGAGCCGCTGCACGAGATGGTCAAAGCGATGGGATTACCGCTGCTGGCGGTAACCGGCGTTGAGGCTGATGATGTGATTGGTACTCTGGCACTGGAAGCAGAAAAGCAGGGACGTGCGGTGCTGATCAGCACTGGCGATAAAGATATGGCGCAGCTGGTCACGCCGGGCATTACGCTGATTAACACCATGACTAATACCGTATTGGGCCCGGAAGAGGTCGAGCAGAAATATGGTGTGCCACCTTCACTGATTATCGATTTCCTCGCCATGATGGGTGACAGCTCGGATAACATTCCGGGTGTGCCTGGCGTAGGTGAGAAGACTGCACAGGCGCTGCTGCAAGGATTAGGCGGTATGCAGTCAATTTATGACAACCTGGATAAAGTGGCGGACCTCTCGTTCCGTGGCGCGAAGACCATGGCAGCGAAGCTGGAGCAGAACCGCGAGGTCGCATTCCTGTCCTATCAGCTGGCGACCATTAAGACTGACGTAGAACTGGAACTGGGTTGCGAGCAACTCACCGTCAACGAGCCGGACGTTGAAAAACTGCAGAATCTCTTCGGCCGCTATGAATTTAAACGTTGGATCAGTGATTTACAGGACGGTACCTGGCTGCAAGGCAAAAAGAGCAATGTGCAGGCACAGAAATCACTGGCTACTGAATCTGCGGTTGAGGCTGTTGAAACAGCCAGCGTGCTGTCATCTGACGGCTACGTCACTATTCTCGATGAGGCAACCTTCGACGAGTGGCTGCAAAAATTGAAAAAAGCAGAACTCTTTGCCTTCGATCTGGAAACCGATTCTCTGGATAGCTGGAGTGCCAACATTGTCGGCCTCTCCTTTGCGGTTGCGCCGGGTGAAGCGGCTTATCTTCCGGTGGCTCATGATTATCTTGATGCGCCAGCCCAACTGGATCGCAATGACGTGTTGAAGCAGCTAAAACCGTTACTGGAAGACGCTAAATCTGCAAAAGTCGGCCAGAACCTCAAATACGATCGTGGCGTGCTGAAGAACTACGATATTGAGCTGAACGGCATTAAATTCGACACCATGCTGGAATCTTATTGCCTGAGCAGCGTCGGCGGTAAACATGATATGGATAGCCTGGCTTCGCGCTGGCTGAACCATAAAACCGTCACCTTCGAAGAGATTGCCGGTAAAGGAAAAAATCAGCTGACCTTCAACCAGATTGCTATTGAGCAGGCCGCTCACTACGCAGCAGAAGACGCAGACGTCACGTTGCAGCTGCATCTTAAAATGTGGCCGAAGCTGGAGCAGGAAGCGGGTCCCAAACAGGTCTTTACTGATATCGAAATGCCGCTGGTGACTGTGATTTCACGCATTGAGCGCAACGGCGTGTTGATCGATCAAAACATTCTGGCCAAACACTCGCAGGAGCTGACCACGCGTCTGGCGGAACTGGAGTTGAAAGCGCATGAGCTGGCAGGTGAGCCGTTTAATCTCTCCTCCACCAAGCAGCTGCAGACCATTCTGTTTGAAAAGCAGGGCATCAAGCCTACCAAGAAAACCCCTGGCGGCGCACCGTCTACCAGCGAAGAAGTGCTGGCTGAACTGGCGCTCGACTATCCGCTGCCCAAAGTGATTCTGGAACATCGTGGCCTGTCTAAGCTGAAGTCGACCTATACCGACAAACTGCCTTTGATGATCAATCCGATGACTGGCCGCGTGCATACCTCCTATCATCAGGCGGTCACGGCTACCGGGCGTCTCTCATCTACCGATCCCAACCTGCAAAACATCCCAGTGCGTAACGATGAAGGTCGTCGTATTCGTCAGGCCTTTATTGCGGGTAAAGATAATCGCATCGTCGCGGCTGACTACTCGCAAATTGAGCTGCGCATCATGGCGCATCTGTCGCAGGATAAAGGCCTGCTGGATGCGTTTGCGCAGGGTGAAGACATTCACCGCGCAACGGCGTCAGAAGTCTTTGGAGTCGCGCTGAGCAAGGTATCAGGTGAGCAACGCCGAAGTGCCAAGGCAATTAACTTTGGCTTGATTTACGGCATGAGCGCCTTCGGTCTGTCGCGCCAGCTCAACATCGGCGCAGGCGAAGCGAAAAAGTATATGGATCTCTATTTTGAGCGTTATCCGGGCGTACTGCGTTACATGGAAGAGACGCGCACTCAGGCGGCAGAGAAGGGTTATGTGGAGACACTGGATGGTCGCCGCCTGTGGTTACCGGATATCAGCTCCAGTAACGCTATTCGTCGTAAGGCAGCAGAGCGCGCGGCGATTAACGCCCCGATGCAGGGCACCGCAGCGGACATTATCAAACGCGCGATGATCGCCGTGGATGGCTGGTTACTGCAACAGCAGGATGATGCCGTGAAAATGATCATGCAGGTACACGATGAACTGGTGTTTGAGATCCATAAGGATGCGGTAGAGAGTGCCAGTGCGACGATCCGTCAGCTGATGGAGGGCAGCATGAAGCTGGATGTTCCACTGCAGGTTGAAGTCGGAACGGGCGATAATTGGGATCAGGCGCACTAAGAAAACATTGTCGGCGGTATATCCATGCCGCTGACATCGTCATAAGAAAAAAGTTTACTTAATCGGTTCAGCAACGATGTAAAGCCGCTTGTTAAATGCGCATTTTGTAACTGCCTATCGGCTAAGCATTTTTTCAGTAATTAAACTACACGCCTTAAGCCAAAGTGTGACGAACCCGGTAAAAAAGATGTGGAATCCTGAAACTTAACAACAAAAAACCCTTTGTTGGTCAGGAAAAATCAGGTAAAGTTCATCGCGTAGGGTACAGAGGTAAGATGTTCTATCTTTCAGACCTTTTACTTCACGTAATCGGATTTGGCTGAATATTTAGCCGCCCCAGTCATTTATGACTGGGGCGTTTTTTATTGGGCTTTTTCTGAAAAGCGGGTCGTAAACCCGCGCTTCACATTACGCAGAAGGGGCTTCTTCATCTTCTTGCGCCGGTTCCAGTTCACTGAACCAGCTATCCAGTTTCTGACGAACAATATCAACGCCGATCTTCTTGAGTGATGAGAACATCTCTACCTGCACATCACCCATAAAGCCTAATGCTGCCTCACGCACCAGTTTGAGCTGCGCTTTACGTGCGCCAGATGCCAGCTTATCTGCTTTGGTTAACAGCACCAGTACAGGGATGCCGCTCTGGACTGCCCACTCAATCATATTCTGGTCGAGATCTTTCAGCGGATGGCGAATATCCATCAGCACCACCAGGCCTTTCAGTGCCTGGCGCTTCTGCAAATATTCAGACAACGCACGCTGCCATTTACGTTTCATCTCTTCCGGGACTTCGGCGTAGCCATAACCGGGTAAGTCGACCAGGGTTTTCCCCTCGACGACCTGAAACAGGTTGATGAGCTGAGTACGACCTGGCGTTTTACTGGTACGCGCAAGGCTTTTCTGGTTGGTGATGGTATTCAGCGCGCTGGATTTGCCTGCGTTAGAGCGTCCGGCAAACGCGACCTCAATGCCCACATCTGCCGGTAAATGGCGAATATCCGGGGCGCTGAGCACGAAGTGGGTCATGTGATAATTCAAAGCAGACAAAGTAAAGCTCCAGCAAAGTGATTCGGTCAATTGGGCTGATTATACCTGTTATGGCGCAAAAGTGCCCGATAGCGTCTTAACGCGCCATTTTGTAAGAGATCGACGATAATTACTGCCAGCCATTACCGATTAATAGAATGTTCACATGTTATATAGTGTAATATTTTCAATAAGATAAATAGATATTGAAAATTAACGCTCTAAATTAAAGACATGTCTCACTTGTTCATTTTACTGATTGGTCTACATTTGGTGTCAGTGCACGGCAGCACCCATCAGGATGATGCGCTCAGGAGTGTCGGGGATGACCAGGAGCATGGCAGGATGTGATTCAGGTATGAGTCGGACAAGGAAAAGGATTACTCGCAGGAGCGATGAGGCGAAGGAGCAACCGGGACGTTGAGAGCTGTAAAGGATTTATACCGTTATTCCTTCAGTAGAAGGTGCGAAATAAGGCGATAGCATAGGCTATCGCCTTTTTTCTTTGTCATCTTTCTGCTAGATTTCGCCGCAATTCTATACTGAAGAAAAATCGCCGAGACCGGACACCATGAAGCAACCTGCACCAGCCCAGCGTGGCAAACCTGCTGCTAAAGCCAAACGCAAATCGCGTGAAGAACTGAACCAGGAAGCACGCGATCGTAAACGCGATAAAAAGCACAGCGGCCATAAAGCGGGCAGCCGTGCGAACCCGGAAACCAAAGGCGCTGGCAAAGGCCAGGGTCAGAAAAATGCCGATCCACGTACCGGCAGTAAAAAACCGGTTGCGCTGGTGGCCGATGGTAAAACCGTACCGGAGAAAAAGCCGGTAGCGAAAGCCAAACCGAAAGCGGAAAAAGTTCGTCTGACGCCGGAAGAAGAGCTGGCGAAGCTGGAAAACGATGAACGTCTGGACACCTTACTGGATCGTCTGGAAAGTGGTGAGACACTCAGCGCTGAAGATCAGGCATGGCTCGATCAGACGCTGGATCGCATTGACGAACTGATGGAAACCCTCGGTATCGCGTTGGATGACGGTGCTGAAGATGAACAAGCCGAAGTCGATATGATGCGCTTGTTAAAAGGCAACTAAGTCATTTTTGATCGGCATGCGCTTTTGCGCATGCCGCGCTAAACAGGTATTCGCTGATGCTTTGGCCTGGATCAATTTTAGCGCTGCTGCTGACATGTTATCTCCTGTGGTTATTGTTTAAACTTCGTCGCCTGTCGCGTCTGAAGTCGCGTTTACGCCGGCGTACGGCTCACCGCTATCTCTCCTCTTCTGCAACGCGACCCTCTCTCAAACGACGTCACCGTAAGGAGTGAGCATGTCATCGCAGCAGATTGAATGGGACCAGCGGCTGATTGAAAAATACAATTACGCGGGACCGCGTTACACCTCATACCCCACTGCGCTGGAGTTCAATGAGAACTTTGGCGAGGCAAGCTTCCAGTCTGCGGTTGAACGCTATCCTCAACGTTCCCTGTCGCTGTATGTCCATATTCCGTTCTGCCATCGCCTTTGCTACTTCTGCGGCTGCAATAAGATTGTGACGCGCCAGCTGCACAAGGCCGATCGCTATCTGGATGTGCTGGAGCAGGAAATCCACCAGCGTGCGCCGCTGTTTGCCGGACGCCGCGTCACGCAGTTGCACTGGGGCGGTGGTACGCCAACCTTTCTCAATCAAGCTCAGGTCAGCCGGCTGGTGGCGCTGCTGCGTGGCCATTTTGACATTGCTGATGATGTTGAGATGTCTATCGAAGTCGATCCACGCGAAATTGAGCTGGAGATGATCGATCATCTGCGTGCTGAAGGTTTCAATCGCCTGAGTATGGGTGTGCAGGACTTTAATAAAGCGGTGCAGGAGCGCGTCAACCGCGTGCAGGATGAAGAGACTATCTTTGGGTTGGTTGAACGAGCACGTGCGCGAGGGTTCCGCTCCGTGAGCCTGGATCTGATTTACGGCCTGCCGCTGCAGACGCCCGAAAGTTTTGCCTTCACCTTACAGCGAGTCATCGCGCTTAATCCCGATCGACTCAGCGTATTCAATTACGCGCACATGCCGACGCTGTTTGCTGCACAACGCAAAATCAAAAATGAAGAGCTACCTGGTGCGGAACAGAAGCTGCAAATCCTGCAGCAAACCATTGGCACCTTGACCGATGCAGGCTATCAGTTCATCGGGATGGACCACTTTGCTAAACCGAATGATGAGCTGGCCATCGCGCAGCGTGCGGGTGAACTGCACCGCAATTTTCAGGGGTACACCACGCAAGGCGAAACCGAGCTGGTGGGATTCGGTGTCTCGGCGATCAGTATGCTGGGAGGCAGTTATGCGCAGAACCAAAAAGAGCTGAAGGCTTACTATGCCAGCGTAGAGCAGAGTGGGAACGCGCTATGGCGTGGTTTGACACTGAGTGACGATGACTGCCTGCGCCGTGATGTCATCAAGACGTTGATCTGCAATTTCTCATTAGATTTTGCGGCAATTGAAGCGCAATGGCCCATCACTTTTGAAGCCTATTTTGCGGAAGATTTAGCGTTACTGGCGCCATTGATGGCGGATGGCTTGCTGGAACAGCGTGGTCGTCGCCTGCAGGTCACAGGAATTGGGCGTTTACTGATTCGCAATATTTGCATGTGCTTTGATCGCTATCTGCGTCAAAAGGCTCGCATGCAGCAGTTCTCGCGGGTGATATAAAAATCAGGGGAGCATCGCGCTCCCCTGGTTCTCACTTATTCCATTCCCAGCTCTTTCAGTTTACGCGTCAGAGTATTACGACCCCAACCCAGTAAACGTGCGGCTTCCTGCTTGTGACCCTGAGTGTGACGCAGAGCGGTGGTGAGCAGTGTGCGCTCCATCTCCGGCTGCGCTTCAGAGAGCAGGTTTTGATGACCGGAACGCAGTGCGCGGTCCGCCCATTGTGCCAGCAGGGTGGCCCAGCTGTCCGGCAGCGACTGCACCGGATTGTCCGGCGTGCTTGACTCAAACAGCTCTGGCGGCAGATCCTGAATCAACACTTCCTGGCCTGCAGCCATCACGGTTAGCCAGCGGCAGGTATTCTCCAGCTGGCGCACGTTACCGGACCAATGCAGACGCGTCAGCGCTGTTTCCGTCTCCGGATGCAGAATCTTCGCTTCAACACCCAACTCACGCGCGGCGACTTGCAGGAAGTAACGCGCCAGACGTGGGATATCCTCGCGACGTTCGCGCAATGGCGGCAGATGCACGCGAATCACGTTCAGACGATGGAATAAATCCTCACGGAACTTGCCTTCCTGCACGCGCAGTTCGAGATTTTGGTGGGTTGCCGCGATAATACGCACATCCACTTTCACCGGTGCATAGCCGCCCACGCGATAGAACTGGCCATCGGCCAACACGCGCAGCAATCGGGTTTGCACGTCGAGCGGCATGTCACCTATTTCATCAAGAAACAGTGTACCCCCATCGGCCTGTTCAAAACGGCCCTGACGGATCTGATTCGCCCCGGTAAAGGCCCCTTTCTCATGCCCGAACAATTCGGATTCGATCAGGTCTTTCGGGATCGCCGCCATATTCAGCGCGATAAACGGTGATTTGGCACGCGGGCTGTGGCGATGCAGTGCATGCGCCACTAACTCTTTACCGGTACCCGATTCACCATTAATCAGCACGCTGATGGAAGATCGCGACAAACGGCCGATGATGCGAAACACATCCTGCATCGCCGGCGCTTCGCCGATGATGTCCGTAGTCGGGCCGCTCACCGGTTGATTACGCGGCTGCTGCTGCTCCTGATAATGGCTGATCGCACGTTCAACCAGCGCGACCGCCTCATCAATATCAAACGGCTTTGGCAGGTAATCGAACGCGCCTTGTTGATAAGCGCTGACGGCGGCATCGAGATCCGAATGCGCCGTCATAATGATGACCGGCAGCATCGGGTGACGCTGTTTAATCTGTTTCAGCAGCGCCAGCCCATCCATGCCCGGCATGCGAATATCCGATAACAATACATCTGGGGTTTTACTTGAGAGTGCATCCAGCACCTCATTGCCGCTGTCAAATGTCGCGCAGCTCAAACCGGCTCCAGTGAGCGCACGTTCAAGCACCCAGCGGATGGAGCTATCGTCATCGACGATCCAGACTATCCCTCGTTGCATAGAAACCTCACTGGCGAATAGGCAGGTAAACCGAGAATTCGGTGTGTCCTGGCCAACTGTTAAATTCTATTTTTCCTGAATGCTGATCGATCAGGCTGCGGGCGATGGAGAGACCTAAACCGGTTCCTCCTTCACGACCACTCACCATCGGATAGAACAGCGTGTCCTGTAGCTGAGCAGGAATCCCAGGGCCATCATCTTCAATATCGATACGCGCCACCAGACGATAACGGGTGCCGTGCAGCGTCAGCTGAAACGCGGTACGGGTACGGATCACGATAGTGCCGCCTTCGTCACCCAGCGCCTGCAGCGCATTACGCACCACGTTGAGCAGCACCTGTTCAATCTGATCGGGATCGTGTGGCAGTTCGGGCAGGCTCGGGTCGTAATCACGCACCAGCGAGACATTGTCCGGCAGCTCCATCGAGACCAGATTCACCACGCGCTCCGCCACCTGATGAATGCTTTGTGTGACGTGCATACCGGGCTGTTGGGGCCCCAGTAAACGATCAACCAGATTACGCAGGCGGTCCGCCTGTTCGATAATAATCCGGGTATATTCATGCAGCGAAGGATCGGGCAGAGCACGCGTTAATAACTGCGCGGCGCCACGTAAACCTCCGAGCGGGTTTTTAATCTCATGCGCCAGTCCGCGCACTAAATCACGTGCGGCGACCTGCTGAGCATGTTGCAGCTGTTCCTGGCTGAGACGGCGTTGATTATCCATCGGCGCCATTTCCAGCAGGATAAGGCCATCGGGTAGACGCTGCGCGGTCAGCGACATAATGTGCGCGCGGCCATCGACCACTAACGTCACTTCGCTGTCGGTAAAGCCCTGGCCTGCTCCAAGACTCTCGCTCATCACCTCAATATTCAGCGAAAAATAGCCGGTTAATTCCGGTAATGGCGTGCCGAACAATTTGCGTGAGCTTTGTGCCAGTAATTGCTGCGCTGCCGGGTTGGCATAATGGATAACCAGATCGTTATCGACCAGCAAAATACTGTTGATTAGAGAGTTAAGAATCTGCCCCGCGTCGGGCAATGTGCCAGTTGCCATACAGCGTTCCTCTGCACTAAATTAGTGCATTATAGCCTTTTGGGACTGAAAACTATCATTCGAACGATGAATTCGCGGTGAAAAAAGCCCATCCGGAGATGGGCTAAAGTTTCCACGGCAACAAAAAAACGTTCAGGTTATTTACGCCGCCAATAAGCGGCGTGAAATGCGCTGAAATTTTTTAAATTAAACGCTGTAGTACAGTTCGAACTCAACTGGGTGCGGAGTCATGCGCACGCGGTCAACTTCTGGCTTACGCAGTTCGATGTACGCGTCGATTGCGTCATCAGTGAACACGCCGCCACGGGTCAGGAACTCGCGGTCTTCGTTCAGTGCGTTCAGTGCTTCTTCCAGAGAGCCTGCAACTTTTGGAATCTCAGCTTCTTCTTCCGGAGGCAGGTCATACAGGTTTTTGTCCATCGCATCGCCAGGGTGGATCTTGTTGATAACACCATCAAGACCCGCCATCAGCAGCGCGGTGAAGGCCAGGTACGGGTTAGCCGCTGGATCCGGGAAGCGTGCTTCGATACGACGTGCTTTCGGGCTCGCAACCACTGGGATACGGATTGAAGCTGAACGGTTACGTGCTGAGTAAGCCAGCATAACCGGTGCTTCGTAACCCGGGACCAGACGCTTGTACGAGTTGGTGGTTGGGTTAGCCAGGGCGTTGATCGCTTTAGCGTGCTTGATGATACCGCCGATGTAGAACAGAGCAGTTTCAGACAGGCCGCCGTACTTGTCGCCAGAGAACAGGTTCACGCCGCCTTTTGACAGGGACATGTGGCAGTGCATACCAGAACCGTTATCGCCGAACATTGGCTTAGGCATGAAGGTTGCTGTTTTGCCGTACGCGTGAGCAACGTTGTGCACCACGTATTTGTAGATCTGAATTTCGTCAGCTTTTTTGGTCATGGTGTTGAAGCGGGTAGCCACTTCGTTCTGACCTGCTGTTGCAACTTCGTGGTGGTGAGCTTCAACCACCAGACCCATCTGCTCCATGGTCAGACACATAGCAGAACGGATGTCCTGAGCTGAGTCGACCGGTGGAACCGGGAAGTAACCGCCTTTCAGACCTGGACGGTGACCTTTGTTTCCGCCTTCGTATTCTTTACCGGTGTTCCATGCGGCTTCGATATCATCGATAGCGACGTGTGAACCTGAAGTAGAAGAACCGAAACGGATGTCATCGAACAGGAAGAACTCTGGCTCAGGTCCAAACAGCACGGTATCCGCGATGCCTGAAGAACGCAGGAACTCTTCTGCACGTTTAGCAATGGAGCGTGGGTCACGGTCGTAGCCCTGCAGCGTGCCTGGCTCGAGGATGTCACAACGGATGATCAGCGTTGGATCTTCGAAGAACGGGTCCATAACCGCAGTGGTCGCATCCGGCATCAGCACCATGTCTGATTCGTTAATGCCTTTCCAGCCACCGATGGATGAGCCATCGAACATTTTGCCTTCTTCGAAGAAGTCAGCGTTAACCTGGTGAGCAGGGATAGTAACGTGCTGTTCTTTACCTTTGGTATCGGTAAAACGCAGGTCAACAAACTTAACTTCGTGCTCGTTCATCATCGAGAGGACGTGTTCAGCGGACATACTTAAACTCTCCTGGAAATGGTCATAATCGTCATGGTGAGAGAACTTCGTTGCCTGGAATGTGTCACGCTTACTGACCACCCCTAACCAAGATCTCGGCAAGCTCTTTTCAACCGTTGTATAACTGTCGTTTTCGCTTGAAAGTTATAAAGCGAATTCTGTGCCAACTTTATTACAATGGTAAAAATGGCGCTGTGACGCGCTCTTTCGTGAGTCGGTCACTGCACCAGTATGGATGGTGCGCACTAATTTGGTGCCTCATAGATCAATTATCGCCCCAAAAAGGTGCAAAACCCCATCGCAGTGCAGATTAATGCACCGTTATTGGTGCTAAAAAACAGCACTAAGATAAACTTTAAGGGAATACTGTGATCATGTTCAGTCTTTCGCTTAATCCGTGTACAATACCGCGTTATTTCTATAATGCCTGAGGCAAAGCTGTGATCGAAAATTTGCGTAACATCGCCATCATCGCGCACGTTGACCATGGTAAGACCACCCTGGTTGACAAGCTGTTACAACAGTCCGGTACTTTTGATGCTCGTACCGAAGCGACTGAGCGCGTAATGGACTCCAACGATTTGGAGAAAGAGCGTGGGATTACCATCCTCGCAAAAAACACCGCCATCAAATGGAACGACTACCGTATCAACATCGTTGATACCCCAGGACACGCCGACTTCGGTGGTGAAGTGGAACGTGTTATGTCCATGGTGGACTCGGTGCTGCTGGTTGTAGATGCGATGGATGGCCCTATGCCGCAAACCCGCTTCGTAACCAAAAAAGCCTTTGCTCATGGTTTGAAGCCGATTGTAGTCATCAACAAAGTTGACCGTCCTGGCGCGCGTCCTGATTGGGTTGTTGATCAGGTGTTTGACCTGTTCGTTAACCTCGACGCGACTGACGAGCAGCTGGACTTCCCTATCATTTATGCGTCAGCGCTGAATGGTATCGCCGGTCTGGATCACAACGACATGGCAGACGACATGACCCCGCTGTACCAGGCGATTGTGGATCGTGTTTCTCCACCACAGGTTGAAGTTGAAGCCCCACTGCAGATGCAGATCTCGCAGCTGGACTACAACAACTACCTGGGCGTTATCGGCATTGGCCGCATCAAGCGCGGTAAAATCAAGCCGAACCAGCAGGTCACTATCATTGATAGCGCAGGCAAAACCCGTAACGGTAAAGTCGGTAAAGTACTGGGCCACCTCGGTCTGGAACGTATTGAAAGCACCGAAGCAGAAGCTGGCGATATCATCGCGGTAACTGGCCTGGGCGAGCTGAACATCTCTGACACCATCTGCGACACGCAGAATGTGGAAGCGCTGCCAGCCCTGAGCGTCGATGAGCCAACCGTAACCATGTTCTTTAACGTCAACACCTCACCTTTCTGCGGTAAAGAAGGTAAGTTCGTGACCTCGCGCCAGATCCTGGAGCGTCTGAATAAAGAACTGGTTCACAACGTTGCTCTGCGCGTTGACGAAACCGAAGACTCGGATGCATTCCGCGTTTCTGGTCGTGGTGAGCTGCACCTGTCTGTTCTGATCGAAAACATGCGTCGTGAAGGTTTCGAACTGGCGGTATCCCGTCCGAAAGTTATCTTCCGTGAACATGAAGGCCGCAAGCAGGAGCCATTCGAGAACGTAACCCTCGACATCGAAGAAACCCACCAGGGTTCTGTGATGCAGGCAATGGGTGAGCGTAAAGGCGATCTGAAGAACATGGACCCAGATGGCAAAGGCCGTGTGCGTCTTGACTACAGCATCCCAAGCCGTGGTTTGATTGGCTTCCGTAACGAATTCATGACCATGACTTCAGGTACCGGTCTGCTGTACTCCACCTTCAGCCACTACGACGATGTTCGTCCAGGCGAAGTGGGCCAGCGTCAGAACGGTGTACTGATCTCTAACGGCCAGGGTAAAGCAGTCGCATTCGCACTGTTCAGCCTGCAGGATCGCGGTAAGCTGTTCCTGGGTCACGGTGCTGAGGTTTATGAAGGCCAGATCATCGGTATTCACAGCCGTTCAAACGACCTGACTGTAAACTGCCTGACCGGTAAAAAACTGACTAACATGCGTGCGTCAGGTACCGATGAAGCAACCACTCTGGTTCCGCCTCAGAAGATGACTCTGGAACAGGCTATCGAGTTCATCGATGATGACGAACTGGTAGAAGTGACTCCGCAGTCAGTCCGTATTCGTAAACGTCACCTGACCGAGAACGACCGTAAGCGTGCGTCTCGCGGCGGTAAAGAGTAAGCGAAACAGTCTGATATTTAAGCCCCGCATCGCGGGGCTTTTTTGTGCCTGCAACCCGCTGCAACGCTCGCTTTGTGAAAGTTGTCCCCGATTCCAGAACGCTTATTTCCTCCTCATCGTACCTGTTCAGTAATGCTTTTTGCCGCTAGAGTGAATGATCCAGGGAATAGAAGGAGAGGCGTCATGCTGTACATCTTTGATTTAGGCAATGTGATTGTTGATATCGATTTTAATCGCGTGCTCGGCGTCTGGAGTGACCTGGGACGTGTGCCGCTGGCGACATTACAAAGTCGCTTCCAGATGGATGAAGCATTCGAGAAACACGAACGTGGTGAGATCAGCGATCCCGAGTTTGCGGCACGTATCTGTGATCAACTGGATATCGCCTTGAGCTATCCGCAATTCACCGCGGGCTGGCAGGCGGTGTTTGTCGGTGTGCGTCCGGAAACGCTGGCGATCATGAACACACTGCGCGCTAATGGCGAGCGTGTGGTGATCCTGTCCAACACCAATCAGTTGCACTTTGAGTTCTGGCCAACGCAATATCCGGAAGTGCAACAGGCAGCCGATCATGTCTATATGTCGCAAGATATAGGCATGCGCAAGCCAGAGGCGCGTATCTATCAATATGTGCTTGAGCACGAAGGCTATACCGCCGATCAGGCGGTGTTCTTTGATGATAATCGCGCCAACATTGATGCGGCCCGCGCTCTGGGGATTGAGAGCGTGCTGGTGGAAGACGCGAAAACTGTGCCGGACTGGTTCGCGAGCCGTCGCTGAGTGGTAACACGTAACCATTTGCGCCATTCGGCGCACGCGTTTTTCCTGTGGGTCAAACTGCTGTGGCGCCGCGTTGATGAAGACAACATGACGACGCAGGCCGGGAATCTGGCCTACGTCTCATTGCTGGCTTTGGTGCCGCTGATCGCCGTGGTGTTTGCGCTTTTTGCCGCTTTCCCGATGTTTTCGGAGATCAGCGTCCAGCTTAAACACTTCATCTTCAGCAATTTTATGCCGGCAGCCGGTGACGTTATCCAGCGCTACCTCGATCAGTTTGTGGCCAACGTCAATAAAATGACAGCGGTGGGGATTGTCGGATTGATCGTGACCGCGCTGTTGCTAATGCACTCGGTGGACAGCGCACTCAATGCGATTTGGCGCAGTACTAAACCACGGCCAATGGTTTACTCCTTTGCTGTCTACTGGATGATCCTGACGCTGGGCCCGATACTGGCCGGTGCCAGTCTGGCCATCAGCTCTTACTTGTTATCGCTGCGCTGGGTCAATGTCACTGGCGTGACCAGCCTTATCGATCAGGTATTACGAATCTTCCCTCTGGTGCTCGCTATCCTCGCGTTCTGGTTGCTCTACAGCATCGTCCCGACGCGCCGTGTGCCAACGCGTGATGCACTGGTCGGTGCGATTGTCGCCGGGCTGCTGTTTGAGCTGGGCAAAAAAGGGTTTGCGCTCTATGTTACGATGTTCCCTTCGTATCAATTAATTTACGGCGTACTGGCAGTCATCCCGATTCTGTTTTTATGGGTTTACTGGACCTGGTGTATTGTGTTGTTAGGCGCGGAAATCACCGTCACCCTGGATGACTATCGCCAGCTAAAACAGCAGGAACGCGAAAAAGAACGAGAGGAAACATGATTGCTTTGATTCAGCGCGTCAGCCGCGCCAGCGTCGTGGTGGATGACGCGACGGTGGGTGAGATTGGCGCCGGTTTGCTGGTGTTGTTAGGGGTGGAGAAGGGCGATGACGAACAAAAGGCCCAGCGGTTGTCTGAACGTGTGCTGGGTTATCGCATCTTCGGTGATGAGAACGACAAAATGAACCTGAACGTACAGCAGGCCGGTGGCAGCGTGCTGGTGGTTTCGCAATTCACTCTTGCCGCCGACACCAACAAAGGCATGCGTCCCTCATTCTCAGGTGGTGCCGAACCGGCGGAAGCCGAACGTCTCTATTACCATTTCAGCGAGTGTTGCCGGGCACAGGGTGTGACCACGGCGAACGGTCGTTTTGCTGCCAACATGCAGGTTTCACTGGTGAATGATGGTCCAGTGACCTTCTGGTTGCAGGTGTGAGGTTTTCAGCCGAGCGGCCAGGGATCAGCCACGCAAGCTCCGAACGAGAGAATCACTTTATGTATCATCTTCGTGTGCCGCAAACGGCGGAAGAACTGGATACTTATTATCAGTTCCGCTGGGAAATGTTACGTAAGCCGCTGCGTCAGCCGCAGGGCTCTGAGCGTGATGCCTGGGATGCGCTGGCGCATCATCAGATGGTGGTCGATGAGCAGGGCGATCCTGTTGCGGTTGGCCGTCTCTATATCAATGCGGAAAACGAAGCGGCCATCCGCTTCCTGGCCGTACACCCTTCGGTGCAGGGCAAAGGATTAGGGACGCTGGTGGCGATGACGCTGGAATCCGTTGCGCGTCAGGAGGGGGCGAAGCGTGTGACCTGTAGCGCGCGTGAAGACGCCGTGGAGTTCTTCGCCAAGCTGGGCTATGTCAATCAGGGTGAAATCACCGCGCCACAAACCACGCCGGTGCGGCATTTCCTGATGATCAAACCGGTGGTGACACTGGATGATATCCTGCACCGCGCTGACTGGTGTGGTCAGTTGCAGCAGGCCTGGTACGAGCATATTCCGCTCAGTGAGAAAATGGGCGTGCGCATTCTGCAATATACCGGGCAGAAGTTCGTTACTACCATGCCAGAAACCGGCAACCAGAACCCGCACCACACGTTATTCGCTGGCAGCTTGTTCTCACTGGCTACGCTCACAGGCTGGGGGCTGATTTGGCTATTACTGCGTGAGCGGCATCTCGGCGGCACTATCATCCTTGCCGATGCTCATATTCGTTACAGTAAACCGATCAGCGGGCGTCCTGGCGCGATTGCCGATCTCGGTTCACTGAGTGGCGACCTTGACCGTCTGGCGCGTGGTCGTAAAGCGCGCGTTCAGATGGAAGTGGAACTGTTTGGTGATGATGAGCTGGGTGCGGTGTTTGAAGGGGTATATATCGTACTGCCAGCCGATGCAGATGGTGCATTAGAAGAGGGTGGCTCGGGTGCACGCATTAATTAATGCGTGCAGATTACGTTGTAGCCATCTTCAAGCTCAATCGGTAGCAGCGCGAAGAATGGCGCATCGGTGAGCGACAGGGTGTCGCTACTGATACGCGGCATTCCTCGCACCGCTGCCTTTTCTGAAAACCTATTGAACCTGACCCGCATGCATCGTCTGCTGCACCGATTGCGTATCGGTGGTCACTGACACATTCCCCTCAACGCTTTGGCGCAATGGCGCGGCAGCACTCAATGAACCTTTCACCTGCAGCAAAAGATTACTGTTGCCGCTAAGAGGCAACGCAGGCCAGCCCCAGTTTTGCAACACATTGGCTGGCACCGCCTGACCTTTGAGATTCAGTGTCAATGGGCGCTGTGCATCCTGCCCAACGCTCGCGGTGCCCTCCAGCAAACCATTGCCGTTAAAGGCGCTCATTTCTGTCACCTGAATTTGCTGATCGTTAGCATTAAAGGCAATGGAGGGATGGCGCAGATCGGTGCGATTAAACGTTGCTTCCGCCGCGTTAAAGCTCGCTTTACCGCCCCAGATTCCCCACTGATGCTGGCGTGCCAGTAGCAGGTTATCGGCGTTACCATCCAGCGCGGTCATCTGGAATGGGAAAGCAGGGTTGATGTCGATCACCAGATTTCGATTGGCCGTAGCGTGTGTCACCAACACGCTATCCAGCCATGATGGCAATGCTTGCTGCCAGCGATCGCGCCAGTTCTGCGGTAAGGTATATTCCAGCCCGGCAATGGCTAAATCATTCAGCGTCAGGCGTTTATCGCTGCGCGTCCAGTTGCCGCTGGCACGGATCACGCCATTGGCCCAACGTGAACTGAACTGGGCCAACTCAATGCCCTGCACCGAGAAGTTGGCATTTACAATCGGATCGTTAAGCTCAAAGCCACCATTAATGAAGTTACCGGCATTCATCGACAGTGAGCCATCATCGCTTTGCCAGTCATCTCCACGCAGCGTGATGTTCTTCAGGGTTAAATCGAGGTCGGTGACAGCCCAATCCGGCCCTTGCAGTCGCGCATCGGTCATATCCAGGCGATTGATGCTCACTGACGGCACGTCGCGCAGCGGATTGAGGAAATCACTCAGATTTTGATGGGTCTGCAGGCGGATATCGTTAAGACGTAGCTGATCAATCTTCCAGTTACCCTGCGTGTCGCGCTCGGCGTTGCCGGTCATCGAACCACGCGCGAGATCGGCCCCAATATTGCTGAATATCATGCGGTGCTGCTTCACACTTCCCTGCAGCAGCACATTGTTGCCCGGAACACCATTCAGCGTTAGCTTGCCCGCGCTCATCTGGAACTGTGCATCGCTGCCCAGCATATCCGTCGGGGTCGGTTTCCACGGGATAATTCCGCCATTAACCCGTTCAGCGATCATCGGCAGCATGCTGTGCGGGCTATCAATGCGCACGTTATTCAGTTGCAGGCGATTGGCCTGGATAGGCAGCGTGGTATCGGGCGTCTGATTCGCGAGGTTAATCTCGCCATCGCGAACGTCGATGCTATCAAAATGCAGCCAGTCACTGAATTGCACCAGTGCCAGTCCGAGGTCGACGCGCTTGGCCACCAACACCGCTGGCTGACCATCGTGCCCAAAACTGAAATCATCCAGCATGATGTGCGAGGGAGAAGAGAAGTTATGCTCAATCTTGCTGAGGGAGAGATGCCAGGCGGTCTTGTCACTTACCCAACGGCTAAACCAACCTGCGCCCCACTGTGTCTGCAGCAAGACATACAGGACAACCAGCCCCAGCAGAATCAGCAGCAGTAAGGTAAGGAAAAACTTGCCTAAAAATTTCATCGCATCCATCCATCCCGATATTTATCCGGTAAGAGGTTGTTATGCCTGAATTACCGTTACAGCTCAACAGCCTGGATGTAAAAGCGGATAAATAACAGGCAGGCCGCAGCCTGCCTTAAGGGTTACTTTTCCTGTGGAAAGACGAGGTTAAGCACGATTGCGGTGATACCACCGGCAGCAATGCCCGAGGAGAGCAGGGTTTTCAGCCAGTCCGGGGCGAATTGCAGAATCAGCGGTTGCTGTGAAACACCTAAGCCAACGGCCAGCGACAGTGCGATGATCATAATGGCGCGACGGTTCAGCGGCTCGCGCGAAACGATGCGTACACCCGATGCCGCAATCGTGCCAAACATCACGATGGTGGCTCCACCCAGCACTGGCTCAGGAATGTGCTGCACAAAACCACTCACCGCCGGGAACAGGCCGAGCACAATCAGCATCAGCGCCACGACAAAACCCACATAACGGCTGGCAACGCCGGTCAGCTGAATCACGCCGTTGTTCTGCCCGAAGCAGGAGTTCGGAAACGTATTGAACAATGCGGATACAAATGAGTTGAGGCCGTTAGCCAGCACGCCGCCTTTCAAGCGCTTCATATACAGCGGACCACTCACCGGTTGTTCTGACACATCCGAGGTGGCAGTAATATCGCCAATGGTTTCCAGTGAGGTCACCATAAACACCAGCATCAGCGGGATCAACAGGTTCCAGTCAAAACCGAGGCCGTAATATAGCGGTGTTGGCACCGCCACCAGTGGTTGATCGGTGGGCGCGCTGGTGGCAGGTAACATATCCAGCGCCCATGCCAATCCGTAACCGACCGCCATGGCGATCACCAGTGAGGCCACACGCAGATAGGGATTGCGCTGACGGTTAAGCAGGATAATCACCACTAATACCGCGCCAGCCAGCAGCAGATTTTTTGGCGCGCCGAAAGAGTGATCGCTCATTGCCGCGAAGCCGCCGCCAATCGAGGTCAGGCCAACCTGAATCAGTGACAGGCCAATAATCATCACCACAATGCCGGATACCAGCGGTGTAATAATACGACGAGCCAGATGCAGGACGCGTGACAGCACCATTTCGGTACAGGAGGCCACCATCAACGTACCGAACAGTGCAGCCATCATGGTCGGGACATCGGCACCGCCATTTTTCAGCGCCATGCCGCCCATAATCAGCGGTGTCACAAAGTTAAAGCTGGTGCCTTGAATCGACAGTAAACCAGAACCGACGGGTCCCCAGGTTTTGATTTGCAGGATTGAAGCCACACCCGATGCAAACAGCGACATGCTGATAATGTGTTGCGTATCCTGAGCCGGTAAACCCAGCGCCTGGCAAATCAACAGCGCAGGAGTGATGACCGCGACAAACATCGCCAGCAGATGCTGACAGGCCGCAAAGAGGGTTTGCGGTAGCGGTGGACGGTCTTCGAGGCGGTAAATCAGTTCACTCTGTGGACGGGCTGACTGATGAGATTCAGCAGTATTAACGGACATGGTGCGCGTTCTCAATGACAACAAAGGGGCGATTTTAAACGGTTGCGGTGTGAAAGCAATCGTTTGCAATGCCCCTTTTCACTTGCATTGATTTAAAGCGTAAACACGGTACGACTACGGCTATCATCTTCCTGCCAGGCCTGAGCCACTTCACTCAACGGACGCATCTGGAAAGCGACCGAAAAATCACTCTCTGCCGCGGCATTCAACATTTCGCTGATACAGGCAATCAGCTCCGCATCGGATACGCTACCCAGCCCGCTGCCCATTAATGTCAGACCGGATGAGCGCAACAGCTTGCTGTGCAGGGTGATCTCCTGGCCACTCAGCGAGCCGATTTGCACGAAGCGCACCGCTTTCTCTCCCCCCGCGACAGCCGCCTGCATGATATCAAGTGCACTCTGGCCCCACAGGTAATCCAGCACGATATCGATGCCTTCTTTCATCAGTGCGGGCAGTGCGCCGGGCAACTCATCCAGCGTCAGGGTGATGTCCGCGCCTTGGGCACGCAATTGATCCAGTACTTCACGATTGCGTCCGGAGGCGATGATTTTGCCTGCGCCAAGATGGCGAGCTATTCGCACTGCTAATCCACCTGAGGTGCCGGTGGCGCCATTGATCAACACGGTTTCACCCGGCTGCAACTGCGCCCGGCGCGTCAACGCTGCCCAGGAGGACATGCCCGGATTGGCGATGGCGGCAGCCAGCACCGGATCGAGCGAAGCGGGCAATGGCACAATGGCCGCGGCGGGAACCTGCGTTCTTTCCGCCATGCTGCCCCAGGGCGCATTAAAGGCGAGAAAATAGACCGGATCGCCATTGCTGAGCGTACCGGTACCGTCAATACCGGTGATAAAAGGATAATGTGTGGTGGCGCTGTAGTGTTTGCCAGAAGCGCGTGCCTTCGCCAGTTGACTGACGGCAGCCGCTTTAACGCTGACAACCACATGCTGTTCATCGGCTTGCGGTTCGGGAAAATCACCGTAAACCGGCTGTTCGCCCGCTGTGGAAACGATAGCTGCTTTCATGCTTTCTCCTTCAGATAATCGGAAATTATGTGTAATATGCACACATTAGTTCTGCCTCGGGATAACGTCAATGAAAAGTGTGCAAAATACACATAATAATGCAGAGTTCGACGATCTGCATAATGCGCTGCTGATGATTGTGGGTACTTTTAATCGCCCGCAACGTGATGAATTACTAATAAAAGAGTCCAATATTCAACTCGATCGTGCGTTATTTCCGCTGCTGATCCAGATTGGCCGCTTTGGACCGATTGGCGTGGTGGAACTGGCAGAGCGCGCCGGACGCGATTACACCACGGTGAGCCGTCAGGTGGCGAAACTGGAAGAGCTGGGGCTAGCGCAACGACAGAAAAATGCCAAAGACAAACGCGTCAACGAAGCAGTCATTACCGCCACTGGCAAAGCGATGACGGATAAAATCGATGCCGCACGGGCGCAGATTTATCAGCATCTGTTTGAGAACTGGCAGGATAGCGAGCGCACCGAGCTGACGCGTCTGTTGCAGAAATTTGTCGGGGATTTTATGGCGATCGATCGTAGCGAGTAAGGGCGGGCATCGTGTCGTGTTGGCTTTTCAACACGCCGTCTTTTGCCCACTTTTAAGCGTTGCTGTAGCGCTCGGTCTCTGGCAGCCAGCGTTCAATCAACGCCTGAGCCTGTTCTGGATAGTGCTGGTGGATATGGCGCGCCACGCGTTGCACTTCCGGGATCATGCCCTGATCGCGCAGTAAGTCTGCAACCTTAAACTCCGCATTACCGGTCTGGCGCGTACCCAGTAATTCACCGGGACCGCGAATTTCCAGGTCATGCTGAGCGATGACGAAGCCATCGTTGCTGTCGCGCAGTA
Organism: Pantoea sp. C8B4; assembly: GCF_051336905.1. Taxonomy (NCBI): domain Bacteria; kingdom Pseudomonadati; phylum Pseudomonadota; class Gammaproteobacteria; order Enterobacterales; family Erwiniaceae; genus Pantoea; species Pantoea sp. C8B4. Next base: position 24,826 of record NZ_JBGMNK010000012.1, read on the forward strand.
CCTGCAAACGCTTCTGCGCGGTTTTGCTGAGCGGCGCTTTGTACAGCAGCACACAATGCGAGGCGACTGCGCCACGGCCCACGCGGCCACGCAGCTGATGCAGCTGAGCCAGGCCCAAACGTTCCGGGTTTTCGATGATCATCAGGCTGGCGTTGGGCACATCTACCCCGACTTCAATCACCGTCGTTGCGACCAGTAACTGAATCTCGTTGGCTTTGAAGGCCGCCATCACCGCCTGTTTCTCTGCCGGTTTCATGCGGCCGTGCACCAGCCCAACCTGCAAGCCAGGCAGCGCAAGTTTCAACTCTTCCCAGGTGGCTTCCGCCGCTTGTGCTTCCAGTACATCTGACTCTTCAATCAGCGTACAGACCCAGTAAGCCTGGCGACCTTCATGGCAGGCGTTTTTCACCCGCTCAATAATATCGCCGCGGCGACTGTCAGGAATGGCCACCGTGGTGACCGGTGTGCGGCCAGGCGGTAATTCGTCGATGGTGGAGGTGTCGAGATCGGCATAGGCAGTCATCGCCAGGGTACGCGGAATCGGCGTGGCGGTCATAATCAGCTGATGCGGATGGAAACCCTGCTCTTCACCTTTTTCCCACAGCGCAAGACGTTGATGAACGCCGAAGCGGTGTTGCTCATCAATGATCACCAGCGCCATGCCATTGAATTTCACCTGTTCCTGGAACAGTGCATGCGTGCCGACCACCATCGCTACCTGTCCGCTGGCAATCGCTTCCTGCTGGGCTTCACGTGCTTTGCCTTTTTGCTTACCAGCCAGCCAACCCACTTCAATGCCCAGCGGCGCAAACCACTGGCGGAAATTGTTGGCATGCTGCTCGGCCAGCAGTTCAGTCGGTGCCATCAGCGCCACCTGTTTGCCATGCGCGATGACATCAAGCGCCGCCAGCGCAGCGACCAGCGTTTTGCCCGATCCGACATCACCCTGCACCAGACGCATCATCGGGAAGTCGTTGGCTAAATCGCGCTCGATCTCCTCAACCACGCGTTTTTGCGCGCCGGTGGGTGAGAAGGGCAGCGCGGCCAGCAATTGATTCACCAGATTATGCTTAGCAGGCATCGGCAACGCATGATGACGTTGAGCACCGGCCCGAACCGCCAGCATGCTGAGGTTGTGCGCCAGCAGCTCTTCAAGGATTAAGCGCTTTTGTGCGGGATGGCGACCGGTTTCCAGTTCGCTCAGACGTAAATCGGGCGGCGGACGATGCAGCGTGCGCAGGGCATCCGGCAAACTCATCAAGCCACCGCTCAGTTCTGACGGCAGCAGCTCGGCAATCGGGCAGCTTTCCAGCAACGTCAGCGCTTGATCGGTGAGATTGCGCAGCGTGGCCTGACGAATGCCTTCAGTGGTGGGATAGACCGGTGTCAGGGTTTCCTGTAGCTCTACGCCGCCCTGTTCGCCCTGCACGCGATACTCGGGATGAATAATTTCAGCACCGCGCTGGCCACGTTTGATTTCACCATAAGCGGTGACGCGGCGGCCTGGCGCCAGACTGTTTTTCATCCCGGCATTGAAATTGAAGAAGCGCATGGTCAGCACGCCGCTGCCATCACTGATCTGGCACACCAGCATGCGGCGGCGGCCAAACGTGATCTCACTGTGCAGCACTTCACCTTCCACCGTGGACCAGACGCCCGGCAGCAGGTCATTAATCTTGTAGAGTTGGGTGCGATCTTCGTAGCGCAGCGGCAGATGCAGCAGCAAATCCTGAATAGTGAACAGGCTGAGTTTAGCCAGTTTTCCCGCCTGACTGGCGCCGACGCCGGTCAGGGTACTGAGCGGTATGGCATCCAGCAGACGGCCTTTCATTTTTTACCTGTGGATTGCATGGTGGCCCACCAGTCGGCATCGGCTTCCACCTCGCCCTGGGCGTTGATATGCGGATAAGGCAGACCTTTTTGCTTCGCCACGCGGGCAAGCACCGGATAACCGCCTTCAAACAGCAAACGCTGCTGTTCATCGGCATCAAGCAGGCTGTGCTGACGTTTGTACATGCCCGCGTTCTGCCGTTGACGCTGCGCTTCATACAGAATCAGCGCGGAGGCGACGGACACGTTGAGCGACTGCACCATGCCGACCATGGGCACAATGATGTCCTGATCGGCGAGCGCCAGCGCTTCAGCGGTGATGCCGGTTTTTTCCTGCCCCATCAGAATGCAGGTTGGTTTGGTGTAATCAATCTCGCGGAAATCCACCGCATTCGCCGACAGATTGGTAGCCAGCACCTGCATGCCTTGATCTTTCAGGTGACGCACGGCTTCCGCGATATGACGATGCGTCTGCACTTTCACCCAACTGTTGCTGCCCGCTGAAGCGGATACCATGGTGCGCATGCGCACGCTAGGCCAGACGGCGTGCACTTCATGGATGCCGACCGCGTCAGCAGTACGAATCACCGCCGAGACATTGTGCGGCTTATGGACCTGCTCCATGCAGACGGTGAGGTCGTGCTGGCGCATGGCCAGCATTTCCTGGATACGAGCAAAACGTTGAGCGTTCATGCACTAATTACGGTTACGGTGAACTTTAATCACATCCGGCATTACGCGGATTTTGCGCATAATATTGGCCAGATGGACGCGATCGTTCGCGGTGAGGCGGATAAAGGCGCTGTAAACACGGCCGTCGCGCTCTTCCGTGTTAAGACTTTGGATGTTGGATCCCGCGGTGTTGATCGCTGCCGTCAGGTTCGCCAGTGCGCCCTGATGGTTGAACATATCCACCTTAATTTCCGCAACGAACTCCTGATCGATAACTTTATCCCACTCAACCGGCATAAACTTCTCGGGCTCTTTCTGATAGCCACGGATGTTACGACAGGATTCGTGGTGCACCACCAGGCCTTTGCCCGGGCTGACGTGCGCAACAATCGGATCGCCAGGAATCGGACGACAGCACTTGGCAAAGGTAATCAATACGCCATCAGCACCTTTGATCGGCAGCTTTTTGCGTTTGCTGTTGCTTTGCGGCTGCTCAGCACCCGACTGCAGCAGGTTTTTCGCCACGACCACGCTCATGGCGTTGCCGAGGCCGATCTCTGCCAGCAGATCGTCAATGCTGGTCAGCTTCATGCGTTCCAGCTCGTGCTGGATATTCTCCGTCGGAATTTCCGCCAGTTTTTTGCTGCCGCCAAGAGCATGGCTCAACAGGCGACGGCCAAGGTTAACGGAGTCTTCGCGTTTCAGGTTTTTCAGCAGCTGACGAATCTTGGCGCGCGCTTTTGAACTCACCACAAAGTTAAGCCACGCCGCATTCGGACGTGCGCCTGGCGCGGTGATAATTTCAATGGTTTGGCCGCTGGTTAGCGATTGCGACAGCGGATAAGGCTGGCGATCGACGCGGGCGCCCACACAGGCATGGCCAATATCGGTGTGCACGGCGTAAGCGAAGTCTACCGGTGTGGCGCCAGCAGGCAGTTCGACGATACGGCCTTCCGGCGTGAAGACGTAGATCTCATCCGGGAAGAGATCGGATTTCACGCTCTCGATAAATTCAAACGAGCTACCGGCGCTTTGTTGCAGCTCCAGCAGGCTTTGCAGCCAGCGCTGGGCGCGAATCTGTGCGGTCGTGCCGCTTTCACCGGCCTCTTTATAAGCCCAGTGTGCCGCTACCCCCATCTCCGCCATCTGATCCATATCTTCGGTACGGATTTGCACTTCAACGGGCACGCCGTGCGGACCAATCATTGATGTATGCAGTGATTGATAGCCGTTGGCCTTGGGAATAGCGATGTAATCTTTGACGCGTCCAGGACGCGGTTTGTACAGGCTGTGCATCTGACCGAGCACGCGATAACAGGTATCCAGGTCTTTCACGATAACGCGAAAGGCATAAATATCCATGATCGAGTGGAATCGCTGCTCTTTCAGGTGCATTTTGCGGTAGATCGAATAGAGATGCTTCTCGCGACCACTGACACGGCAGGGAATACCTGCTTCCTGTAAGCGCCCATCGATTTCAGAAAGGATCTTCTGAATCATCTCTTTACGATTACCGCGTGCCGCTTTCACCACCTCTTTGATCACGCGGAAACGATTTGGATAGAGGGCTTCAAAGCCGAGTTCTTCCAACTCTGTTTTCAGGTGATGAATACCAAGTCGGTGCGCCAGAGGACTGTAAATCTCCAGCGTTTCCAGTGCGATACGACGTTTCTTATCCGGTCGCAACGCACCGAGCGTGCGCATGTTGTGCGTGCGGTCAGCCAGCTTGATCAGAATGACGCGGATATCCTGCACCATCGCCATGATCATTTTGCGGAAGTTTTCAGCCTGCGCTTCTTTCTTGTCGCGGAACTTCAGCTTGTCGAGTTTCGACACGCCTTCCACCAGTTCGGCCACGCTTTTGCCAAACAGCTGTTCCATATCCTGGTAAGTGGCGGGTGTATCTTCGATCACGTCATGCAGCAGCGCTGCCATCAGCGTTTCATGGTCGAGTTTCATCTCGGCCAGAATGCAGGCAACGGCAACAGGATGGGTGATGTAAGGTTCACCGCTGGAGCGTGTCTGACCCTCGTGGGCATCACGCGCGACGAGATAAGCTTGCTTGAGGCGCTTGATTTGCTCCTCAGGCAAGTATTTTTCAATCAGTTGATTGAGGCTTTCAAACAGATACAAGGTTGACCTGCGAAGTGCTGTTAACGACGACCTTCAGCGATAGCGGTAACGGCTTGTAACTCAGCGGCTTCCTGCTCTTGCTGCTCCTGACGATCACGCACATCCAGAATCTGGGTGGTGATCAGGCCTTCTTCGATTTCGCGCAGGGCGATAACGGTGGCTTTATCGTTCTCTTCCGGAACCAGCGGATCTTTACCGCCTACCTGCATCTGACGTGCACGACGTGCAGCGACCAACACCAGGTCAAAACGGTTACCAATTTTCTCTACTGCGTCCTGAACGGTTACGCGTGCCATAGGTGTGCTACTCCACAGATGATGAAGAAATGACTGGGCATAATACTGAAAGTGACTTCAGACTGCCAATAGTTTGCTGATTAAAGCATCATGTCGCGATTTTTGGCGACTCATACGCAGACGTTCTGCGCGAATAATGTGTTTCAGGTCGGTCAGTGCCAGGTCGAAATCATCATTCACGATCAGATAATCGTATTCAGCGTAGTGACTCATTTCCGCCACGGCCTGAGCCATACGGCGGGCGATAACCTCTTCGCTATCCTGACCACGGCCACGCAGGCGACGATCTAACTCTTCAGTCGACGGCGGCAGCACAAAAATGCTGCGTGCGGCAGGCATTTTCTGGCGAATTTGCTGAGCACCTTGCCAGTCGATATCCAGAAATACATCGACACCGGTCGCCAGCACGCGCTCAATCGCGGCGCGCGAGGTACCGTAGTAATTGCCAAACACTTCCGCATGTTCGAGGAAGTCTTCAGCGGCAATCATGGTCTCAAATTCAGGCTTGGAGACAAAGAAATAGTGTTCACCATGAACTTCACCGGGACGCACGCCGCGAGTGGTATGGGAAACAGACACCTGCGTATCGTATAGCGGCTGTGTCTTCAATAAAGCCTGAATCAGACTGGATTTACCCGCGCCACTGGGGGCGGAAACAATATAAAGCGTGCCTTGAGCCATGGTTATCTTGAATTGAGTAAAGAGCGGAGTCGATTTCCTGCACAGTATACACGGCTTAACGGTGCCACGCAGCGTTTGCCGTTGGGCTAAGGTAATTCTTTTTCTGTGAACCCGCGCCAGACAACGCGGTAAGCCGCTGCAAACGGCTTAAAAACCCGGGAATACATTTGCTCTTTATCACCTTCAGCACTGGTCATTGCCCTCATCGCACTCTCCAATAGACAAAAAGGAGAGCAACAATGAAAGGATGGTGGTGGCTGTGTTGCTGGTTTTTCACTGCGGCTTGCGGGGCTGAAGCGCTGTGCCCTAACTGGTCACCGGTGCGCGCCGAACAAGAGATGGGTCAATTACATAGCCAGCTACGGCACTGGGATGATGTCTACTATCGCAAGGGCACGAGTCTGGTTAGCGATGGGGACTATGACAGCCTGCAGCAACGCTTTCTGCATTGGCAGCGCTGCTTCGCGCCGGATCAACGGGCTTATCAAGCGCAGCCCACAACGGACGGTAGTACCCGACATCCGGTGGCACACACAGGGGTACGGAAACTGCGTGACAAGCTGGCGGTGGCTTACTGGATGCAGGATAAATCGCCACTGTGGATACAGCCGAAAGTCGATGGCGTAGCGGTAACGCTGGTGTATCGACGCGGGCAATTGGTTTCTCTGGTGAGTCGCGGCGATGGCCTGCGTGGGGAAGAGTGGGTAAGCAAAGCCCATCATATTCCGGCAATTCCACCGCACATCGACACCGACCGCGAAGAGGTGGTGCTGCAAGGTGAGCTGTTTCTGCTTATGACCGATCATCAGCAAGCACGTGACGGAGGGCGAAACGCCAGAGCGCAGGTGGCGGGTGCGATGATGCGTCATGAAGCTTCCCCGCTGCTGGCAGATCTCGGTATTTTTATCTGGGCATGGCCCGATGGTCCAATTCAGATGCCCGCTCGACTGGCGCAGTTATCACGCTGGGGATTCGGTCTGGCGCAGGACTGGAGCCGCCCAATCGATAACGAAGAGGAGGCGGAGGTGTGGCGAGATCGCTGGTTCCGTGCATCTTTGCCGTTCGTCACCGATGGCGTCGTGATCCATCAATCACCCGTCGGTGCCGGGCGGGACTGGCAGCCTGGTCAGGGACACTGGTCCGCCGCGTGGAAATATCAGCCGGTTGAAGTCAGCAGTGAAGTGCTGTCCGTTGATTTCAATGTAGGGCGCACAGGGAAAATTGCCGTGGTGCTGAACCTCATTCCCGTTCAGCTGGATGATAAAACCGTGCGCAGAGTGAATCTTGGATCGCTGCGGCGATGGCGGGAGCTGGATGTCATCGCAGGTGATCAAGTGATAGTCACGTTAGCCGGTCAGGGGATTCCTCGCTTAGAGCGAGTGATTTGGCGGGTGAGAGGGCGCGATTATCCTTTAACACCGCAGCAGGGCGAATTTAATCCGCTGTCTTGTTTGCACTTCAACCAGGATTGCCGGCTGCAGTTTTTATCACGCCTCAGCTGGCTCAGTCAGAAATCGGTGCTGAACATCCCTGGCGTGCAACGTAGTCGCTGGCAGCAGTTACTGAACAGTGGCGCGATCACCCATCTTTTCTCCTGGCTGACGTTAACGCCAGAAGAGATCGCACAGGACAGCGGGATGTCCTCTGCGCGGGCACAAGAGATTTGGCAGCGTTTCCAACAGACACGTCAGCAACCCTTTCGGCGCTGGGTGAGCGCATTAGGTCTACCGCTTCCCCGTTCCGCGTTGCAGGCCTTTCCGGATAACGACTGGACAGCGTTACTGGCTCGCTCGACAGAAGAGTGGCAGCAGTTACCCGGCATCGGGCGCACGCTGGCAGAGCGGATTGTGACCATGCTGCAGGATGAGGAGTTACAGCAACTGATCAGCTTTTTACAGCAGCAGGAAATTCCTGCTGCACCTTTAATGCTCGGGGTGGGGATAGTTGAAGATCGGCAGGCCAAGGCGGAAGCGCAACGCTAATAAACGGCCAATGAAGCCGGCCAGCAGCGTAATGATCACCACGGCTTCATGGGGAAGCGGCGTTTTGAGCAGCAGAATGTAGAGCCAACCTGCGGCAAATGCGATACCGGCATAGAGCTCTTTTTGGAATACCAGCGGGATGCGATTGCAGAACATATCACGCAGCACGCCACCAAAAACCCCCGTGATCACGGCGGCAATAGCGGCAATGATCGAGGCATGACCAGAATCCAGCGCGACCTGCGCGCCAATAATGGAGAACACCACCAGGCCAAGCGCATCCAGTACCAGAAACACTTTACGCAGATGATTCATTAAAGGGGCAACAAAAGTGGTCACCACCGCAGCGGCGGCCACGATCATGATGTACTCCGGGTTTTTAACCCAACTCAACGGATAATGCCCGAGCAAGATGTCACGCACCGAGCCGCCTCCGATTGCAGTGACGGACGCAATGATGATGACGCCAAACAGATCCATTTTGCGGCGCCCAGCGGCCAGCGCACCGGTCATAGCTTCGGCGGTGATACCAATAATGTAGAGAACGGTTAATAACATAGAGCACTCCAAAAGATCGGCGGCCAGCCTAAAGATTTCCTCAGCTATCGACCACTGAGTATTTCTAAAGCAGACGTCATCGGATTAGCTGTTTTGATGCCGCACATGCTAACAGGCTTAACCCGCTTGATAAATCAGGAGTGCGTTATGCTTTCGCATTAAAAAATGTGATGTGATCCGTGTGATCGTGCAGGTCGGAGAGGTACAGAGGACGGGGAAGAAGAGATGTTAACCGTATCAAAAAAGAAAAAAGCGTGCTGGCGACCAGCACGCGAACGCATCTTCTCAGATGCCCAGAGCCCACCATACAGACTTGTTTTTATTATCCGTTTCTTGCTCGCACATTAGCGAAACTTTTCAGGCTAAAACGGTATTCTGGCTGGAACCAGGAACGACCGTAGTAGCAGTAGACCAGCATTCTGATGGATACCATGGCCAGGTAGCCCCAGATAGCGCACAACACTGAAGGGGTCAGCCATACGGTAAACAGTGTGACACCCAGGCCTACCAGCACCGATGAGGTTTCTGTGAAGGCGATACGCGAGAATTGTTTCTCACGCTGTAATATGGCGCGATAATGTTGCCCTTGCGGAATAATGATGAAAATCACCGAAATCATTTCCAGCATAATCGCCATTTCCGGTTGATTCATTATTCGGCTATATAAATCACTACCAATAAACAGCACGGCGAATATCATCATGCCACTTAACACATTTCCCCAGTAGAGAATGGAAAGTTCGCTGTTATTAAGGTTTGTATTTCTGATAACTGAATTACCAAACCCACGGTCGGCAAGCGTATCAATAATCAATAACATCACAATGGCAATGGCGAGTAAATCTAACTCGTTTGCCTGAAGTATTTGTGCCAGAAGTGAAAGCTGTAAAACACCAATGCCGACGATTTTTATGGATGACAAAATTGACCATTTGGCGCTGGCCAAACTTTTTTCTCTTATCGCCATGTTCTGCTCGTTATGGTACATGTACCAATGCAATTAAGGGTTCACCCGGGCGCCTGCCCAGAGTACAGATCACATCAATGCAGCGTGTCCTGACGCAGCCCTGAAATGCCTTTCAGAGTTTGCCACGTAAAGATGCATTCAATTAAATGATGCTCTGAATTTAAAGAGATGCCCCTGGCGCGTAAATATTTCATTGTCTCAGCGGTATCTCCTCCTGTTCGGAGGAAATCCGCAAGATCATTATAAAATCCCTTTGAGTTATTATATTCCCCGGCCAGTATCCTACTGGCAATCTCAACAAATTCTTTTTCAGACAACAAAGGATAGGTTGAGCGATCCATGTTATTTCCCTGCTGTTGTTATTATCGGGTATTGCTGTGTGTGAATGAGTTATACCGTGTTTTAATTAAATTAACACCATAAGAAAACTCCTATAAATGAACTTCAGGAATAAATGGTTTCAGACTTTGCATCAGAATAGATAAGGGGACGGCTGAGCGATTAATAAGTTATGTCAGACATTTTGATCGGCGATTAAACAAGTCATTTGAATAAGTAAGAAAAAACACCGATAAATCAGAGGGACTAATACTTAGGGGGCGTGCTCTCACCAGGAATTTTCCTGGTGAGAAGACTTTAGCCAGACTGGTGATTAGCACGAAAAGGAGCAGATATTATCGTTAAACAGTTAAACGCTATTACGTGGAAAAAATTGACTTTTTTATGGATTACTTCCAGCGAAAGTTAAAGCATTACGATTTTTATAATGCATTGATTCTAATGAGTTAACAGGTGAAGAAGTTGATCCAGGTCGCGTTTTACCCAGGCAACATCCTGAGAAAATTTTTCATCAGACATAAGGGGTTGGCGATAAACCACCATCACCACTTCGGCTCCCTTTTCGTTAGCAATCACGCGCATCGGCATATAAATCTCCTTACCGCTGCCGGTATCGATCCAATGATCCATGACGCCAAAGGGGTTATGTGGCGTGAAGCGGATTTTCACTGAACCTTCAGGTCCTTTGGCTTTCCAGTAGTTACCCTCTTGCGTGAGCGTACTGGCACTTAGCCCACTGGCCCATTTGGCAAAGCATTCAGGTTTCCAGATGGTTTCATATAAATCTAACCAGTTGCGGGGAATGGTCAGCGTGACTGTCTGAGATGGCAGCATGGAACCTCCGTTAGGCGAATGAAAGGCAGGGAATCCGTAAGGGTGGCTTCTGGAGATGAATGATGACCGTCACAGTAAAATGGCGGTCTTAAGGCCGTACCCTACAGAATGATGAGACTGCCTACAGCAAAGAGTACCTTAACTGAAGGGGATTCCGCTGCAAATGGCAGGATAGTGGAAGTGTGCTGCAACAGAGGTTTCCAGTAAAAATCCTGCTATCAGATAAACTTGCCGCGTCCCTGAATATCCTTCGTCTCTGCTGTGCCGTCCTGATGGCGTAAAACAAAGCGGTCAGATTGAGCCACTACCGCGCAACTGTGATTGGGGAAGATGCGCAGCAGAGCCCCACGCGCCGGAGCATGATCTCCGTATTGCAGAAAGCCATGCTCTTCCGAAAGCTTCAGAACTTCGTATTGGTTGCCCTGCTCATCAACGGCGATACCGAAACCGCTGGCGTTAGTGCCGTGCGGGCCTTTATCAGAGCTGAGCATCTTGGAGCCGGCATCAATAATCGCGAAATGCGGATTCACCGCCACCACGCGTGTTATCACGCTGAGCGCCAGCGCATCGGGCGTGCACAGCCCCAGGCGCCAGGCGGTAAGATCCAGCAGCGCATAATTTCCTGGACGAATCTCGTTGCTGCCTTCAGCCACCGGCGCGGCCAGTGCTGTAGGCGTAGAGCCAACAGAAATGGGGCAACGCGCAAAGCCTGCAGCGATCAATTGCTGCTGAACCTGGTGCATTAATATGATTTCTTGCTGTGCAACTTCAGCAATAGCCTCGGCATGACCTGCGCCGTAAGCATGGCCGGCGTGCGAAACCAGCCCGGCAAAAGGTAATCCCGCTGCTTTAATCTGCTGCGCCAATGCCACGGCGTCACCGCTGTGCGGATCAACCCCCACGCGATGCAATCCCACATCGACTTTAATGGCGATAGACAATTCACAGCTGGGCTGCTGGCGATGCGCTTTAGCGATGGCCGTGACGCCGAGAGTACAGTCGGCAATACAGGTGACACGCGCCTGATGTTGCACGGCGACCGCCAGCAATTCAGTGAGTGTATCGGCGTGAACAACGGGATAAGCCAGCAGTACATCACGCTCCCCGCCGAGGATAAAGGCAATACCCTCACTGGGTTTTGACACGGTAATACCGCGCGCACCTGATTGACGTTGTTGTTCGGCAATCCAGACACTCTTATGGGTTTTAATGTGTGGGCGCAGCGCGACACCCGCAGCATCGGCTTTTTGCTGCATGTGTTGCAGATTACGTTGCAGACGCGTCGCATCAATTTCGAGATAAGGCGTCAGTCGGTCAGCGATAAGCGGCCGTAACCAGCCGGCATTGGCATTCTGTTCCATCATGATAATCCGCAGAGTATTCCAGGTGCGGACTATCATTCATTAATGTGCGGCAGAATGCCAGCCGTCAGCTTATCCCTTAGCTGAAGCGCTAGTGTTCTGGAATCCGCCCCCCAGGTCTGCAATCAGCACTACCGCCAGATTGATCTGCTGCGCTTGTAACGCCACCAGTTTCTGATCGGACTCGATGAGTTGGTTCTGAATGGTTAGCACATCAAGGTACGGACGCAATCCTGCGGTGTATTCACGGTTTAAATCATCCCATGCGCTATGAATGAGTTGATTCGCGCTCTGCTGCTGCGCCAGCTGATCCTGAATCGACTGCAGTTGCGTAATGGTATCGCTGATATTACCCAGGGAACCAATCAGCAGCTTGTTGTACTGGGCGACAGCCAGGTCATAGTTAGCGTCACTTTCGGCTAAATCGGCGCGGCGCTTGCCGGCATCGAAGATCGGCAGAGACAGACTTGGACCCACGTTAAAGAATCGGCTGGGCGCACCGAAAAATGCATCGCCGAGCAGTGAACGCGTACCGGCTTCCGCCACCAGGTTGATGTTGGGATAGAACTCGGTTTTGGTTGCGGCAATTTGTTTTGATGCCGCTTCTACGCGCCAGCGTGCTGCCACCACATCCGGGCGACGACCCAAAAGCTCCGCTGGAATATTACCCGGCAGCGTGGCGGCAATTGGGACACTCATTTTCGCCGGTTTCAGTTGGTGCCAGTAATCGGGCCCTTTGCCGATCAGCGTGGAGAGTTGAATGCCAGCATCGGTGACATTCTGTCTGGCTTCGGTCAGAGTCGCTTCAGCGGTTTTTTGCTGCGACAGCGCCTGCTTATATTGATAGTCGGACGTCAGACCGGCGCTGACATACTGCTGCTGAATTTTGGCGATGCCACTGGAACGATCGGCATTCTGCTTTGCCAGTTCAGCGTTCGACCAGGCCAGGTTGAGGTTATTCCAGGCGCGCGTCACGTTGACGGCGAGCGTCAACTGGCTGGCCTGACGATCTAACTCACTGGCGCGCGCCTGCCCTAGCGCGGCTTCTGCCGCATCTTTCTTGCCGCCCCACAGATCAAAGGTGTAGCTCATGCCGATATTGGCCGTGCGCAGCGTGCTGTAGCTTTTCCCTTGCAGAAGCGGGTCGTCGACTTTTGCCACACGTGAACGCGTGATTCCGGCATTGAGGTCCACATCAGGATAGCGCTCAGCATCGGCGGCAATGACCTGCGCATTGGCTTTATCTGCCTGCGCATTCACCACCTGCAGATCCGGGCTTGAAGTCATGGCATCAGCAATGAGCCGATTCAGTTGTGAATCATTGAATCCCTGCCACCATTCGGTTTTCGGCCAGTTTGCTGCGCTGAAATGCGCGCCGCTAAGGGATGCTTTGGCTTGCAGTGAGTTGGCATCGAGCAATGAGTTATGAGGATGTAAGCCGTGCGGATTGGCACAACCAGCCAGCAGTGCGCTGGCCACGGCAAGCGCTAGCAGCGCGCGTGGTTTAGTGGTAAATAGCAGGTTCATGTTTTTGGTCAGAATAGAAGAGAGCAGACCATTACATGAGTCTGTGCAATTTTTGACAAACCTGTTTTTCGTTAAGAATGGTTGGTAAATGTGAGCAGTGAAGAAGGGGCAGCAGGCGAATGCCTGCTGCATCAACAGATTAGACGTAGAGTGACGCTTCACCCGGTGGGCGAGTTTTAAAGCGGCGGTGCAGCCATAAGTATTGCTCAGGTGCACGCAGGATCTCTTTCTCGATCACTTTATTCATGTATGCCGCGGCAGCCGCTTCATCTTCATACGGATAGTTTTGCAACTCCGGCTGAATGATGAGCTGATAGCCGCTCTTATCGCTGTTGCGGATCAGCACAATCGTTAGCATGGCCGGTTTAGCCAGACGCGATAATACGAAGGTGCCATTGGTGGTAGCCGCTTTTTCGACAGCAAACAGCGGTGCGAAAACGCTGCCTTTTGGGCCGTAATCCTGATCTGGCGCGAACCAGACGGCTTCGCCCTGTTTCAACGCCTGCACCATACCGCGCAGATCGCGACGATCAATCATCGCCTTATTCGATCGCATACGACCTTTCGTCTGTGCCCATTCCATTGCCTGATTATTGTGCGGACGATACATCGCCATCATCGGCTGACACAGCCCAGTGATGCGACCACCCAGCTCAAGCGACATAAAATGCACGCCAATCGCCATCACGCCACGTTGATCTCGTTGGGCATGTTGCAGGTTATGCAAACCTTCAACATGGAAATAGCGACGAACGCGCGCATCAGACCAGAACCAGGCAATGCCGGTTTCTGCCAGCGCCATACCAAGGGATTCAAAGTTACCCGCGATCAATACCTCTTTATCTTCCTCATTGATATGGGGGAAGCAAAGTTCAATATTGCGGCGGGTAATGCGCTCACGACGCTTCAGGAAGTGGCGCGACAGCTTGCCGGCAGAGGCGCCAAGCCGAATTAAAATAGGATAGGGGAGCTGCACCAGCAACCACAGCATACCTAGCCCAAACCAGGTGAACCAATAGCGGGGATGCAAAAGTTTGGTGTTGAACTGCCCGTTTTTCTTCATAACGCCTTCAGGGAAAGAGTGGATGTATCGCACAAAGAAGGGTGTCCATGAATTCCTGGCGGTACGACTGTGTTAATTACGACCAGTAGATTAGCAAATAGTGCCCTTAAAGAAACGCAATCTCTGCAATCTTTAGGATTGAGAGGTTTCATTGAGAAGGGGGTTATTCGACAGAGGATATCGGGATTGGAAAATGAATAAGTTATGATAAACAACAGCATAGTTTCATTTGGTGATAGTCCATCAGGTCAATTCAAGGTCACGTTTGGTCAGCAATTGACATGCATAATCATCAAAGCTTTCACAATCTTTACATTGAAAAACCAGTAAATTGGTCTAGCGGATAAGCGAAACGTGATGGGCGTGATCTACGGATATAAAGCCCGGCTGACCGGGCCTTTTTCAACATCAGCAGAATGAGGTATTACTCTATGTTCTGAATCTGCTCGCGCATCTGTTCAATCAACACCTTCAGCTCGATAGCTGACGCCGTGATATCGGCATTGATCGACTTAGAGGCCAGTGTGTTCGACTCACGGTTGAACTCTTGCATCATAAAGTCGAGACGGCGGCCAACCGCTTCTTTCTTCTTCAGGATGTTGTAGGTCTCTTTGACGTGCGCATCCAGACGATCCAGCTCTTCCGCCACATCAATGCGCTGCGCCATCATGACGAGTTCTTGCTCAAGGCGCGTATTTTCCAGCTGCACTTCCGCTTCTTCCAGTTTACTGACCAGACGTTCACGCTGCCATTTCACCACTTCCGGCATCTGCGCACGGACTTTGCTGACTTCCAGCGACACGCCTTCTAAACGCTGCTCAATCAGGGTCTTGAGCGCAGTGCCTTCGCTTTCACGAGCAATGATGAAGTCATCCAGTGCGCCGTCGAGTGCGGTCAGCAGTTCGGTATTGATAGCATCCAGATCCTGTTCCTGAGCTGACATCACGCCTGGCCAGCGCAGAATATCCAGCGGATTGATCGCGCCTTCATCGGTCTGCATCTTCACCCAGTTGGCGGAACGCACCAGCTGTTTCGCCAGCGCCTCATTCAGTTGCAGCTCACCTTGCGCACTGGGGTCGGCATCAAAGCGCAGGTTGCACTCGATTTTACCGCGTGTCAGGCGATTACGGATACGCTCGCGAATCACCGGCTCCAGGCTACGAAATTGTTCCGGCAGACGGATGTAGGTTTCCAGATAGCGTTGGTTTACCGAACGGATTTCCCAGGCTGCGCTGCCCCAGTGGCCTTTTGCTTCGCGGCGGGCGTAAGCGGTCATGCTGCGGATCATAAGCTTGTACTCATTTTCAGGAATGTTCCTCGCATTATAGTGATGGCAGCCAAACCATGATAGGCATAAGCGCAATGAGCTAACGCAGCGCGCAACTTTCGGTGAAAAGGATGACGTATCCACCTTTCACACCCTATGATGTCCTGTGTGATACCTAAACAGTCTGAGGCTATGATGCTGAATAAATTGGCGATGCCGTTGGCGTTCGTCTTCTTTCTGGCCGGATGCCAGACAACCGCTGCACCTCCTGAACAGATCCCACCGAATACCGCTCCTGTTGCTGTGTGCGGCTCAGGGGACATTATGATGCAAACCACCCTGTGGTTCGGGATGAACAAGCCGAAAGGCGGCGTCATCAGCAGCAGCGAATGGCAGCAATTTGTTGATAATGATGTCACACCACGATTCAAAGACGGGCTTTCAGTGTATGACGGTAAAGGCCAGTGGCTGGGAGAGGGTGGAAAGCTGGCGCGTGAAAACAGTAAAGCGTTAATGCTGATACATCAGCCGGACCGTGCAAGTTCTGACAGCATCAATGCGCTGCGCGACATTTATAAAAAGCGCTTCGATCAGGAGTCGGTGATGCGTGTCGATTCACTGGTGTGTGTCGCGTTCTAAAGCAGAACAGGGCCGCTTTGATGGGCGCGGCCCAGTAAAGAGCGGCTAGCTGGCCGCTCCGCTGTGATTAAATGAACAATCCTGCAAACGCGGCTGACAGCAGGCTCACTAGCGTGGAACCATAAACCAGCTTCCAGCCAAAGCGCGATACCACATTGCCCTGGCGCTCATTCAGTCCTTTAATCGCTCCCGCCACGATGCCAATTGAGGCAAAGTTAGCAAACGACACTAAAAACACGGACAGAATGCCGAGACCGCGCGGTGACATTTCCGCAGCGACTTTCTTCAGCTCAATCATGGCCACAAATTCATTGGCCACCAGTTTGGTCGCCATGATGCTTGCCGCTTGCAGGGCTTCGGCAGAAGGAATGCCAATCAACCACGCAAACGGATAGAAGACATAGCCAAGCAGTTGCTGGAAGCTGTAGCCAAATACCGCGGCAAACAGAGCGTTAATGGCGGCGATCAGGGCGATAAAACCAATCAGCATCGCCAGAATAATCATCGCCACTTTAAAACCTGCCAGAATGTACTCGCCCAGCATCTCAAAGAAGCTCTGATCCTCGTGCAGCTTATCCAGTGCAATACGTTCTTCATTTTCCGGGCGTGTCGGATTGATGATCGACAGGATAATAAAGGTACTGAACATATTCAGTAGCAGTGCGGCAACCACATATTTTGCATCAATCATCGACATGTAAGCACCGACAATCGATAGCGACACCGTCGACATCGCGGTCGCGGCCATGGTGTACATGCGCGGTGCGGAGATATCGCCGAGGATACCTTTATAGGCGATGAAGTTCTCCGATTGACCCAGAATCAGCGTACTCACGGCATTGAATGATTCGAGTTTGCCCATCCCGTTCACCTTCGACAGCAGGGTACCGACCAGACGAATCAACAACGGCAGAATACGCCAGTGCTGCAAGATGCCAATCAGGGCGGAGATGAACACAATCGGACAGAGCACGCCGAGGAAAATAAACGCCAGTCCCTGTTTCGCCATATTGCCGAACACAAAATCTGTACCTTGCGCAGCAAAGGTCAATAAGGTTTCAAAGAAGCCGCCGACAGCGGTCACCACAGACTGGCCGCCCGCAGAATGCAGAAAGAACCAACCCAGTGCCGCTTCAACCACCAGCAATTGAATAATAAAGCGTGGGCGAATCAGTTTGCGGTCATGGCTGACCAAAAGCGCAAGGGCAAAGATCACCACCAGCGCCAGCAGGAAATGGAGTATTGCTGTCATCATTTGTCTTTTTATGAGAGGAAAGGGCGCATTTAGCCACAGCTGAGGCTAAATTTCATCCGGGAAAAGTGCCGCATGTAGGCAGGACAGCCGCGCACGAAGTCCGTATAATGCGCAGCCAAACCTAAGTAAGCCGGAGAGAAACCATGCGTCCAGCAGGCCGTAACGCATCTGAAGTGCGTCCCGTCACCCTCACTCGTCACTACACCAAACATGCAGAAGGATCCGTGCTGGTTGAGTTCGGTGAAACCAAAGTGCTGTGCACCGCCACCGTTGAAGAGGGTGTGCCACGTTTCCTCAAAGGCAAAGGTCAGGGCTGGGTCACTGCGGAATATGGCATGTTGCCGCGTTCCACCCACAGCCGTATGGCGCGCGAAGCGGCCAAAGGTAAGCAAGGTGGCCGTACGCTGGAGATTCAACGTCTGATTGCTCGTTCGCTGCGTGCCGCGGTGGATTTGGATGCGCTGGGCGAGTTCACCATTACACTGGACTGCGACGTGATTCAGGCCGACGGTGGCACGCGTACGGCGTCGATTACCGGTGCATGCGTCGCGTTAGCCGATGCGTTGAATGCGCTGGTTGCGGCGGGCAAGTTAAAAGCCAGCCCGTTAAAAGGCATGGTGGCGGCGATTTCGGTCGGTATCGTTGGCGGTGAAGCGCTGTGCGATCTGGAGTACGTGGAAGATTCTGCGGCTGAAACCGATATGAACGTCGTCATGACTGAAGATGGCCGCATGATTGAAGTGCAGGGCACCGCCGAAGGCGAGCCGTTCAGCCATGAGGAATTACTGCAGCTGCTGGCGCTGGCGCGAGGCGGCATTGAGCAGTTGATTCAGGCGCAAAAAGCAGCGCTAACAAATTGATATAACAGGCGACCATAGAGTCGCCTTTTCTTTATTTGAGGAGTGAGAAATGAAAGCCTGGCAGCGTCAGTTTATTGAATTCGCCCTGAACAAAGGGGTGCTGAAGTTTGGTGAGTTCACCCTGAAATCGGGTCGTAAAAGCCCGTACTTCTTTAATGCTGGTTTATTCAATACCGGCCGTGACTTAGCGCTGCTGGGACGTTTCTATGCGCAGGCGCTGGTGGATGGCGGCGTTGATTTTGATCTGCTGTTTGGCCCGGCCTACAAAGGGATTCCGATTGCCACCACCACGGCCGTCGCACTGGCCGATCATCATGATCGCGATGTGCCTTACTGCTTCAATCGTAAAGAAGCCAAAGACCATGGTGAAGGCGGCTTGCTGGTCGGTAGCCCGCTGCAGGGTAAGGTGATGCTGGTGGATGATGTGATCACCGCGGGTACCGCCATTCGTGAATCGATGGATATCATCAGCGCGCACAATGCTACATTGGCGGGCGTCATGATTTCGCTGGATCGCCAGGAGCGCGGCCGTGGTGATATCTCCGCCATTCAGGAAGTGGAACGTGACTATCAGTGCAAGGTCACGGCGATCATTACGCTCGCGGAACTGATTGATTATCTGGAAGAGAAGCCGGAAATGGCAGACCATCTGGCGAAAGTGCGGGCGTATCGTAAAGAGTACGGTATTTAACACCGCGGCTTTATCACGGTCGCCATCGCTGGCGACCGGATGATGAACCACGGTGCTTTATCGCGTACCCAATCATGGGCGCGCCTGATGAATCGCTACACTAACTGTGCCGCAATCAGTGGCCAGCGGCTCTCAAAATCAGCTGTTGGACGATAGCGGAATTCAGAACGCACATAGCGGGAAAGCAATCCTTCGCAGAACGCCAGTAATTGGCTCGCCAGCAGTGTTTCATCGGTCTGGAAACCTTCACCGTCACGCATTTTCTTCTCGCGCATCACCTGACGCAGTTGCACCTCGATGCGTTCGAACAACTGGTTGATGCGCCCTTGCAGACGATCCTGTTCAAACATCAGCGCATGGCCGGTCAAAATGCGCGTCAGCCCCGGATTACGCTCACCAAATCCCAGAATCAGCTGCACGATTAAACGCAGTCGCGCGAGTGTTTCTTTCTCATCTTTCAGGATTAGATTGATGCGGGTAATCAGACTGTCTTCAATAAACTCGATCAGGCTGTCGAACATACGCGTTTTGCTCGGGAAGTGACGGTAGAGTGCCGCTTCCGAAACGCCTACATTGGCTGCCAGCTTGGCGGTGGTGATTCGCTGACTGCCATCGCCCGACTCCAGCATTTGCGCTAGCGCCTGCAAAATCTCTTCGCGACGATTCCGTTTCGCGGCTTTTTTTTCTGCCATGACCTTCAAGACCCCTGAAATTCACCAAAAACAGGCAATACTGCCTCGTCAGCCACAAGCGGTTTGGCCCGTGGCGACGAGAGATAAAAAGATGGCTTGCGAAAAGTGTCGCGTGTTACTGACGACCAGAGTGGCCGAAACCGCCGGCGCCGCGATCGCTGGTGTCAAAATCTTCCACCAGGTTGAATTCGGCTTGTACCACAGGCACAAAGACCAGTTGTGCCAAACGGTCGCCAGGCTGCAGCGTAAAGCTATCCTGACCACGGTTCCAGACGGAGACCATCAGTTGGCCCTGATAATCGGAGTCGATTAAGCCCACCAGGTTGCCCAGCACGATCCCATGCTTATGGCCCAGACCTGAGCGGGGCAAAATCACAGCGGCCAGCGCAGGGTCAGCAATGTGAATCGCCAGACCGGTTGGCACCAGCGTGGTCATGCCTGGGGAGATCTCCAGTGCACCATCAAGGCAAGCACGCAGATCGAGACCCGCAGAACCCGAGGTGGCATAAGTTGGCAGTGGGAATTCGTTACCCACGCGCGCATCCAGAATTTTAACGTCGATTTTTTTCATCATAACGGCTGACAATCTCGTCTATTAATTGTTGGCCAAGGAGCGTCTTATCACTGAGCGGTAAGACTTTCTCTCCTTCCTGCCAAAAAAGGTGAAGAGCATTGGTGTCGCTATTGAATCCCTGTCCTGCCTGCGCAACATCGTTCGCGCAGATCAGGTCCAGATTTTTTCGCACCCGTTTTTGCCGCGCGTATTCTTCCACATTCTGGGTTTCGGCAGCAAATCCCACCACATAAGGGCGATGTTTCTGCAATGCCGCTACGCCTGCGACAATATCCGGGTTCTTCACCAACTGCAGCGTGACGTTATCATCGCCACCCTGTTTTTTGATTTTCTCTGCGGCAATGTTTGCCGCCCGGTAGTCTGCCACGGCAGCGCTGGCAATGAAAATATGTTGTTGGCTGATTTGCGCCATCACCGCCGCTTCCATTTCCAGTGCACTCCCCACATCAACGCGCGTGACGCCAGCGGGCGTGGGCAGTGTGACCGGGCCCGCCACCAGTGTCACCGTTGCGCCACGTTTTGCTGCGGCGGCGGCAATGGCGAACCCCATTTTACCGGAGCTGTGATTGCTTATGTAACGAACCGGGTCCAGCGCCTCACGGGTTGGACCGGCGGTGATCATAATGTTGAGATGTTGCAGATCGTTGACGGGCGCGGCCCACTCCAGCGCATGAGCGACAATCGCCAGCGGATCAAGCATGCGGCCGGGGCCCACATCGCCGCAGGCCTGGCTGCCGCTGTCTGGCCCCCAAATCAGAACGCCTCGCTGATTGAGACGCTGAAGATTTTCCTGGGTAATCGGCGCGCGGTACATCTGTTGGTTCATGGCCGGCACGATCGCCAGAGGTGCTGCGCTGGCGAGGCAGGCGGTGGTCACCAAATCGTTAGCCATCCCTGCCGTGATGCGTGCAATCAAATCGGCGGTCGCGGGGGCCAATACAATCAGATCAGCCCATTTCGCCAGCTCGATATGGCCCATCGCGGCTTCAGCGGCAGGGTCGAGTAAATCATCCAGCACCGGGTATCCGGAAACGGCTTGTAAGCTGAGCGGAGTGATAAAGGCTTTCGCTGCATCAGTCATCATGACACGCACCTCTGCGCCACGATCGCGCAGACGACGAACCAACTCGGGTGTTTTATAAGCAGCAATACCGCCGCTGACGCCGAGCAGAATTTTTTTTCCGGCTAATCCCGTCATGTTCTTTGCCTCAACTCAAAACGGATTGCCGCTGTGATGCGGCAGATGCAGGCAACTTTATCACAAAATCCATCGACCGCCTTTTCACGGCCTGCGCCCTTTGCGAGATGGCTCTGAAATCGCGACCGGCTTGCTGGTATGCCTCCTGGCAAATACGCACAATCACCCTGACCCAGGAAGGAGAATGTCATGACGGAACTGGCCCCACGAGAAAAACTGGCCATCACAGGCGCAGAATCATTGAGCGATGCAGAACTGCTGGCGATTTTTTTGCGCACCGGCAGCCACGGTATCCCGGTGATGGCACTGGCGCGACAAATGCTTAACGAGTTTGGCTCGCTATATCGCATCATGACCGCAAATGAAACAGAACTGAGCGTGATTAAAGGCGTAGGCACGGCCAAAATTACCCAACTGCATGCGGTTGCTGAACTTGGGCGACGTTTTTTCGCCAGTCAGCTGGCGCGAGAAAATGTGATGGAGAATCCACAGGTGACAAGGCATTACCTGCAAAGTGTGCTGGCGCATCAGGAGCGAGAAGTTTTTATGGCGCTGTTTTTGGATAATCAGCATCGGGTTCTGCAGGCGCAAAAAATGTTCACCGGCAGTATTGCCAGTGTTGAAGTCCATCCACGTGAAATTGTGCGTGAAGCGTTAAAACTCAACGCAGCCGCCGTGATTCTGGCGCATAATCATCCCTCTGGTGTCGCTGAACCGAGCCGTGCCGATCGCGATATCACCGTGAAAGTCGGGCAGGCTTGCGCGCTGCTGAATATTCGCTTACTGGATCATTTGGTGATCGGTCATGGCGAGTTTACCTCTTTCGCAGAGCGCGGATGGCTGTAAAACATCCGCCCGATTGAGCAGAAATGATGCATTTTCACGCGATCCATCGGGATCTTTATTTGTTCGGGACTTGAGCACTCGGGCTGAGCGGCGTATACTACGCCACCTTTGAGAATCTCGGGTTTGGCGTTTGGGCCAGCTTAGCGGGTTCACATGGAACTCGCCTGGGCGGGCTAAGGCCTGACGAGGCGGCCAAAACCTAGTTTTTAAAGCTCGAGCTGATTTGATTTTTGGAGAATAGAAATGTCACGAGTCTGCCAGGTAACTGGAAAGCGTCCGGTGACGGGTAACAACCGTTCCCACGCAATGAACGCGACGAAACGCCGTTTCCTGCCGAACCTGCACTCTCACCGTTTCTGGGTTGAGAGCGAAAAGCGCTTCGTTACTCTGCGTGTATCTGCTAAAGGTATGCGTGTTATTGATAAAAAGGGCATTGATACGGTTCTGACCGAAATCCGCGCCCGTGGTGAGAAGTACTAAGTACTAAGGAACTGAATCATGGCTAAAGGTATTCGTGAGAAGATCAAGCTGGTTTCCTCTGCTGGTACAGGTCACTTCTATACCACCACGAAGAACAAACGTACTAAACCAGAGAAACTGGAACTGAAAAAGTTCGATCCGGTTGTACGTCAGCACGTGATCTACAAAGAAGCTAAAATTAAGTAATTTTAGTGTTCTTGCGAAAAACCCGGCTTCGGCCGGGTTTTTTGTTTCTGCGCTTTGTTGAGGAGAGGACATGCCTGAATTACCAGAGGTAGAAACCAGCCGACGTGGTATTGAGCCACATATGGTAGGCGCGACCATTTTGCATGCGATTGTGCGTAATTCACGCCTGCGCTGGCCGGTCTCGCACGAAATCCATGCGCTAAGTGACCAGCCGGTGCTGAGCGTGCAACGGCGCGCAAAATACCTGCTGCTGGAACTGCCACACGGCTGGATTATCATTCATCTCGGCATGTCTGGCAGCCTTCGAGTCCTTCCAGGTGAGCAGCCCGCCGCAAAACACGATCACGTCGATTTGGTGATGAGCAACGGCAAGGTGCTACGTTATACCGATCCACGCCGCTTTGGTGCGTGGTTGTGGACCCCTGATCTGGAAGGCAGCAGCGTACTGGCACATCTCGGTCCTGAGCCGCTCAGCAGCGAATTCGATGGTGCTTATCTGTTTGAGAAGTCGCGCGGCAAACGCACGGTCATTAAACAGTGGCTGATGGATAACAAAGTGGTGGTCGGCGTGGGCAACATTTACGCCAGCGAATCACTGTTTACCGCCGGGATCTTACCCGATCGACCGGCGATGAGTTTGAGTCGTGATGAAGCGGAGTTGATGGTGGCGACAATCAAGGCCGTATTGCTGCGTTCGATTGAGCAGGGCGGAACCACGCTACGTGATTTCCTGCAAACGGATGGAAAGCCTGGCTACTTTGCTCAGGAATTGCAGGTCTATGGCCGAACGGGCGAACCCTGCCGAGCCTGCGGTACGCCAATCGTCAGCGGCAAACATGGCCAGCGCAGCACCTTCTGGTGCCCTCGCTGCCAGCATTAATCAGGGCTGCGCCAGTTTTGCCAGCAATGCCTGATGCACCACGGCAGGCAGAAATGCCTGCACATCACCTTTATGACGCGCCACTTCCTTCACCAGCGACGATGACACGAACGAGAATCCTTCGGACGGCATCAGAAACACACTCTCCAGTGAAGGAAGCAGATGACGGTTCATCTGTGCCAGTTGCAGCTCATATTCGAAATCTGACACCGCACGCAGTCCTCGCACCAGCACATTGGCATTTTGCGCTTTGGCGAAGTTCGCCATCAAATCGCTAAAACCCAAAACCTCAACATTGGCTAAGTGCTGAGTAGCCTGCCGTGCCAAATCTACGCGCTCATCGAGTGTAAACAGCGGCTTTTTGCTGGGGCTAGCGGCAATGGCAACCACGATGCGATCAAACATTTGCGCCGCGCGCGTCACAATATCCACATGGCCCAACGTGATGGGATCAAACGTGCCGGGATAAATCGCTTTGGTGCTCATACGCGGCCTTGTGTTGAGGTGTGATGTAGCGCCCAGAGCGCTGAGTATTTGTTAAAGGTGTATTGCGCGTTGACGACGGCCAGAATCCAGCCCTGCTTACCGTCGAGGAAACCGGCGCGCAGCAGCAACGTCTTAAGGAATGCGCCCAACGTGTGGCTGAAAATCGAGAAGATGCCACAACGCTTGCCTCGCTGAAAACGTTCTTGCGCCCAGGCTTCGGCATAATTCATCTGTTTGCGTTGGAAAGCGATCAAATCGCGGCAGGTAAGATGCTGGAGATCGCCTGGTAACGCCACCACCGATGCGCCCTGGGTTTCCAGCGATTCGTGCACCAAATTGTCATTGTAATTGAGTGCGCGAGGATAGAGGCGCATCACGCGATCCGGATACCAGCCGCTATGGCGCATAAAGCGGCCAAGAAACAAATTGCTGCGTCCCAGGCTATAAACGGTATCGGAGGGGGGCTGCTCAAGTACGTTTTCAATCGCGCGGCGTAACTCGGGTGTGACACGTTCATCGGCATCGAGCATCAGAATCATATCGCTTCTTGCATGAGCTTGTGCACGCTGGCGCTGCTTGCCGAAACCCGCCCAGCCTTCAGCCTGATGCACCTGCGCGCCGTGCGCGCGGGCCACTGCTACGGTGTTATCCTGGCTGCCTGAGTCCAGCAGCACAATCTCATCTGCCCAGCTCACTGAGGCCAGCGCCTCCGGCAGCAATTCAGCTTCGTTTTTGGCGATCATCACCACGGAAAGACGTTGGCGTTGTGGCATGCGTTAATGAGCTCGTGGCGGCAAATGTGGTTCGAGTAACTGTAGCAGACGCTGCAATGCGCCCTGATTTTGATGCAGCACTTCGACAGCGTGGCGACCGTAATAGCGGCGGTAATCATCATCCTGCAGCAGGTTGGCCACCTGTTTTTCCAGCGAAACCACGTCGGTAACGGTGATCAGGCCTTCTGCCTGCTGCAATTTGGCGCAGATATCTTTGAAGTTCCAGATATGCGGACCCATCAGCACCGGAATGGCATGGGCGGCCGGTTCCAGCGGATTATGACCGCCGCGTTCTACCAGACTGCCACCAACAAAGGCGATATCGGCGATGCCGTACAGCAGCATTAATTCACCCATGGTGTCGCCAATCACAACCTGCGTTGCGCCAGACGGAATTTCACCGCTGCTGCGCAGAGTGAAACTGAAACCGCGCTTTTGCGTCAGTTCACAGGCATCTTTGAAACGTTCAGGATGGCGTGGCACCAGAATCAGCATCAGATCGGGGAACTGCTGCAGCAGACGACGATGCGCATCGAGGATGATGGTCTCTTCGCCTTCGTGCGTGCTGGTTGCGATCCACACCGGGCGGCGCGATGCCCATTGACGGCGCAGGGTGACCGCACGGGCCGCCAGTTCTGGCGTTACAGAGATATCAAACTTCAGGCTACCGGTAACGGCGAGATGCGTTCGTTTAAGGCCGAGGCTGAGAAATCGCTCAGCATCCTCGTTGTTCTGCGCTGCTATCAGCGTAATGCGCTGCAGCAAATCACGCATAAAGCCACCGAGTTTTTTATAACCTTTGGCCGAACGCTCTGACAGACGGGCATTGGCAATGACCAGCGGAATTTGGCGCTGATGCAGAATACGGATGATGTTCGGCCACAATTCGGTCTCCATGATGATCACCAGACGAGGATCAACGGTATCGAGGAAACGGTTAATCGAACCGGGCAAATCATAGGGCAGATAGACATGATGCACATCTTTACCAAACGCGGACTGAGCGCGTTCGGAACCCGTGGGCGTCATGGTGGTCACGGTGATGGGCAGTGTGGGATAGCGATGGCGCAATGCGCGCACCAGCGGCACGGCAGCGAGCGTTTCACCCACAGAAACGGAATGCAGCACGATACCGTGCGGTTCAACTTTGCCCACGCAGTAGCCGTAACGTTCCGCCCAGCGTTTACGATAGGCCGGTGCTTTTCGACCGCGCAGCCACAGGCGCAGCCAGATCAGTGGCTGTATTAAATAGAGCAGGGCTGTGTATAGAGTTGTCATAGTTATCGTTACGACAGATTCGCGTCAAAAAACACATGAAAGGCGGCATGTTATCAGAAACTGACCGCTTGCTCATACCACTTCGTCAGCTGGCCCTCAGCACCTGCTGATAGAGTGAAGTCAGCGACTGCGCCAGCCGCTGCGGACCAAAAGGTTCGATTCTGCGGCGTGCGGCTTCACCCATGGCAGAATTCTGCGAAAGTGCAGGTGTGGCGACAATGGCGTCATTTAATGCCTTGATATCTAATGCATCACAAACGAAGCCTTCCTGGCCGGCTTGAATAAATTCTGCGCCGCCACAGCCGGTGCTGGTAATCACGGCCAAACCGCAGGCCATCGCTTCCAGCACCACATTCGGAAAAGGATCATAAAGCGTGGGCAACAGTAAGGCGTCAGCGGCGTGATAATAGGGCTGCACATCCTGCTGCACGCCAACAAAGCGCAAGCGATCGAGGCAATTAAGCTGGTTAGCCAACTGCTGATAGCGTGAAAGTTGCTTGTCCTGGCCAACCACAACCAGATAGCGATCGCTGTGGGCGAGTGCTTCAATGGCGGCTTTCAAGCCTTTGCGCTCAAAGCCTGAACCCACGTAGATCATCACCGTGGCATCTTGTGGCAGCGTCAATTGCTGGCGCATGGCATAGCGCTGAGCTTCTGTTGCTGGCTGGAAACGCTGGCTATCAATGGCGTTGTGAATGACATGGATTTTGCTGGCATCTAGCGTGAAATGACGCAAAATATCTTGCTTCACCATCTCAGAGTTACAGATTACTGCTTTTAAAGATGCTGCATTGAACATCTCTGCTTCAGCCTGCAAAACATAGCGATGATAAGGACTCAGGCTGGCGCTCAAACGCTGCCAGGGTGAGACGATACGCGCACGTTGTTCCAGCCACACGCGATGGACGCCATCACCGGCGCGAAAAATATCGCAGCCCGCAATGCGTTCGTGGCTCTGCACGATATCGAACTTTTCACGTTCCCAGCATGCACGTGCTGCGCGGGCAAAGCCGCGTTCGCGCGATACGCGTCCAAATTTAGCGGGATTGCAGATGTGCAGATGCCAGGCCGGATTGGGTGTGCCCTGCCAGCTACGTGTGATGATATTCAGATCGAGCTGTTCGCTGTCCAGTGCTTCCAGCGCCCGCGAGATGAAACGCTCGGCACCGCCATCCGGACGATATTTCTGACGGACAATCGCCAGGCGTAACTTAGTCATGCAAAAAACTCCTGGCGGCGGCCACCACATCATCCACCGGAATGGCTGAGAGATAGCGCTGTTCTGTTTTGGTATCGATGTCGTCTGGCGAAGGCAGCGGTGCATAATCACCGGCCCAGATCACGCGATTGTTTTCACCCCACGGACGCCAGTGTTGCAGTTTGGTGGGGCCAAACAGCGCAAGACAGGGCGTATCGAGTGCGGCGGCCATGTGCATGGGGGCAGAATCCACACCGATAAACAGCTGCGCGGCATCAATCAATGCCGCCAGTTGCGGCAATGAAAACTGCCCAGCAAGTGAAACCACATTCTGGCTGTGGCACAGCGACTGAATGTGAGCAATCATCGCTTGCTCTTTCTGGTCTGGGGCAGCGGTAAGAACAAGGGTATGGCCGTCAGCCGCGAGCGTATCAATCAGCTGCGCGACCTTTTCATCTTCCCAGCATTTAAATACCCAACGCGATGTCGGCTGTAACACGATAAACGGCCCGCTGACCTTTTGCTGAGCCAATGCATCCTGCACTTTCTGTCTATCTGCCGCACTATAGTGCATTGAGGCTTTTGCACCTTCCGCGCTGATACCTAGCGGCTCAAGCGCCGCCATATTCTGCTCGACGGTATGCAATTGATTATGTGTTTTTGTCGAAACCAGATAGTTATGGCACCAACGCCACAGGGCGTGATCACGTTTGGCGTAGGCAAACCCAATACGCACCGGAGCGGCTGAAAAACGCGTGATAATCGCGCTACGCCACTGGTCGGCGAGGTTAATCACCAGGTCATAATGACAGGCACGTACAGCTGAAAGTAGAGCCATCTCGTGGCGGAACTTCTGCCAGCCGCCCTCTTTTTTCCAGTTGCGGTCAATGATGTGCAACTGGCGAATAGCGGGGTGCGCTTCCAGCATCGGCCGCGTCTCTTTGTACAACAGGACGTCGATGTTGGCCTGGGGATAGCGTTGGCGGAGCGCATTGATAACGGGCGTGGTCAGCAGCATATCGCCGTGATGGCGCAGCTTGATCAGCAGAATGTTTTTCGGTGCAAATTGGACTGGAATCGGGCTTGCCATACTCAAATGATCTCAAATTTCAGTGAGCTGATTGTAGGGCAAACCCCTATAGGGCGAAAGCCAGCCGCGACGCTTATTTGTTACGCCAGCGATAAATGCGACTCAGCCATAACAGCAGTTGATACCACTGCCGCGCGCCGCGTGCATTACGCAGCATCCGTTTATGGGTTTGCGTGGCAAACAGATCCGCAATCATCGCCTGCCGTGCGCTCTCTTCCGGTTCACGGCGAATGGAATGGCAGACGCTGAGCGCTTCACGCGTAATTTGATAATGGAATACGGGATAGATTTTAACTTTATCGCGATAGCGTGCATTGATCTCTTCCAGCATCTGCGCAATTTTCAGGTAATGGCGTTGATACTCGACATTTCGTTGACCGGTGCGTTTGCGGTTGCTGATGGAGGCATCGTGCAGGTAGTAGCGGTAGAGCATTTGATCGGTGTAGCGCACGCGTTTGGCATTGAACATGAACTCTGTGGTCCAGGGAATATCCTGATGATGCAATCCCGGTTCGAAAGTGAGATTGTTTTGTTCAATCAGATCACGGCGATAAATACCTAGCCATACAACATGCATATACCGATGGGTTTTCAAGGCCTTGTTGAGCCATTCTGGTCCACTTAACACCGCTGTGCTGGTTAAGCGATCCAGTGGGATGAGCGGTTTGGTTGTTTGGCTGGCTTTGAAAAACCACTCTGCATTACATTGTGCGGCGTCTAAATCATCCCGTTCTGCCATCTCCACCAGCGTTTGATACATCGCCGGGTTCATGGTGTCATCGGCATCCGGGAAAGTAACGTATTTCCCGCGCGCCATTGCGAGCCCGGCATTGCGCGCACGCGACACGCCGCCATTGGCTTGGTGAATGACCCGAATGTGCGGGTATTGCTGTGCGTATGCATCTGCACGTTCACCCGATTCATCCGTAGACCCATCATCGACGATGATAATTTCCATCTGAGTCAGAGTTTGTGCGAGGAGTGCCTGTATGAAATCATCGAACATACTGCCCGCATTGAACATCGGGGTGATAATGCTAAGCAAGGGCGGTTGAGTTGAATACATAAAATGGAATGCTCAAAATCAGTCTAATTGAAGAAATAATAAAGAAGCACGCGCCGGAATGCCCAGTGGTTCTGCGTTTCTTCTTTGTCTAATGACTGAGGCGCTGCTTAACGCTGGTTAAATTTGCAGTAATACTCAGCCAGCGTTTGGCCTTCAAATCGTGGTGCTAGCCAGCTAAAGAGTGCTTCCAGGTCTTCATAGAGCTTTTCTATGTCACGCTCATTCTTAAATGTAGGACTACCATCAGGCATAAATTCTGAGCTATGCAACATAAATTCCGTGTAATTGTTCCCTTCTGCCAGCGACATTTCGACCACTCGCTGCATATCCGCAAGATTACCGCCGGACGGGCGCAGCCAATGTACGGCGGGGCTTTTTTGCTTGCCGCGAAGTCGATACAGACTTTGTTTGAAGGTATTCATCAAAGGCGAGTATTTGTATTGAATACTCATAGGGATTTCGAGCAGTGAAGAGTTGCCGCTGCGTGAGATATCCTGCGGATCGATGAAATAAGGTTTGAACGGAAAATCTGTATAGTTAGTGCCGCCTTTACCCTGTGGCGCGCCGCGTGTGTAGGACCAGTTCACGCGCGGGGTAACGGAACAATCCACCTGATAGCCTAATTCGGTGAGAATGGCGGCATAGCGTTCATCAAATGCCCAGCGCCCTGCACGATGGCTCAGCATTTTGGTCTGGAACTTTTCTTCCAACAGATCAGTCATATAAACGACTTTATCGCGCAGCACGGTATCCGGGTATTCGACCAGGAAAGGCTGCCAACGCCAGTCATCATCGGTGAGTGGAGCTTCTGGCGGACTGTTCCATGCATGCAGATGCATGCCAATCTCACCTTGTTTGCGTGCGATGACATCTTTACCGAATTCCACAAAAGCAGGATCCATCGCCATTTCATAGTTGGTCAGCCAGGTGGGTTTAAAACCATAACGCTCGCACAGGTCCTGAAAACGTGGCAGATAGCCGGTATTTTCGGTGGTGATTGAACGGTGATTGCGCCAAAGGTTGTCGCCTTCAGTGTCAATGGTAATAAGGAACGCGTGCCGGGTCATGTTCGCCGCCTGAAGCCAATAAAATCGCAATGTTACGCTGAGCCATTCAGTGACGCAAAACTATTTGCCCGGGCAGGAAACAGGCGAAAAGCACGAAGGATCTGCGCTACTATCCTGGCCAGGACTGCAGGCAACCACATGTTATTTCATTCAGACAGGTAGAATATTTTGTCAAAACGCATACTCATGGTGATAGATGGATTGCCGGGCGGCGGCGCTGAAAAAGTGGTTCTGACGCTGGTCACCGGTATGTTGGCACAGGGGCACCGTGTATCACTGTTTTCCCTGCGAAAAGTGTGCGAATACCCCTTGCCGCAGGGAGTGGATTATCAGGTCATTCTGGACACCAATCGTCGACCCTGGCGCAAACTCACCGAGCTGAGTCGTCGGGCCCGTTTGCTGGACGCAGCAATACAACAGGCGGAGAAAACGGCAGGTGAATTTGATCTTGTGGTGTCTCATCTGCACAAAACCGACCGTATTGTGCGTCGAAGTCGCGCGCTGGATGCGAAGAAAACCTGGTTCTGCCTGCATGGCGTGTTTTCAGCCTCCTATCTTGGGCATCGCACCGGATTATCACGCTGGTTAAAGGCGCGTAAAATCCAGCAGGTTTATCAGGGGCGTAACGTGGTCGGCGTTTCACCCGCCGTGCTGGAGGATTTGAAAGAGGCCTTTGCTGTGAAGCTCACAGGCGAAGCGGTGATTGGCAATCCGTTCGATATTGCACTGATTCGGCAGTTGGCAGCAGAGCCCGCTGAAGTGCCTGAGTCTGGTTTTCTGGTGCATGTCGGGCGCTTCCACGAAACTAAACGGCATGACCGCCTGTTAAAGGCTTACGCATTAAGCAATATTCAGTTGCCGTTGGTGTTATTGGGGCAGGGATCGGCGCAGCGTAAAGCCGCTTTAGAAGCCCAGGCGCAAGCGCTAGGGATTGCCGATCGTGTTATTTTCCAGGGCTTTACACAAAACCCTTATGCATGGATCAGCCGGGCGACAATGCTGATCGTCAGTTCGGATAGCGAGGGTTTTGGTAATGTGCTGATCGAAGCCGTATTGTGTGGCACGCCTGTCGTCAGTACGCGTTGTCCGGGTGGCCCGATGTGGCTGTTGCAAGGTGATTTAGCGCGCGGTCTGGCGGATCTCAATCCTGAATCGCTGGCAGCAGCAATGTGTGACATTTATCAGCGCCCGCCGTTGTTAGCAGCGGATGCCTTTGCTGAATTTGATACGGCGGCAATCTGTCAGCAATATCTGGCGCTGATTAAGTGAATCTATGGGAGGCCCAAAAGCCTCCCTGTGAATCCTTAATCCCAGCTCAATACCACTTTTCCTGAACGCCCGGATCGCATCTCGTCAAATCCCTGCTGGAATTCATCGATGTGGTAGCGATGTGTGATGATGGGCGTTAAATCGAGGCCGGATTGAATCAACGCTGCCATTTTGTACCAGGTTTCAAACATCTCGCGGCCATAGATGCCTTTGATGAACAGTCCTTTGAAGATCACCAGATTCCAATCGATCGCCATCTCGCCCGGCGGAATGCCCAGTAGAGCGATTCGCCCACCATGGTTCATCACCTCCAGCAGGGTGCGAAACGCGGGAGGCGCGCCAGACATCTCCAGCCCGACATCGAAACCTTCGGTCATACCCAGCTCAGCCATCACATCGCGCAGATTTTCCTGCGCCACATTGACGGCGCGTGTCACACCCATCTGGCGTGCCAGACCGAGGCGATATTCATTGATATCGGTGATGACCACATTGCGTGCGCCTACATGTTTGCACACCGCTGCAGCCATAATACCAATGGGGCCAGCGCCAGAGATCAGCACATCCTCGCCGACCAGATCAAACGAGAGCGCGGTATGCACGGCGTTGCCAAAGGGATCGAAAATCGCTGCCAGCTCGTCAGAGATATTGTCGGGAATCTTGAAAGCGTTAAATGCAGGGATGACCAGGTACTCAGCAAAACAGCCCTGACGATTGACGCCGACACCCACGGTATTGCGGCACAAGTGAGTGCGACCGGCGCGGCAATTTCGGCAGTGACCGCAGGTGATATGACCTTCGCCGGACACACGATCGCCAAGGGAAAAGCCTCTTACCTCTTCGCCCATACCGACGACTTCGCCGACATATTCATGACCAGTGATCATTGGAACGGGAATGGTTTTACGCGACCAATCATCCCAGTTGTAAATGTGAACATCGGTGCCGCAAATTGCGGTTTTACGAATTTTAATCAGCAGGTCGTTGTGACCAGGTTCCGGAATCGGTGCATCCTTCACCATCCAGATACCTTCTTCGGCTTTGAGTTTGGCCAATGCTTTCATCGTTCTGCTCCTGCGATCACGCCCAACTGTCGGCCAATGCGAGTGAAGGCGGCAACGGCATGTTCCAGTTGTGCCTGCGTATGACCTGCAGATATCTGAGTGCGGATGCGTGCCTGACCTTGCGGCACCACCGGATAAAAGAAGCCTGTGACGTAGATGCCCTCTTTTTGCAGCAGGCTGGCAAACTGCTGAGCCACTTTTGCATCGCCAAGCATTACCGGAATGATGGCGTGGTCAGCACCCGCCAGCGTAAAGCCGGCTGCGGTCATCTTCTCGCGGAAGAATCGGGCGTTATCCCAAAGGCGCTGGCGTAACCCATCGCCTTCACTGAGCAGGTCTAACACCCGCAGTGAGGCGGCGACGATGGCAGGTGCGAGGGAATTGGAAAATAGGTAAGGGCGTGAACGCTGGCGTAGCCATTCAACCACCTCTTTTTTCGCAGCCACATAGCCACCGGAAGCACCACCTAGCGCTTTGCCTAAGGTGCCAGTCAGGATATCTACGCGATCCATTACGCCGCAGTATTCATGGGTACCACGCCCAGTTGCACCGACAAAACCGACCGCATGGGAATCATCAACCATCACCAATGCGTCAAATTCGTCGGCCAAATCGCAAATGCCTTGCAGATTGGCAATCACGCCATCCATCGAGAACACACCGTCTGTGGCGATCAGAATATGGCGTGCACCTTTATCACGCGCTTCCTCTAACCGAGCGCGTAACTCAGACATATCGTTGTTGGCATAACGATAGCGCTGGGCCTTACACAGGCGTACGCCATCGATAATTGAGGCATGATTGAGTGCATCAGAGATGATGGCATCTTCCGCACTGAGCAGCGTTTCAAACAGACCGCCATTGGCATCGAAGCAAGAGGAAAACAGGATGGCATCTTCCATGCCGAGAAAGGCCGCCAGCTTTTGTTCCAACTGCTGATGGATATCTTGTGTGCCGCAGATAAAGCGCACGGATGCCATGCCGAAGCCGTGGGAATCCATGCCTTCTTTGGCGGCCTGAATAAGCGCGGGGTGATTCGCCAGACCGAGATAGTTGTTGGCGCAGAAGTTAATCACCGGAGGACTATTAGCGACATGGATCTCAGCCTGCTGCGCCGACGTGATGGTACGTTCTTGTTTGAACAATCCATCGCTACGTGTTGTC
The DNA here is from genome assembly GCF_051336905.1 of Pantoea sp. C8B4. NCBI lineage: Bacteria > Pseudomonadati > Pseudomonadota > Gammaproteobacteria > Enterobacterales > Erwiniaceae > Pantoea > Pantoea sp. C8B4. Next base: position 59,092 of record NZ_JBGMNK010000012.1, read on the forward strand.
TCAAGCTGTTGACGGATTTGCGAATAAAACTGACTGGACATGATTCTGCTCCTCAGATAGCAAAATTTTGGCACATATTACTGATCAGGACGCATCGTGCCGACATTTCCGCCAGAGAAATCTTCGTTTTGCAGCATAGTTCACGCGATGGATGCAAATTGTGCAGCGGTTACGGAGTCATCTGGCTGCCTGCCGCGGGCTGAAATGTTATGATGTTAGGCATTCGTGCGTGAAACCTCCTGTTTCACCCCAACTGTTTAAAGGCAAAGCATATGATTATCGTAACCGGTGGCGCTGGCATGATTGGCAGCAACATTGTTAAAGCGCTGAACGATCGCGGTCTTACCGATATTCTGGTGGTGGATAATCTGAAAGATGGCACCAAATTCGTGAATCTCGCAGATCTGGATATCGCAGACTACATGGACAAAGAAGAGTTCCTCTCTTACATCATGTCCGGCGAAGATCTGGGTCCAATCGAAGCGGTATTCCATGAAGGTGCCTGCTCGGCGACCACAGAGTGGGATGGCAAGTACATGATGGATAACAACTATCAGTACTCGAAAGACTTGCTGCATTTCTGCCTGGAACGCGAAATTCCTTTCCTATACGCCTCTTCGGCGGCCACTTACGGTGGCCGCAATGAAAACTTCATTGAAGAGCGCCAGTATGAGCAGCCGCTGAACGTCTATGGCTACTCGAAAATGCTCTTCGACCACTACGTGCGTCAGATTTTGCCGGAAGCCGATTCTCCAGTGTGTGGGTTCCGCTATTTCAACGTTTACGGCCCACGCGAAGGTCACAAAGGCGGTATGGCGAGTGTGGCTTTCCACCTCAATACTCAGATCAGCAACGGTGAAAATCCAAAGCTGTTTGAAGGCAGCGACGACTTCCGCCGCGATTTCATCCATGTTGACGATGTTGTTGCGGTAAACCTGTGGTGCTGGGAAAACGGTGTATCTGGCATCTACAACTGTGGTACTGGCCGTGCGGAGTCCTTCCAGGAAGTCGCCGATGCAGTACTGAAGTTCCATCAGCAAGGCCAGATCGAATACATCCCGTTCCCTGAGAAACTGAAAGGCCGCTATCAGGCATTCACTCAGGCGGACCTGACCAATCTTCGCGCAGCGGGTTATGACAAGCCATTCAAAACCGTTGCTCAAGGTGTGGGTGAATACATGACCTGGCTCAATCGTAAAGCATAAGGAAACCGGCACCAGCGATGAAAATTCTGGTCATTGGCCCTTCCTGGGTCGGCGATATGATGATGTCGCAAAGTCTCTATCGCACGCTCAAGGCTGAGCACCCGGATGCGGTCATTGATGTGATGGCACCGGCATGGTGTCGGCCACTGCTGTCACGGATGCCGGAAGTCAATCAAGCGCTGGCGATGCCACTGGGCCATGGTGCTTTGGCACTGGGTGAAAGGCGGCGTTTGGGGAAATCCCTTCAGGCCAGCGGTTATGACCGTGCTTATGTGCTGCCGAATTCGTTCAAATCAGCGCTGGTGCCGTTCTTTGCAGGTATTAAGCGCCGTGTCGGCTGGCGCGGTGAGATGCGTTATGGCGTGTTGAACGATGTGCGTGTGCTGGATAAAGCCGCGTTTCCGCTGATGGTGGAGCGCTATGTTGCACTGGGCTACGACAAACCCATCGCCTCCGCTCAACAGTTGCCGCAGCCATTACTGTGGCCACAGTTGCGTGTCGATGAAGACGAGAAGCGCATGACGGCAGCACAGTTTTCTTTGTCGGCCGATCGTCCTGCTATAGGGTTCTGCCCTGGTGCCGAATTTGGTCCAGCGAAACGCTGGCCGCACTATCATTACGCTGCGCTTGCTGAACAACTGATTGGTGAAGGGTACCAGGTGGTGTTGTTCGGTTCCGCGAAAGATCGCGAAACCGGTGACACTATCGTTCAAACGTTATCGGAATCAGCGCGGGTACACTGCAAAAATCTGGCCGGCGATACGCAATTAGAACAAGCGGTTATCTTAATCGCACATTGTGCGGCTATCGTCAGTAATGATTCCGGGTTGATGCACATTGCCGCGGCACTTAACCGTCCTTTGGTCGCCTTGTATGGCCCAAGTAGTCCGGATTTCACACCACCGCTGTCTCATCAGGCGCGCGTAATTCGTTTAATCTCCGGCTATCACAAAGTACGCAAAGGTGATGCCGAAGAGGGTTATCACCAAAGTCTCATTGATATTCAGCCGGCTCGAGTTCATCAGGAACTCAGCACGCTGCTGCATTTGGTGCAGGAGTAGCCATGCACGTTTTGATTGTAAAAACCTCCTCAATGGGGGACGTGCTGCACACGTTACCGGCGCTCACTGATGCGATGCAGGCGATTCCCGGCATTCGTTTTGATTGGGTTGTCGAAGAGAATTTTGCACAGATCCCCAGTTGGCATCCGGCAGTGGATAAAGTGCTGCCGGTGGCGATTCGTCGCTGGCGTAAACATTGGTTTGGCAGTCAGCAGCGTGAAGAGCGCGTCTTGTTCAAACGTGAGCTGCAATCGCGCCAGTATGATGTGGTGATTGATGCCCAGGGATTGATCAAAAGCGCTGCGCTGGTGACGCGTCTGGCTAAAGGCGTTAAGCATGGACAAGACAGCCGCAGCGCGCGGGAACCCTTTGCCAGCTGGTGGTATGACAAACGCCATGAAATTAATAAACAGCAACACGCGGTTGAACGCACGCGTGAGCTATTTGCGAAAAGCCTGGATTATGCGAAACCGGAGACCCAGGGTGATTATGCCATTGCGGGACATTTTCTTTCTACGCTGCCCAACGATGCGCATCAATACCTGGTGTTTTTGCATGCGACCACCCGCGATAACAAACATTGGCCAGAGGCGCACTGGCGCGAACTTATTGAACGGGTACAGCCGACGGGTCTGCGAGTGAAACTGCCGTGGGGTGCTGAACATGAGCATCAGCGTGCATTAAGAATGGCGGAAGGTTTTGACCACGTTGAGGTGCTACCAAAATTAGCGCTGGAGCAGGTGGCACAGCAGTTGGCGGGGGCACGCGCTGTCGTTTCGGTCGACACGGGGTTGAGTCACCTGACCGCCGCGCTGGACCGCCCGAATATTACGCTGTTTGGTCCAACTGATCCGGGGCTGATTGGGGGGTATGGTAAGAATCAGCATGAGCTACGCGGCGCAGGTGGCACAATGCAGGCGATATCCGCCGTGAGCGTAATGGAAAAATTGCGGGAATTGCTTTGAATGGGATCAATATTTAAACAAATCTATCGTTATACCCATGAACGAGCTTATCGGCACAATGAAAACTTTTGGCCTCATATCACGATTCAACGTGGGGCAGAAGACCATATTGAACGGCTAGTCTGGCGAAAAAATGAAATAAAAATTGAAGCATTAGATTCATTACGTAAAACCGTTAACAATGATATGACGATACTGGCAACTGGTCCGTCAGTTAATGATCTGGATTTTGAATTACTTTCAGAAACGACATTTATTGGTGTTAATGGCGCTTATCACCTACGAGATAAAGTCGTATTTTCATATTATGTTATTGTCGATCGCGGTTTTGTTGAGAACCGTTTTGATATTGTCGGAAAAGTACTGGACGATCCTGAGTTGACGCTCTTTACAACAGTTCATTGCCTCAATGATATGTTGAATTGCGGTGGAGTCGATAAGATAAAGTGTCGTTTGGCTATTATTGAAGATCTGAGTTATAAGATATTTAGAAAATCAGTAGTACCTGCTGAGTATGCTTTGAATTTCAATGATAATAAAGGATTGTCAGTCTATCCGACCGATCCATTATCAGGTTTTTCATGGGATATCCGACAAGGTATTTTTGATGCGGGAACAGTGGCCTATTGGGCGTTGCAAATAGCCGTATGGCTCAGCTCAAATCGGATACTGTTAGCAGGGGTTGATATGAATAATTTTTCATCCCCACGGTTTTATGAAAATGAAAATAATAAGCAGAAAAGCTTTTTAGGGGAAAACTTTACTCAAGTGATAAAGCCCGCATTCTTGAATGCCAGCAGCGAGCTTAATAATGCAGGGATAAAAGTTTACAACTTGTCTATGAATAGTGGACTGACAGAGGAAATTTTCGAGAAGGCGACGCCAGATGTCATTTTTAAAAAAAACTGAAAGTTTAGAAGTTATTGCATCTATTTCTTTTATGGCATTTTTATTTCTAATGACCATATTTACAGGTGTTGGGAAAGTAAATAATTTATTTCATCTGTCGATTACAACGATGATGATATTTTTGTTTGTCCAGCGAAAAAAGCTTAGTCTTCCCGAGCCATATCCCTGGAAGTCAATAGGCGTTGTTGCACTATTCCTCATTTATTACAGTATTACGAACTTATGGACAAGTGTTCCAGAGAATATAATTTCAACTCTAAAGCATACCGGTTATCTCCTTTTTTTCGTTTGTATGTTTGATTACTGTATTAAGCGTTATGGTCTGTTGAAGGTTTATGGCTGCATTTTTTCCGGGTGTTTTATTGTCCTTGTTTTGACATTTATGTTGGTAGACAAGAACACGCTACTGACTAATAGACTTGAAAACGGTTTTTTTGCCGCGCCAAAAAATGTCATTGATCTCGGTGGATATTTTGCTCTTGGTATTTTAAGTGCACTGATTATTGCTCGTGAGTCAGGCAGGCATTGGATTTATATCCCTGCATCGTTGCTCTTTATTGGCTTGATATTGACGCAAAGTCGAGGGCCGTTATTGGCTTTAATAGTTTCCTTGGCGGTTTTACTTGCTAAATATAAACATGTTCACCTTAGACATGTCTTATATATCATGATTTCAATTGCTACTATTTTATTATTTTTCTACTTTACCGATTATGGCAGTGATTTTTATGCACGCATTGTTTCCTCTTATGCCCAGAGTTTTATCAGATTTGGAATCTGGAATCATGCAATTTCAGATGCAATGACTCATCCCTATTTCGGTTGGGGGTTTGATAAGCAGCTGACATTCGTAAACAGTATCGGTCAACATGTTATAACCACACACAGTATTTATGTATCGGCTTTCTTAAAAGGCGGTGTGGTGGGTGTGCTATTTATGGCATCACTCATACTGGTTGGCTTGTATCATGCGTATAGAAAGTATCATCAAGGCATGGGGTTAGAAGCCTCAATTTATCTCTTCTCTTTGATGTTTTTTGTTACTCAGGGGATGTTTGTGATTGGTGGGCCTGGAGAAACATGGGTATTATTCTGGTTGCCATTAGCGATAGTATTGTCATCCCGTAAGGCCTAGATCCTAAATAAAAAACCACTACCAGATCGCTTGCTATCTGGTAGTGTAATTTTAGACTGAAATGTTTTTCATCATCACTTTATAAACCTGATCAACGTTAATTTTTCAAAACGTTGATGACGGGGTTAGAAAAGTAAACCTAACTGATTGATTAACTTACTACCTGCCACATTTTCAATCACTATTTCAACGGCTCGACTTTGCGGCACGGGGGTCAGTGGTTTACTAACCTTACACACGCCTGGAGCACGGAACTTCGGTCCCGGAGATTTATCGGTTGTCGGCGGTGTTTTGCCCTGATGCACAGGCTCATTCAGCAACTGACTCGGACGTACCAGCGTAATATCGGCTGGCAGTGATGGCAGCATCTGTTGCAGCACACGAACGGTGGTGGGATGTGGATGACCAATCGCAATGGCATAGCCATCGCGCTGTGCCAGTTTTACGGCACGGGTAAACTGTTCACGGATCGCTGCTTCATTTTGGCTGTCATCAAGGAATACCCGGCGTTTCAGCACTTTAACATGCGTACCTTGCGCTGCGGGAATGGACTGACTATTACCAATCGTCATGCTATCGAGAAAGTAGTAATTGTACTGATTTAGCACTTGCATCACTTTCTGCATGCCGGGCAGGCTAGAGGTCATTTTGCTGCCCATATGGTTATTCAAACCTACGGCGAAAGGCACTTTACCCGAGGCATCCCGCACAATGCGTGCGATCTCTTCACTGCTCATCTCTGGGGTTAAGGTATCTTTTTCCAACGGTTGTTTACTGAGTGGTGCCATTGGCAAGTGAATCAACACCTCATGACCGCCCTGATGTGCTTTTGTCGCCATCTCACGAGCATGAGGTGCATTCGGCAGTACAGCGACCGAAATCGCAGCGGGCATTTGCAGCACTTTATTCTCTTCAACCGGACGATAACCGAAGTCATCAATCACAATTGAGAGTTTACCTGCCTGAGCCGATAGTGTGAAAAACAGTGCGCAGAACGCAATTGAGAGCTTTTGAGGCTGAAACAACACTTATCTTCCTAACCACGGTAGTGGATTGACGGCCTGTCCCTGACGTCGGATTTCAAAGTAGAGCGAAGGCGTGCCGCGGCCGCCACTGGTACCCACAAGGGCGATAGGCTGTCCTGCCTTCACCTGAGTACCCACGCTCACCAGCGCACTTTGGTTGTAGCCATAAAGACTCATATCGCCTTTACCATGTTCCAATACCACAACCAGACCGTAGCCTTGCAGCCAGTCGGCCATCAGTACGCGTCCATCGGCGATGGCTTTCACTTCGGTGCCTTCTGGTGCATCAATCACCAGACCTTTCCAGCGCAGTTCACCCTGCATGGATTCACCGAAGCGGTGTTCAATACGTCCATTCACCGGCCACACCGCCTGCCCACCAGGCTTACCGAGGCCACCAGTGCGTGCCATCAACTCACGTTCGCTTTGTGTGGGTTGATAACTTGATCCCTTGGCTTTTGCCTGCGCCTGACGCTGGCGTACTTTTTCTGCCTCGCGTGCTTCACGTTCGGCACGCTCACGCGCTTCGCGTTCGGCTTTGGCAATTTTATCCTGCAGACGGCTTTCGTTTTCTCGCATCTCAACCAAATCGGCCTGATCTTTTTCCAGCGAGCTTTCCAGTACCGTCAGGGTTTTCTTACGTGCCGCACTGGCGGTTTCCAGTTTGGCCTGCTGCGACTGCTGTTGGGCTAACAGGGATTTTTGTTGTTCCTGCTTACCTTGCAATGCCTGACGCTGCTCGGCCAACTGTTGCTGAGTTTGTTTGAGATCGTCGATGTTTTTCTGGCGTGCAGCATTAAGGTAGCCGAAATAGGCAAGAATGCGTTCACTGCGCTGTGCTTCTTCACCGCCCAGCAGCAGCTGTAACCCATTGTGCTGGCCTTGTCGGAAAGCCGCATCCAATTGCTGAGCCAGCAGTTTTTCCTGCTGAGCCTGCTGTTTTTCCAGACGAGAAATGGAGGTGGTAATTTGCGTGATTTCGCCGTCGAGCGCGGTCAAACTATTGCGCGTTTCCCGAAGCTGCCGGCTGGCTTGCGCAATCACTTTTTCCTGACTTTGCAGTTGATCGAGAAGTTTGCTGCGCTGTAATTTCTGCGCTTTAACGCTTTTCTCTTTGTCAGCAATATCCTGCTGAATGGACTTGAGCTGAGTTTTACTGTCATCCGCACTGTGCGCGTAAACGGGCAATAACAGTGCGCCCGCGCAGAGCAAGCTCAGGGAGATTTCGGACCAGCGAAATAACAACGGATGCGCTGGGCCGTTGTGACAGGTCCTTGTGTGTGTAACGGTCGCTTTTCCCTTCATAGTCGATAATTATTCCACGATGAACAGCCGCTTACCAGTTATCCCGGGCGGGTTTTGCTTTACGAAAGATGTCGGTGCCGAGCTTAGCGGCATAAACCTTGACTCAATTTTGCGATTAGAACACTTTTTTTGGAAAATGACGCACAAATCGTAACTCTGCCCGCTTCGCGACTGTACATGCTAAGTGGCGCAGGTATACTCAGAACCCTTGTTTTAGCTTATTAGCCCGGTCTGGAGTCGTTACCCCTCATGCAAGAAATTATGCAGTTTGCAAGCAATCACACCATCCTTAGTCTGGCATGGGTTGTTTTACTCGTTCTGGTGATTGTGACCACCGTTAAAGGAATGTTCTCTAAGGTAAAAACAATCAGCCGTGGTGAAGCAACCCACCTGATCAACAAAGAGGATGCGGTGGTTGTAGACGTGCGTTCGCGCGATGATTATCGCAAAGGGCACATTTCAGGTGCGGTGAATATTGCAGCGGCTGACATCAAAAAAGGGAGCTTTGCCGAACTGGAAAAGCACAAGTCCCAGCCCATAATTGTGGTATGTGCCACTGGTCAGAGCGCAGGTGAGTCAGCCGCTAAATTGAGCGCTGAAGGTTTTGAAAAAGTCTCCGTGCTGAAAGATGGCGTGAGCGGCTGGAGTGGTGAGAATCTGCCGCTGGTACGCGGTAAATAATTCCCAGAGGTAACCGCATGGCTAATGTTGAGATTTACACCAAAGTCACATGCCCTTATTGCCACCGGGCAAAAGCATTGTTGGATCAGAAAGGTGTTTCGTTCCAGGAGATTCCTATTGATGGGAACGCGGCGAAACGTGAAGAGATGATTCAGCGAAGCGGGCGCACGACAGTTCCCCAGATTTTTATTGATGCGCAGCACATTGGTGGCTGTGACGATCTTTACGCGCTGGATGGGCGTCAGGGACTGGATCCCTTACTCCAGGCATAATTTTTCGGTCAGACAATTTAACTCACAGGATTTAGTAACATGTCAGAACATAACACAAACGAAATGCAGTTCCAGATTCAACGTGTTTATACCAAAGATGTTTCTTACGAAGCGCCAAACGCGCCTCAGGTTTTCCAGAAAGAGTGGGAACCGGAAGTGAAACTGGATCTGGACACCGCTTCATCTCAGCTGGCTGATGAAGTCTATGAAGTTGTTCTGCGCGTTACCGTGACAGCAACCGTTGGTGAAGACACCGCATTCCTGTGCGAAGTTCAGCAGGCGGGTATCTTCACCATCGGCGGTATCGAAGGCACTCAGATGGCACATTGCCTCGGTGCATACTGCCCGAACATTTTGTTCCCGTATGCACGTGAATGCATCACCAGCCTCGTGTCTCGTGGTACTTTCCCGCAGCTCAATCTGGCGCCAGTTAACTTTGATGCCCTGTTCATGAACTATCTGCAGCAGCAAGGTGAAGGCGAAGCGCCACGTCAGGATGCCTGATGACTACCCTCAACGCTTCGATTAGCGTCATCGGTGCCGGCTCGTACGGCACCGCATTGGCCATTACGTTGGCTCGTAACGGCCATCCGGTTCTGCTTTGGGGCCACAATCCGCACAGTGTGGCACAGCTCCAGGCTGACCGATGTAATGCCGCTTTCCTGCCTGATGTACCTTTCCCTGACAATCTTGTTCCTGAAGCCGATTTGGCAACGGTGGTGAGTGCCAGTCGTGATCTGTTGGTGGTGGTGCCCAGCCACGTGTTTGGTGATGTTCTCACCCAATTGAAGCCGCATCTGCGTGCAGATTCCCGAATTGTCTGGGCAACCAAAGGCCTCGAAAAAGAAACTGGCCGGCTTTTGCAGGATGTTGCGCGTGAAATCCTCGGCGATCAAATTCCGCTGGCCGTGGTTTCCGGCCCAACTTTCGCGAAAGAGCTTGCAGCGGGCCTGCCTACAGCGATAGCGCTGGCTGCCACTGACGCACAGTTCGCTGAAGATCTGCAGCAAAAACTGCATTGCGGTAAAAGCTTCCGCGTGTACAACAATCCAGACTTCATCGGCGTGCAACTGGGTGGCGCGGTGAAAAACGTGATTGCGATTGGTGCCGGTATTTCTGATGGCATCGGTTTTGGTGCCAACGCACGTACCGCGTTAATCACACGTGGATTAACGGAGATGAGCCGCCTCGGTGCTGCACTGGGTGCCGATCCCACCACCTTTATGGGCATGGCGGGGCTGGGCGATTTAGTACTGACCTGTACCGATAATCAATCCCGTAATCGTCGTTTTGGCATGATGCTGGGACAAGGCGAGAGCGTGGATGAGGCACAGCGCATTATCGGACAAGTTGTAGAAGGGTATCGAAACACCAAAGAAGTCAAAGCATTGGCGGCGAGAATGGGTGTTGAAATGCCCATTACCGAGCAGATTTATCAGGTACTGTATTGCGAAAAATCGGCGCGAGAGGCAGCATTGAGTTTACTTGGCCGTGCAAGGAAGGACGAAAACAGCCAAAGCTGAAGCAGGATGCTCAGCTAAATCACCTGCAGCGCCTCTCAGGCGCTTTTTTTATCGGGAGCACAGAGCAATGTCGTCAGAAGAGTTAGAACTGGTCTGGAACAACATCAAAGCTGAAGCCAGAGCGCTGGCTGATTGTGAACCCATGCTGGCCAGCTTTTATCACGCGACTTTACTCAAGCACGAAAATCTTGGCAGCGCACTAAGCTACATGCTGGCGAACAAACTCGCCAACCCTATCATGCCAGCCATTGCGGTACGTGAAATCGTTGAGGAAGCGTATCGCGAAGATCCAGAGATGATTGTCTCTGCAGCTTACGATATTCAAGCCGTGCGCCAGCGCGATCCTGCCGTTGATAAGTATTCAACGCCATTGCTGTATCTGAAAGGCTTCCATGCATTACAGGCTTATCGCATCGGCCACTGGCTCTGGAAAGAGGGCCGCCGCGCGTTAGCCGTCTATTTGCAGAACGAAATCTCCGTCTCCTTTGCAGTGGATATTCACCCAGCAGCCCGTATTGGTCGCGGCATCATGCTCGATCATGCTACCGGTATCGTGATTGGTGAAACCGCCGTAGTGGAAAATGACGTGTCGATTTTGCAGTCGGTAACGCTTGGCGGTACCGGAAAAACCAGCGGCGATCGCCATCCGAAAATCCGTGAAGGTGTGATGATTGGCGCAGGTGCCAAGATTCTCGGTAACATTGAAGTGGGGCGCGGCGCGAAAATTGGCGCGGGTTCGGTGGTACTACAACCGGTGCCGCCGCATACCACGGCAGCCGGTGTGCCTGCGCGTATCGTTGGCAAACCCACCAGCGATAAACCTTCGATGGATATGGACCAACTCTTCAACGGCGCGGGCTTTGAGTACGGCGACGGAATTTAGCTCTTGATCAGCGCGCCAGCATAATCAAGCTGGCGCCACGCTTCATAAACCACCACAGATACCGCATTCGACAGATTCATACTGCGACTTTCAGCCATCATCGGGATGCGGATCTTCTGCTCTGCTGGCAGCGCGTTCAGTATCTCTGCCGGCAAACCACGGCTCTCAGGACCAAACAACAAATAATCCCCTTTCTGATAGCTCACAGCGCTGTGGGCAGGTGTGCCTTTTGTGGTGAGTGCAAACAGACGCTGTGGTGCTTCAGACTCGACAAACGCAGTGTAATTGGCGTGTTTTTTGAGTGAGGTGTATTCGTGATAATCGAGCCCGGCGCGGCGCAGACGCTTGTCATCCCAGGCAAAGCCCAACGGCTCAATCAGATGCAACTGGAAGCCTGTATTGGCACACAAGCGGATGATATTGCCAGTATTTGGCGGGATTTCAGGTTCAAATAAAACGATGTTCAGCATAAGGCCCCCGGAAACGAGGGCCGAAGCATAGCAAATTATTGACGAGCGGAGTACAGCGGCAACCATAGCGTAAGCCGCAGACCCCCTAATGGGCTGTCATCGGCTTTCACCCAACCGCGATGCTGTTGCACGGCTGTTTCCACAATTGCCAGTCCGAGACCGGTGCCACCAGATTCACGGTCGCGTGCTTCATCCGTGCGATAGAAGGGACGGAAAATCTGCTCGCGATCTTCAGCGCTGACGCCTGGGCCATCGTCATCAACGTGAACGGTAATACCCTGAATATCCACCGAGAAGCTCACACTGATATGCGTGTGGGAATAACGCAGCGCATTACGCACGATGTTTTCCAGTGCGCTCTCCAGGGCATGCGGGTTGCCGTACAGTGGCCACGGACCTGGCGGATACGGCACATCCATGGTTTTACCCATCTGCTCGGCTTCGAATTTGGCATCTTCCAGTACACCGTTCCACAGCTGGTTCGCCTTCATCGCTTCACTGACTAAGGCATTTTTATGCTGAGTGCGTGAGAGCACCAGCAAGTCGTTAATCATGCCATCAAGCCGCTGGGCTTCCGTTTCGATACGCTGAAGTTCTTTACCTTCACCATTGCGACGGCGCAGTAGGGCAGTAGCCAATTGCAAACGTGTCAGTGGCGTGCGTAATTCATGACTGATATCGGATAACAAACGCTGCTGTGCGGTCATCATGCGTTCAAGTGCGCTCACCATTTGGTTGAAACTTGAACCTGCTGCCAGAAACTCCTGTGGACCAGATTCCAGTTCAGGATGCTGGCGTAAGTTTCCGCTCGCCACTTCATCGGCAGCATGTTTCAGTTTACGTGCAGGACGCGCCAGGCTCCACGCCAGCCATAACAGCAGCGGCGAGCTAATCAGCATGGTCACAATCAGCAGCAATAACGGACGGTCAAACAGTAGATTGACGAAGTCCAGTTGAGAACTGGTGGCGGGGCGGATCAGGTAGAGCTGATAGTTATCTTCACCATCCTGCACGGCGAACGGGCCCACCATCTCCACACGACCATACTTTTTCTTCTGCGGGTGATCGGCATTATCAGACTGGCCGATAAAGTTACGAATCACCTGCATCTCATTATGCTGTGCCCCGATCACCCGGCCTTCGCTGGTCACCAATAACAAGCGTTGGCCGGGTGGGGCCCATTTGTCGATGGCGCGAAAGAGCCTGCGCCACCACATCAGGTCGTTAGGGGGATCTTGCGATAACTCAGCTTCAACATGCTGTTCAATCATGGTGCCCTGTCGTTGCTCACTTTCCAGCAGTGCGGTCATCTGGCGTGAGTCGAGTTTGGGCACCATCAAAACCAGCATCAACACCAGCGCCAGGGTGAGCCAGAAAATGGCGAAGATGCGGGTGGTCAAACTTCCAATCATGATGCCGAAACCATCAGATAGCCGCGTCCGCGTAGCGTTTTAAACCACGGATGACCATCACGACGTTCCGGCAATTTACGACGCAGGTTTGAAATGTGCATATCAATCGCGCGGTCAAACGGCGTCAGGCGTTTACCCAGCACTTCCTGGCTGAGGTGCTCACGCGACACGACCTGACCTAAGTGCTGTGCCAGCAAATAGAGCAGCGTGAATTCCGTGCCCGTCAGATCCAGCGTTTCACTATCGAAGCTGGCTTCCTGGCGGCCTGGGTTGAGGCGCAGGCAATCCACTTCCAGCGTGGGTGAACTATTGTCATGCTGCTGTTGTTGTTCGCTCCAGTTTGAACGGCGCAAAATAGCCCGAATACGCGCCACCAGTTCACGGTCATTAAACGGTTTTGGTAGATAGTCATCCGCGCCCAGCTCAAGGCCAAGAACACGATCCAACTCACTACCGCGAGCGGTCAGCATTATGACCGGAGTTTGGTGCTGTTGTCGTAATTCTTTCAACGTATCAATACCGTTCTTCTTCGGCATCATGACGTCGAGTAATAACAAGTCAACGGTGTTATCCAGCAGGTTAAGCGCCTGCTCGCCATCGCTGGCGACAATCACCTCAAAACCTTCCATCTCAAGCAGTTCTTTAAGCAGCGAAGTTAATTCGCGGTCGTCATCAACCAACAGGATTTTATTCATTTTTTGTTGCCCTCCGCAGGCAAAATACCGTGTTCCTTGACTTGCAATCCAACGCTTTACGTAGTTTTACACCCCCTGACGGATGTTTGCAGCTATCGCCGTACACTAGCTCTCGTTGAATCGCAAAACGGAACGAACTGGGAGTAAACGATGCGCTACTTAACCGCCGTCGTCATTGCCTCAGCGATGGTTCTCAGTCACGCCAGCGCAGAAGCAGCAGACACGACGACGATTGACGAGATGCATCATAACGGCGGATTGACGACAGGCAGTATGACGCAAAATCCGCAAAGCCACATGTTCGATGGCATTGAGCTGACTGAACAACAGCGGCAACAGATGCGAGACCTGATGCAGCAAGCACGACATGAGCGCCCGGTTATGAGCGTTCAGGATATTGAAACTATGCATGACCTTGTCATTGCAGACAAATTTAACGAATCGGCTATCCGACAGCAGGCAGAGAAACAAGCCCGCGCGCAGATAGAACTGCAAGTTGAGATGGCTCGGGTTCGCAACCAGATGTATCACCTGCTAACGCCTGCACAGCAAGCGACATTGCAGAAGAATTATGAGCGGCGACTTAACGATATGCGTCAGCTCTCAGGATTGCAGCCATCATCACCGCTGCATGCAGTGAGTAGTACCAGCAGTAACCAGTAACATAGTATCCCTGTTTTCCTTGCCATAGACACCATCCCTGTCTTCCCCCGCATGATGCGGGGGTTTTTTTTATCTGCCAATCCTGTGCTGCATCATCACCTTAATATTCAATTCACGCAGCTTACGCTTGCCGATGATAAACTTGAGCCATTATGTGATTAACGGCGTTGCGCTGAGCAGACGCTTCTACGAGGCATGGCATGGATCCCTCCTACGCGAAACTCGTCAACCGCGCGGCACTGGCGGCAACGACGCTGGCGACATTACTGTTGATCGTGAAGATTTTTGCCTGGTGGCTGACCGGTTCAGTCAGTATGTTGGCCGCCCTGGTCGATTCACTGGTGGATATCGCTGCATCGCTGACAAATTTACTGGTGGTGCGCTATTCACTCCAGCCTGCGGACGCTGATCATACCTTCGGCCACGGTAAAGCGGAGTCGCTTGCCGCGCTGGCACAAAGCATGTTTATTTCCGGCTCGGCACTGTTTTTATTTCTCACTGGTATTCAGCATCTGGCCTCACCCAATATATTACGGGCGCCGCTGGTCGGTATCATCGTCACTGTGATCGCCCTTTTTTCCACCCTGTTACTGGTGACTTTCCAGCGCTGGGTGGTGCGTCGGACACGCAGCCAGGCGATACGTGCAGATATGCTGCACTATCAATCTGACGTGGTGATGAATGGCGCGATCCTGGTGGCTTTGGTGTTAAGCAGCTATGGTTTTGTCCGGGCAGATGCGCTCTTTGCGCTGGGGATTGGGGTGTACATCCTCTACAACGCTTTGCGCATGGGCTATGAAGCGGTGCAATCTTTACTGGACCGTGCATTGCCGGAAGAAGAGAAGCAGGCGATTATCGATTTGGTTAGCGATTGGCCAGGTGTGCGCGGAGCCCATGCACTGCGCACGCGTCAATCCGGGCCCACCCGTTTTATTCAGCTTCATCTGGAAATGGATGACCACCTGCCGCTGGTGCAGGCACATCAGGTAGCGGATCAGATCGAGCAAGCATTGCGGCTTAAGTTTCCCGGTTCGGATGTTATCATCCATCAGGATCCCTGCTCGGTGGTGCCGGAAAATCAGCAAGGCTTTTTCCAGTTTTAGCGTTTAAATATCATGGCGTTGCGTTATAAAAATGACGTAACGCTAACAACTCTGTAAAAAAATAGCGAAAACTTGTCTGACCTGAATCAATTCAGCATCAAGCCTTTGATATACTATCTGCAACTATTAAGCCGCACGATCGTGAGCGGGTTTACACCGGTCGGCAGGCAGGAATAATCCTTAGTTTTGAACAATCCAGAGGTTGTCATGATCAAAAAAATCGGAGTACTGACCAGCGGCGGTGACGCCCCAGGCATGAACGCAGCCATCCGCGGAGTTGTCCGTTCCGCGCTGAGTGAAGGCCTTGAAGTTTTTGGTATCTACGACGGCTATCTGGGATTGTATGAAGACCGTATGATCAACCTCGACCGTTACAGCGTGTCCGACATGATCAACCGTGGCGGTACTTTCCTCGGTTCTGCGCGCTTCCCGGATTTCCGTAATGAGGAAGTTCGTCAGGTTGCCATTGAGAATATGAAGAAGCGCGGCATTGACGCGCTGGTGGTCATTGGCGGTGACGGTTCCTACATGGGTGCCAAACGTCTGACGGAAATGGGTTTCCCGTGCATTGGTTTGCCAGGCACCATCGATAATGACGTTGCCGGTACTGATTACACCATCGGTTACTTCACGGCGCTGGAAACCGTGGTTGAAGCGATTGACCGTCTGCGCGACACCTCCTCTTCGCATCAGCGCATCTCCATCGTGGAAGTGATGGGTCGTTACTGCGGCGATCTGACTCTGGCTGCTTCCATCGCCGGTGGTTGTGAATTCATCGTGCTGCCGGAAATTCCTTATACCCGTGAAGAGCTGGTCGAAGAGATCAAAGCGGGTATCGCCAAAGGTAAAAAACACGCCATTGTGGCCATTACCGAACACATCTGTGATATCGACGATTTGGCGCATTACATTGAAGCAGAAACCAAACGCGAAACACGTGCCACTGTGCTTGGGCATATTCAGCGTGGCGGTGCGCCATGTGCTTACGACCGTATCCTGGCGTCACGTATGGGTGCCTACTCCATCGAACTGCTGTTGCAGGGCTACGGCGGACGTTGTGTCGGCATTCAGAATGAGAAGATGGTGCATCACGACATCATTGACGCGATTGAAAACATGAAGCGCCCATTCAAGCGCGACTGGCTGGATACGGCGAAAAAACTCTACTAATCAAACTGAATCAGGGCGCGGCCTCCACCGTGCCCTTTTTTATCCCCACTTATATTCCCTCCAGTTATAACCACTTATTTTTAATTCTTTAATCATTGGATTGGTTTATGTCAGTCTTGTTCTATAACGACCTCGGGAGAGCAAGCAATGAACAAGTGGAGTATTGGTGTCACCCTGTTACTGGCTTCCACCAGTGTTTTGGCAAAGGATATCCAGCTGTTAAACGTTTCTTACGATCCAACGCGTGAGCTGTATGAACAGTACAACAAAGCGTTTAGCGCACACTACAAGCAGGAAACGGGCGACAATGTGGTGATCCGTCAGTCTCATGGCGGTTCAGGGAAGCAGGCAACCTCTGTGATCAACGGCATTCGTGCTGATGTCGTGACCCTGGCGCTGCAGTCTGACGTGGATGCTATTGCTGACCGTGGTCGGATCGATAAAAACTGGATTAAGCGCCTGCCAGACAACTCCGCCCCTTATACCTCAACCATCGTGTTCCTGGTACGCAAAGGCAACCCGAAGGGCATCCATGACTGGAACGATTTAATTAAACCTGGCGTATCGGTGATCACGCCAAACCCGAAAACTTCAGGTGGCGCACGCTGGAACTATCTGGCCGCGTGGGGCTGGGCGCTGGATCAAAACAACGGTGACCAGGCCAAAGCACTGGCGTATGTGAAGGCGCTGTTCAAGAACGTGGAAGTGCAGGACTCCGGTGCACGTGGCGCGACCAACACCTTCGTAGAACGTGGCATAGGCGATGTGCTGATTGCCTGGGAAAACGAAGCGTATCTGGCGGTGAACAAACTGGGTAAAGACAAGTTCGAAATCGTCACGCCAAGCGAATCGATTCTGGCAGAACCCACTGTTTCGGTGGTCGACAAGGTGGTGGATGAGCAGGGCACACGTAAAGTGGCCGAAGATTACCTGAAGTATCTCTACTCACCAGAAGGCCAGACCATCGCAGCGGAAAACTTCTATCGTCCGCGCGATCCTGAAGTCGCGAAAAAGTTTGCCAGCACCTTTGCGCCGGTGAAACTGTTCACTATCGACAGCAAGTTCGGTGGCTGGACGCAAGCGCAGAAAGCGCACTTCGCCGATGGTGGCAGCTACGATCAGGTCATGAAACCGTAATCGTCATCGCATCAAATAGAAACGGTCAGCCTGATACTGGCCGTTTTGCATTGTAGAGCAGTAAAAGTCCGTGACATTGCCCAGACGGCAGGCGAGGATGCTGGCAGGTGATGAACAGAGGAATTCGGCCATGCAGGGAAGTCGTCGCACCCTGAAGTTGCTAACCGTTTTACTGCTGGTGCTGATTGTCGGACTGATCGTCAGCGCCTTCCATTTCCAGAAAAACTCCAATGCCCTCTGGCAGATCATCAGTGAGAAGTGCGTGCCCAATCTGGCGAAGAGTGGCAATCCCGCCCCTTGCCAGCAAGTGAATACGGCACAAGGTTATGTCACGTTGAAAGATCTCAACGGGCCTTTACAGTATTTGCTGATGCCGATTGAGAAAATCACTGGCATGGAAAGCCCGATCATTCTCGAACCCGCTACGCCAAATCTTTTTGCCGCTGCCTGGCTGCAGCGTAGTCTGCTGGCAAAGAAACGCGGTGCGCCGATTGCTGACAGCGCGCTGTCTCTGGCCATCAACGCGCAATATGGCCGTACGCAGAATCAACTGCACATCCACATCTCTTGTCTGCGACCTGATGTGCGCCAACGGCTTGATGCGTTAAGCCCGAAGCTCAACGAACAGTGGCAGTCAGCTACGCTGCGCAAACATCACTATTTGATTCGTGCGCTGTCGACGGCTGAATTGGCCCAGCAAAGTGCCTTTATCCGTCTGGCGACTGAAGTGCCTAATGCGCGGAGCGAGATGGGAAAATATGGGATGGCGCTAACGGCATTGCCGGATGGGCGTTTAGCCCTGCTGGCGCTGGAACGTAACTGGTTAATGCTTAACAGCGGTTCTGCAGAGGAGTTGCAGGACCATCAATGCCAGATTTTGAACCATTAATCATGGCTTCCAATCTCAAGCTTCACGGAAACCGATTATCACGTTGGGTGGGTTTGAAATACTGTCTCATCACATACCCTTTAAATCTCTGGTAATAAAAATCTATGGTCACCTCCATTTTTGCAACCCTGATTTTGATTAATGACGAGAGGCTTGCTTAAATCTATACGGCGTCTGATGGGATATTGTCCCGCGCCACGATGAAGTTCGCACCTGTGGAACCCTGAAAAAGGCGTCGGCTTCAGTGAGCCATTTTTTATGTCAGGTTCATCCGCAGGTCGTTGTGCCGTTCAGGTCATCAATGATCAGTCGTCGCAAAACCAGATGGTAACTGTAAACACCTAAGCAAGAGCTGGCAGCCCGCTGTCAGCTCTTTTTTAATGACTGTATTCTGTCCGGTGTGCCGTTATCGCCCACGCTATTCTTGCCAGCTTGTTCGCCAGCCCGCACGCCACCACATTCGAACAATGTCGCGTCAGCTGTTCTTTTACCCAGTCAGCCAGCCGTCCCGGGTGGTGTTCAATCCGCTGCATAAAGACGCGGGCACACTGCACCAGTAATCGTCGCAGTTTTTTATCTCCGCGCTTGCTTATCCCCATCAGCGTGTTTTTGCCACCAGTGCTGTATTGTCGCGGCACAAGCCCGGTTGATGCCGCGAAATCCCGGCTGCTGGCAAAGTTTTTTCCGTCTCCCAGCTTTGTCGACAGCAGGCTGGCAGTGATCATCCCGACGCCCGGGATCGTCAGGAGACGCTGTGCTGACTCATCATCCGACAGATGATTTTTTAACTCCTGCTCCACCTCGTCTATCTGCTCACTCAGCCAGATATAGTGCTGGCGTAGCCGCACCAGCAGACGGGCCAGATACGGTGGAAGTGCGTGTTCTTCCAGCAGAGCTTCCAGCCGCCTGATAACTGCGATACCCCGTGGCAGGCTGATGCCAAATTCCAGCAGGAACGCATGCATCTGATTAGTGATTTTGACACGCTCTCTCACCAGTGACTCGCGCACCCGGTGAATGGCTGACATCGCCTGCTGTTCTTCAGTACGCGGTGCAACAAAGCGCATTGAAGGACGCGAAGCGGCTTCGCAGATGGCTTCAGCATCAATAAAATCGTTCTTGTTGGTTTTAACAAATGGCCGGACGAACTGCGGAGAAATGAGCTTCACCTGATGACCGAGCGCACTGATGTGACGCGCCATGTAGTGTGCTCCGGCGCAGGACTCCATCACCACAGTAGAAGCTGAGCAGGTGGAAAGAAAAGTGGTTAACTGTGAGCGGGAGAACTTTTTACGTAATAAGGCATGCCCGTGTTTATCCTGAGCATGAACATGGAATGAGTGCTTGCCGAGATCGATACCAATGAGCGATACGTTTTGCATGATGATCCCCTTCAGAAAGAAAAACACCCTGTCAGCATAGCGCCCGACAGGGTGGAGGTGACCATCTCATTAAGGCGGCTTATCAGCCGCCTTATTACACGCCGAAAAACTTAGGCGTTTTTCGCTGCTGCAGCTGCTTTCACGATCACTGCGAACGCATCGGCTTTCAGTGAAGCACCACCAACCAGCGCGCCATCGATGTCTGGCTGAGTGAACAGTTCTGCGGCATTTTTGTCGTTAACAGAACCGCCGTACTGAATGATCACTTGCTGAGCAATCGCCGCATCTTTCTTCGCGATATGGTCACGAATGAATTTGTGCACGGCCTGGGCCTGCGCAGGGGTAGCGGATTTGCCGGTACCAATCGCCCAAACTGGCTCGTAGGCAATGACCACGCCTTCGAACGCAGCCGCACCCTGAGTTTCCAGCACGGCGTCAATCTGGCGTGCGCACACTTCTTCCGTTTTGCCCGCTTCGTTCTCTGCTTCAGTTTCACCGATGCACAGGACTGGCACCAGACCGGCTGCTTTCAGCACAGCAAATTTCTTCGCGATGAACTCGTCGCTTTCTTTGTGGTAAGTACGGCGCTCAGAGTGGCCGATGATGATGTATTTCGCGCCGACATCTTTCAGCATTTCTGCGGAGGTTTCACCGGTGAATGCGCCAGACAGGTTAACGTCAACGTTCTGTGCACCCAGTGCAATGTGGCTGCCGGAGACGGCGTGTTTTGCCAGGTCAAGATAGAGAGTGGGTGGAGCAATTGCTACGCCACAACCTTCAACACCAGACAGCTCTTTGCGCAGACCTTCAATCAGCTCGCCTGCCATGTGCTTGCTGCCATTCAGTTTCCAGTTACCCATAACCAGTGGATGTCGCATTCTTTCCTCCGCATAACGCGATTCATGAAATAGCGCTGCCATCGGGCAGCGATGTCTGCCAGACAGTATAGAGATCAAACGTGTCGCTGGCTTTGCTTTTCGTCATTTTTGCCGCGGTGATCAAGGGGTCGCGAGCGCGAGTTTTATCGGCTCAACCGCGAAGGTTAATCCCTTGTCACCGTTATCCGCGACCACAAAACGCAATGCACCCTCAGTACTGGCAAAATAGCGCGCGCCTTTGCCTGCGCTGAGCAGTGCATCAAGCTTTTTCCGTCCATCTGCAGGCGATAAGCCAGGGACAAAAAATCGCAATAATGCCGTCATGTAATCCATCGCACGTGCCTGCGCGGTTTTCATATCCGGGCCGGGAACCGGTAGCCAGGTAATTTGCAGCGTTTTGATTTTTCCGGTGCCCTGTTCCAGCGCAGTAGAAGCATAGAGTGTTTCATTGATCTTGCTGGCGGCGCGTGTCAGGTTGCTTTTATCGTCTCGATTATCAATCGCACGATATTCCTGCAACGGCAGATCTGGATTCGTTGCGTTGTACTTCTCGCGAAACTGCGCGATGGTCATATCGAAGGTGGGGGCACCTGCCAATAGATAAGGGGCGGCAGGCAGGTGATCGCTTCGATCCTGCGGTGTCGCATCCTCCGCCCAGGCGGGAAATGTCAGCGCGACGCTTAGCAGCAACGCGACTGGCAGATTCTTCATTGCTTCGGCCCTAAATCATTCACTTAGCCCACGATTAGAACGGTTTTTACCGACCAAAGTCAAAACCCACACTGGGAAAAGTCTGACAATCTTCACACCGCACGTATTACCAGTAATGCTCGCTGGTCATATGGCCGGGTTTGCGTTTGAAATGTTTGCGCATCTCACGCGTATCTTTCAGCAATTGCTGGGTATCGCGCACCATTTGCGGGTTGCCACACAGCATCACGTGGCTGGTGTCAGCGGTCATCGGCAAACCTACCGCACGTTCAAGTTCACCGCTCTCTATCAGCTGCGGCACACGACCGTGCAGTGAACCGGCGATCTCTTCTCGACTCACCACCGTCTGAATGTGTAATTTGCCCGGATAACGCTGTTGCAGCTGCTGCATCAACGGCAAGAAGCTCAGGTCATCGGCGAAACGTGCCGCATGCACCAGCACAATGTTGTCAAACCGTTCCAGATCTTCGCCTTGCTGCAGAATCGATAAATAAGGACCGATTGCTGTACCGGTCGCCAGCATCCATAGTGTGCTGCAGTCGGGAATTTCATCGAGTACAAAGAAACCGGCGGCTTCTTTGGTCACCATCACTTGATCGCCAGACTGCAATGCCTGCAAACGTGGACTGAGTTTACCCTCAGGCACTGTGACCAGATAGAACTCCAGTAAGGGATCGTGCGGCGCATTCACATACGAGTAGGCGCGTTGCACACGTTCACCATCAATTTCCAGCGCCAGCTTGGCAAACTGCCCGGCGGTAAAGGTATCAATTGGCGCGGTAACGCGCAGGCTGAACAGTGCATCGGTCCAGTTTTTCACTTCTTGTACTTCCGCATTGATCCACTCTGCCATGATCGCTCCTTATTATTGATTATTCAGGCGTGTCACTATCATCGTCAGCCCTGTCGCAGATTTCCAGCCCGGCGGAGAGCAAAGGGCTCTCAGCGACAAATGATGCGCACTCCACATCAACTGTAGCGGTCGGGTTACGACCCGGTACGTAATCTTGACACCACTGCGTCAGTCGCTTTGCGCTCACCTCTCGATTTGTCACGCAATCCTGATATTTTTGCCGCCATTAATCGCCAGCAGCCTTTTTTAGTGCTGCTTTTATTTTGTTTCTCAGGCAGACATTTTGTTCCATGTTGATGAATAAAACACAAAACCGCTTCCTGTTATTCATGCTGATCGTGCTGGTGGCGGTCGGACAGATGGCGCAAACCATCTATGTGCCGGCGATGGCGAACATGGCTGAAGCCCTGAACGTGCGCAGTGGCAGCATGCAGCAGGTCATGGCCGCATATCTGATGACCTATGGTGGATCGCAACTGATCTACGGTCCGCTGTCAGACAGCTTTGGCCGTCGTCCGGTGATCCTTATCGGTATGACGATCTTTGCCGTGGGAGCATTGATCGCCATGTTTGCGCCATCACTGCAGATTTTGGTGCTGGGCAGTGCGGTGCAGGGTTTGGGTACTGGCGTCGCGGGGGTGATGGCTCGCACCATGCCGCGCGATCTCTATTCCGGTATCGCACTGCGCCAGGCCAATAGCCTGCTGAATATGGGTATTCTGGTGAGCCCGCTGCTGGCTCCGGTCATTGGTGCGCTGCTGACGCATCTGTTTGGCTGGCACGCTTGTTTTGCGTTCCTGCTGTTGCTGTGTGTCGGCGTCACCGCTTCCATGGCGCGCTGGCTACCAGAAACGCGCCCGGTGGATACACCTGCCACACCGTTTCTGCGTCGTTATGCCACCTTGCTTAGCGACGGGAATTTTATCCGCTATCTGCTGTTGTTGGTCGGCGCGCTGGCAGGCATTGCGGTGTTTGAGGCTAGCTGTGGCGTTTTGATGGGTGGCGTGCTCGGTCTGGATGGCATCACCGTCAGCATCTTGTTTATTCTGCCCATCCCGGCCGCCTTTTTCGGTGCGTGGTTTGCCGGACGCGAGCAGAAATCCTGGCATACGCTGATGTGGTATGGCGTAAACAGTTGCTTGCTGGCTGGGCTGCTGATGTGGATGCCGGCATGGTTCGGCATCATGAATATCTGGACACTGCTGGTGCCTGCCGCACTGTTCTTCTTTGGTGCCGGGATGCTGTTCCCATTGGCGACATCCGGTGCGATGGAGCCGTATGCATGGTTAGCAGGGAGTGCGGGCGCGCTGATTGGTGGCATACAGAATCTTGGCTCTGGCGTGATTGCCTGGCTGTCGGCGCTGCTGCCGCAGCACGATCAGTCGAGCCTCGGGATGCTGATGTTTGTCACGTCGCTGGTGATGCTGCTGTGCTGGTGGCCGCTCTCACGTCATCCGGAGAGCGGCAAACAGGCGATTACAGGATAAACTGATGCAGCGCCGCGTCTTTGCGATCCAGATAGTGGATCGACTGGATGCGGCGGATGGTGCGTGATTTACCGCGCACCAGCAGGGTTTCGCTGGTAGCGATGTTACCTTTACGTGTAATGCCTTTCAGCAGGTCACCGGTGGTGATACCGGTGGCGGCAAAAATCACATTATCGTTACGCGCCATCTCTTCCAGCTTCAGCACTTCTCCGGCTTTAATGCCCATTTCAGCACAACGTTGCAGCTCCTGCTCGCCCAAACGACGGTTCTCTTCACTGTCGCCTTTGACGTGGTGACGTGCCAATAGGCGCGCCTGCATGTCGCCATCCATTGCACGGATCACCGCAGCTGACACCACACCTTCTGGCGCACCGCCGATACCGTAAAGTACATCCACTTCGCTATCAGGCATGCAGGTCAAAATCGAGGCCGCAACATCACCATCCGGGAAGGCAAACACACGCACACCGAGCTGCTGGAGCTGCGCGATCACCGCGTCATGGCGCGGTTTGGCCAGAATCGACACGGTCAGCTGGCTGAGGGGTTTATCCAGAGCGATGGCGATGTTCTTCAGATTGGCGTCGAGCGGCAGGTTGAGATCGATAGCCCCGCGCGCGCCGGGCCCGACAATCAGTTTTTCCATGTACATATCAGGTGCGTGCAGGAAGCTACCTTTATCGCCCACGGCTAATACTGCCAGTGCGTTGGCCTGACCCATCGCCGTCATACGTGTGCCTTCGATAGGATCGACAGCGATATCCACCGCATCCCCACGGCCGGTACCGACTTTTTCACCGATATAGAGCATCGGCGCTTCGTCGATTTCGCCTTCGCCAATCACAATCTGACCGTCGATATCAATGGTATTGAGCATAATGCGCATAGCGTGAACGGCTGCACCGTCGGCCGCATTTTTATCGCCGCGTCCTAACCAGTGATAGCCCGCTAATGCAGCGGCTTCGGTCACACGGGAAAATTCAATCGCGAGTTCTCGTTTCATGGTTGCACCTGATAAAAAACAGGCAGGCAGTGTAACACGGAGGGGAAAGCAGGGCGGGGAGAAAAACCCGCGGCAGGGTGCCGCGGGTCAGAGGTTTTACTCAGCGTCTTCCCACGCTTGCGCACGCGCCACGGCTTTCTTCCAGCCTGCATAGCGCACGTTGCGTTCGGTGGTTTCGATGCTTGGGCGGAACTCACGCTCAACGACCGCTTTCGCACGTACTTCTTCCAGATCGCTCCAGAAGCCTACCGCCAGGCCAGCAAGGTAAGCTGCACCCAGCGCGGTCACTTCACGCACTTCAGGACGCTCAACGCGCGTACCGAGAATGTCTGACTGGAACTGCATCAGGAAGTTGTTGGCGACCGCACCGCCATCCACGCGCAGAGATTGCAGACGGGTGCCCGCATCGTTCTGCATCGCTTCCAGAACGTCACGTGTCTGATAAGCAATCGATTCCAGCGTTGCGCGGATGATGTGATTCGCGTTGGCACCACGGGTCAGGCCGAAGATGGCGCCACGAGCATACGGATCCCAGTATGGCGCACCCAGACCGGTAAACGCAGGCACCATGTAGACGCCGTTGGTGTCCTTCACTTTCAGCGCGAAGTATTCAGAGTCCGTTGAATCGCTGATCAGCTTCATCTCATCACGCAGCCACTGAATGGACGCGCCGCCGATGAACACCGCACCTTCCAGTGCGTAGTTCACTTCGCCACGCGGGCCGCAAGCAATGGTGGTCAGCAGGCCGTGCGTTGAATTCACCGCTTCGGTGCCGGTGTTCATCAACATGAAGCAGCCGGTACCGTAGGTGTTTTTCGCCATACCCGGTTGTACGCACAGTTGGCCGTACAGGGCTGCCTGTTGGTCACCCGCGATACCCGCGATTGGAATACGCGTACCGCCTTTACCACCAATGTTGGTCTGGCCGTAGATTTCAGAAGAGCCTTTCACTTCCGGCAGCATTTCGCGCGGAATATCGAGGATCTCCAGCATACGCTGATCCCACTCCAGCTTGTGGATGTTGTACATCATGGTACGAGAGGCGTTGGTGTGGTCGGTGATGTGCACACGCCCCTGGGTCATTTTCCACACCAGCCAGGTATCAACGGTACCGAACAGCAGCTCGCCACGTTTTGCACGCTCGCGCGCACCTTCAACGTTGTCGAGGATCCACTTCACTTTGGTGCCTGAGAAGTACGGGTTAATCACCAGACCAGTGGTGTGCTGGATGTACTCTTCCAGACCCTCTTTCTTCAGCTTGTTACAGTAGTCCGCTGTACGTGGATCCTGCCAGACGATGGCGTTATAGATCGGCTTACCGGTCTCTTTATCCCACACGATGGCGGTTTCACGCTGGTTGGTGATACCAATCGCGGCAATCTCATCAGAACGGATGTCGGCATGAGCCAGCACTTCGACCAGCGTGGAGCTTTGTGACGCCCAAATATCCATTGGGTCGTGTTCTACCCATCCCGCTTTCGGGTAGATTTGGGTAAATTCGCGCTGCGAGACGGCGACGATGTTCGCGTCATGATCAAGTACCACGGCACGCGAGCTGGTCGTGCCCTGATCGAGCGCGAGAATGTATTTTTTATCAGTCGTAGTCATTTTATTTTCCTGATGATTAACGATGAAACTTACGCTTTACGCTGCTCAGCGCGTGCGACCGGTTTTTCTGTTTTGCTGGCTTCCGCCACACTGACCGGCAGGTTACGGCCAATCAGTGAACGGTAACCGAAGGCTCCGAGGCAAGCACCCACCAGTGGGCCAAAAATCGGAACCAGGAAGTAAGGAATATCTTTGCCGCCGGTAAAGGCCACATCACCCCATCCTGCGATGAAGGCGAACAGCTTAGGACCGAAGTCACGCGCCGGGTTAAGTGCGAATCCGGTGAGCGGGCCCATTGAACCACCAATCACGGCAACCAACAGACCGATTAACAGCGGAGCCAGTGGACCACGTGGTACACCGTTGCCGTCATCGGTCAGCGCCATGATCACAGCCATCAGAACCGCCGTGATCACCATCTCAACCAGGAACGCCTGACCGACACTGATGTGTGGATTAGGGTAGGTTGAGAAGATACCGGCCAGATCGAGGCTCTGCACGCTGCCACGCACCATTTGATGGCTGGCTTCATAATCAAAGAACAAATTGTAGTAGAGGCCATAAACCAGCGCCGCCGCACAGAAGGCACCGGCAACCTGCGCCAGGATGTAAGGCAGCACTTTGCGCCCTTCAAAGTTAGCAAACAGGCACAGCGCGACCGTTACCGCTGGATTTAAATGCGCGCCGGATACGCCCGCACTGAGATACACGGCCATGGAGACAGCAAGACCCCAGATAATACAGATTTCCCACTGACCGAATGCGGCACCAGCCAGTTTTAATGCAGCAACACAGCCTGCACCAAAAAAGATGATCAAACCGGTACCGAGAAACTCGGCGATGCATTGACCTTTTAGTGTGTTCGTTGTCTGACTCATAATGGCATTCCTGAAGCGAGGTTAAATTTTATCAGTTTTTGTTCTCAATCCATGAGTCACCCAGCTCTTATGTAGGGCTGATGTGAATTTATCGTTAACGAGCATAAACGAGAAATAGCGAAATCAAAATATGTGTACTCCGTCATAAAAATGCGCGTTTTCGCGTCTTTTACCTTTCTTTAAGGCCCATTAACCCTGCTTTACCTAAGTCCAATATCGTGACCGCGCGCAAAAATGCGCGATCGTGAGCGTTTTTTTAAGCATTAACTGAAAAGTGTTACAGACTGCCCGTGCAGGCCTTGTGTCGCTGGACTTGCGGGGTGTGGCTACATACAATCGGGACATCGTGGCTGGACGCACCATAACAAGGCAGTCCCAGCACCATCAACGCCTTGCAAGAGATTTAGGAGAGGTCATAAAGATGTCATTTGAAGTGTTCGAGAAACTGGAAGCGAAAGTACAGCAGGCGATTGATACCATCACCCTGCTGCAGATGGAAATTGAAGAGCTGAAAGATCAGAATAATACGCTGCGCAACGAAGCCAGCCAGGCTTCCGGCAACCAGGATGCACTGGTGCGCGAAAACCAGCATCTGAAAGAAGAACAGCACGTGTGGCAGGAGCGCCTGCGTGCACTGTTGGGAAAAATGGAAGAGGTTTAAGCGTCTATGCTTAAACCCATGACGGGTGCTGCGGCACCCGTTTTTGTTGTGGCTTACTCGATATCGAGAGCGTCTTCCGACAGAATGATGCCGGTGTTATCGGCATAAAGATGGTCGCCGGAGAAGAAGGTCACGCCGCCAAAGTTAACGCGTACGTCGCTTTCGCCAATCCCTTCGCCCGCCGCACCAACCGGAATCGCGGCAATCGCCTGAATACCAATTTCCAGCTCTTCCAGATCGTCAACCTGACGCACTGAGCCGTAAATCACCAGGCCTTCCCACTCGTTTTGCGCCGCCAGCCGTGCCAGTTGCGCATCAACCAACGCACGACGAACTGAGCCGCCGCCATCAATCACTAACACACGACCCCGGCCATTCTCTTCCAGCAGATCGTAAAGCAGGCCGTTGTCTTCGAAACATTTCACTGTGGTGATTTGCCCACCGAATGAGGTGCGTCCGCCAAAATTGGAAAAGAGCGGTTCAACCACGTTCACTTCTTCATGGTAGATGTCACAGAGTTCGGAAGTATCGTATTTCATGAGGGTATCGTCTGTTTGCCACAGGAGCGGTAAGTATATCGCTATCTGACGATTGTTGGCAAAATCATCACCCGCTAAAAAAAGCGCTGCATCAATATCCTGCGTAAAAAAATGCCCGGCACAGTGGCCGGGCAGCGGATAACGATGGAACCCTTACAGAATAAAGCGGCTGAGATCTTCGTCGGCCACCAATTCGTCCAGATGTTTGCCAACGTAGTCAGCATCAATAGTGATGGATTCGCCGTTGCGATCGCTGGCGTCATAGGAAATGTCTTCCATCAGACGTTCCAGCACGGTGTGCAGACGACGCGCGCCGATGTTCTCGGTGGTTTCGTTCACCTGCCATGCCGCTTCGGCAATGCGACGGATACCGTCTTCCGTGAAATCAACATTCACACCCTCTGTGCCCATCAGCGCTTTGTACTGTACGGTCACAGACGCGTTTGGCTCCGTCAGGATACGTTCGAAGTCATTCACGGTCAGCGCCTGCAGCTCCACACGGATCGGCAAACGGCCCTGCAGTTCTGGAATCAGATCTGACGGACTGGCAACCTGGAAAGCGCCTGACGCGATAAACAGAATGTGATCAGTTTTCACCATGCCGTGCTTGGTGGACACGGTGCAGCCTTCCACCAGTGGCAGCAGGTCACGTTGCACACCTTCGCGTGATACATCCGGGCCGCCGGCATTCTGGCCGCCGCGCTTACAGATTTTGTCGATTTCATCGATGAACACGATACCGTGCTGCTCAACGGCTTCGATAGCGTCTTGCTTCAGCTCTTCCGGATTCACCAATTTTGCCGCTTCTTCTTCAATCAGCAGCTTCATGGCTTCTTTGATCTTCAGCTTGCGCGCTTTCTGCTTCTGTCCACCGAGGTTCTGGAACATCGACTGCAGCTGGCTGGTCATCTCTTCCATGCCCGGAGGCGCCATGATTTCAACACCGGCTGCTGATGCGGCCAGATCGATCTCAATCTCTTTGTCGTCCAGCTGGCCTTCACGCAGCTTCTTGCGGAATGACTGGCGGGCTGCAGAAGGTTCGGCAGTGTGCTCGGCCTGACCCCAGTTATTTTTCGCCGGTGGGATCAGGACATCAAGAATGCGCTCTTCTGCCATCTCTTCGGCGCGGTATTTGTTTTTCTCGATCGCCTGACTGCGCACCATTTTGATGGCGGAGTCGGTCAAATCGCGAATAATCGAGTCGACTTCTTTACCCACGTAACCCACTTCGGTGAATTTCGTGGCTTCGACTTTGATGAAAGGCGCGTTGGCGAGTTTTGCCAGACGGCGTGCAATTTCAGTTTTACCGACACCGGTCGGGCCAATCATCAGAATATTTTTTGGCGTCACTTCATGGCGCAGCTCTTCGTCGAGCTGCATGCGGCGCCAGCGGTTACGCAGTGCAATCGCCACGGCCTTCTTTGCGCCGTCCTGGCCGATGATAAAGCGGTTAAGCTCGCTGACAATCTCGCGGGGAGTCATCTCAGACATGATGTTTAGTCCTTAGCCTTAGACGGTAATTCTTCGAAGTTAATGTTGTGGTTGGTGTAAATGCAGATATCGCCAGCGATGTTCAGCGCCTTCTCAACGATATCGTGCGCACCAATGTCGGTGTTCTCCAGCAGGGCGCGTGCCGCTGCCTGGGCGTAAGGACCACCCGAACCGATGGCAATCAGGTCATTTTCCGGCTGAATCACGTCACCATTACCGCTGATGATCAGTGAGGAGTTTTCATCAGCCACCGCCAGCAGCGCTTCAAGGCGGCGCAGCATGCGATCGGTACGCCAGTCTTTTGCCAGTTCGACCGCTGCTTTCACCAGATGGCCCTGGTGCATTTCCAGCTTGCGCTCGAACAGTTCAAACAGGGTGAAGGCATCTGCGGTGCCGCCAGCAAAACCGGCGATCACTTTGTCATTGTAGAGACGACGCACTTTCTTCACGTTGCCTTTCATCACGGTATTGCCGAGCGTAGCCTGGCCATCACCGCCAATCACGACTCGGCCGTTGCGTCGTACACTTACTATTGTTGTCACGGGCAGACCCCTTGTTGCAGTGGATAAGGAACTTCGCGCACAGAGCACGGAGTATCATGCAACCAGATATGGGGTAGGTTTGAAGGGTTTCAACCCCGAGATTTGTCTTACTTGAAAGGGCAGGTGCGCTCACCCTTGTGACTTACAGATGTAAGCACAGAGGGGTGAGCACTTATCGCTTAGGGTAAAGCGAGCGGAATGCAGCTGCTGTGTCCGGAGCTGTGTAAGCGTTTGACGGTGCTGTCAGCACTGCTGCGATCTTTAAACGGCCCGATAACCACGCGATTCCAGCCTCCGCCGGTGGTGATACGGCTCTCGAAACCTTCAAAGGCCAGACCTGCGCGCACAGATTCCGCCTGGTCAGTGCCTTTAAATGAGCCACACTGCACCATCCAGCGCTGCGAAGCGGCTTTCTCTTCCGGTTTCGCTTTTGCCGTTTCCTGCGGTTTCGGCTGTTGCACCGGTTCACGCGTTATCGGCGCTGGCTGTTGTTGTTGACGCGTCGCCTGCTGTTGCTGCAACTGCTGTTGGCGTTGTTGCTGCTGTAACTGTTGCTGCTGGCGCTGCATCTGTTGCTGTTGTTGCTGCACCTGCTGTTGGCGTTGCAGAGTTTGCTGACGCTGTGCCGGAGTTTGTTCGTTCCACGGCACTTCGTTGAGCTGCGTCGGTTGTTGGCGCATATCAGCCTGCATCTGCTCCAGCAATTGGCGCTGCTCATCCGTCAGCTGGGTCTGTGATTGCACACCACCACCAGCAGACGGTTCCGTCGGCGTAGGCACGGTGATTTGGCGATTTTCCAGCTCTTTGATGTATTTCCAGCGCTCTTCTGGCTTAGGCGGAAGGCCGTTGCCGTTGGCTTTATGATTCGGAATGACCTCAGTCTCTTCTTTTTTATGATGAGAGATGAACCATAAACCACCGGCAAAGGTGACCAGCACGGCCACGGCCAGTACGATCATCAACTTTGACGTGCCGGAGCCGCCTTTGCTTTTCTTACTGCGGCCTGCAGCGGGTTTTTTGCGACGCGTCCCTGTTGAACGCCCGCGGCCTACATAATCTCTCTGTGCCACTTTCGTTCTGATACCCTTCAAAAAAATGCCAATGGGCGAAACCCTAAATTAAGACGGGTGTAAATGTTCTGTTAATTGCCCGGCAACGAATGCGTCATGTTACTCAAGGGCTGGAACTTTGACCAGCAGAGTCTGCCTTCAGAATCCGCTGAAAATGCAGTGAAGCCTAGACTATTTTTCCCGTTTTGTGGCGGGTGCGGTGCTTCCGCGCACGCGTAATTCCGCGTCGAGTAAACGTGAGCCGTTGTTGACGCGTTTGCCCTGCAGTTCATCCAGCAACAGCAGCATCGCCTCGCGGCCAATGGCAAATCGCGGCTGTGCCACGGTGGTGAGTGGGGGATCGTAATACTGTGCCAGTTCGATATCGTCAAATCCCACCACGGAAAGATCCTGCGGAATGCGCATGCCCAGCTTTCGTGCCTGATTCATCGCACCCAATGCCATCAAGTCGCTGTGGCAGAAAATGGCTTTCGGCGGTTGCGGTAAGCTCATCAGCTGTTTCAACGCACTGGCACCGGCTTCGAAGGTGAAATCACCGTGCACAATCATCGTGGGATCGATAGCGATACTGCTGCGGCGCAGAGCCTGGATGTAGCCTTGTAAACGATACTGGCTGAGCGGGATATGTTCCGGCCCGGTAATGCAGGCAATCTGGCGATGACCGAGTTGCAGCAGATGATTGACGGCTTCAAATGCCGCCGTCAGGTTATCAATGTGCACGGTAGGCAGAGCCATTTCCGGGGCGAATTCGTTGCCCATCACCATCGGCGGCAGGTTACGCTGATCTTCAATTCCTGCATCGAACGGCAGTTGTGAACCCAGCAGCACCATGCCATCGATTTGGCGCGTCAACATCAGGTTGAGGAAGGTTTTTTCCTGCTGATCCTGATGAGCGCAATCGCCAATCAGCACCAGATAGCCCTCCTGCGCCGCCGTGACTTCGACGCCACGGATGATTTCACTAAAGAACGGATCGCAGATGTCCGGCACTATCACCAATATGGTTTGCGTTTCGCCGCGTTTGGCATTGCGTGCCAGCCCATGTGGCGCATAGCCGACATCAATCACCGCTTGTTCTACTTTCTGCCGGGTGGCAGCCGAGACTTTTTCCGGGTTCATCAGCGCGCGAGAAACCGTGGCGGTAGACACGCCGGCTTTCTCGGCCACATCTTTCATGGTGGCAGCAGATGAAGGTTGCTTCTGGTCCAACGTATAACTCCTGACGCGGTACAGCGCATTGATTTTCAGACATTGCCGGGCTTCAACCGGGATGGGCACTATTGATAACCCAACGCCGGGTGAGGTTGTTACTTAATTTGCATAAAAATTGTGACTTGTGCGACTTTTTTCGATCTGGCTCGCAGATGTTATGCGGCCTAACTCTCGGTGGGATCGATATCCAGTGTCCATTTGGTTTTGCGCGCGGCGGGCAGGGTGGAGATCAGCGGTAGCGAACTGCTCAGCAGCTGTTGCAGGCGTTTACGCGAAGGATGCTGTAGCAACAGTTGCCAGCGCCAGCGTCCACTGCGTTTTGGTGCCAGTGCCGGAACCGGCCCCATTAACCACATGGCCTCATCTTTCAGCGGGCTGGCTTCGAGTAAATTGCGCAGCTGCGTGAGGAATTCAGCGGCCTGCGCATTGTCCATGTCCTCCGCGCGGAACAGCGCGTGGCTGGTCCACGGCGGCAACTGCACCGATTGGCGCTCCAGCAAGGTTTCCTCGGCAAAGGCGAAATAGCCACGATGCAGCAGCGTCTGCAACAGCGGATGCTCGGGATGGTGCGTCTGCAGCAGTACTTCACCTTGTTTACCGGCGCGCCCGGCGCGCCCGGCCACCTGGGTATAGAGTTGAGCAAAGCGTT
Source organism: Pantoea sp. C8B4 (assembly GCF_051336905.1). Taxonomy (NCBI): domain Bacteria; kingdom Pseudomonadati; phylum Pseudomonadota; class Gammaproteobacteria; order Enterobacterales; family Erwiniaceae; genus Pantoea; species Pantoea sp. C8B4. The sequence goes on from NZ_JBGMNK010000012.1 coordinate 92,556, forward strand.
CGGCGGCGCGGAAATCGGCGGAGAATAAGGCGCCATCGACATCCAGCAGCGAAACCAACGTCACATCGGGGAAATGGTGCCCTTTTGCCAGCATCTGTGTGCCAACCAGAATGCGGGCGCCGCCGCGATGCACATCCGCCAGATGCTGCTCCAGTGCACCTTTGCGGCTGGTGGTATCGCGATCAATGCGCGACACAGGTACGCCGGGAAAGAGTGTGCTGAGCTGTTGCTCAAGCTGCTCTGTACCGACGCCGACCGGCATCAGGTGTGTGGAACCGCACCCCGGACATTGATTGGGCAGCGGGCGCTGGCTGTCGCAGTGGTGGCAGCGCAGTTGGCGATGATGTTGATGCAGCGTGTAATAGCTGTCGCAACGCTGACACTCGGCCAGCCAGCCACAGTCGTGGCACATTAATGCTGGCGAGAATCCGCGACGGTTCAGGAACAGCAACACCTGATTATCGGCCTGCAGGTGCTGGCGCATTTTGCCCAGCAATGCGGGCGCAAGTCCCCCTTTAAGCTGCTGGCCTTTAAGGTCGATAAGCTGCTGAAGCGCCGGTTTGGCGTTACCCGCGCGTTTGGTGAGATTGAGCTGTCGATACTTGCCAACGCGCACATTATGCAGGGTTTCCAGCGCAGGCGTCGCTGAACCCATGACAATGGGAATATCTTCTTCGTGGGCGCGAAACACCGCCAAATCGCGCGCCTGATAGCGCCAGCCTTCCTGCTGCTTGTACGAACTGTCGTGTTCTTCATCAATAATGATTACTCCCGGACGCGCCAGCGGTGTGAACAGCGCGGAACGCGTGCCGATGATAATCGCGGTTTCGCCACGGCGCGCTCTCAGCCACACCGCAAGACGTTCGCTGTCGTTGAGTGCCGAGTGCAGCACATCAATCGGCGCATCGAAGCGTTCACGGAAGCGGGCAATGGTTTGCGGTGTCAGACCGATTTCCGGCACCAGCACCAGCGCCTGTTTGCCGCGCGCCAGCACATTCTCTAACACGCTGAGATAGACTTCGGTCTTGCCCGAACCGGTTATCCCCGCCAGCAACCACGCTGCATAATGGTCATCTTCACTGCGCATCGCACCGACAGCCATCGCCTGATCGGTGTTAAGACGCAGGCGATCGCCTTTCACGGCAAAGGTGGTGCGCCAGTCGTGCATCTGCGGCGCATGTTCGCGCAGATCACACAGACCTTTTGCTCGCAGTGATTGCAGTGCCGCGTCAGTCAGGTCCTGTTCGCTGACCTGATGGCGATAGAGGGGCTGTTGGCGCAGTGCCGCCAAAGCTTGCTGCTGCTTCGGCGCACGCTTGAGGCTCTCCATGGCCACTTCACGTCCGGCATCGTTGACCACCCATTGCCAGAGTGGCGCTTCCTGAGCCGGTTTTCCCTGGCGCAGCAGCACGGGTAGAGCATGGTTGAGCACCTCGCCGAGCGGCGAATGGTAATAGCTGGCGGCCCAGTTAAGGATGCGCCACAGAGCTGGAGAGAACAGGCTCTGATCGTCCAGCACGCTTTCCAGCGGTTTGAGCTGAGTCAAAGGCAGATCGCTGGTTTCCTTTACAGCCACCACAATACCGATCATTTTACGATTGCCAAACGGCACGCTGACGCGCGCGCCCACCATCGGCTGCGCAGCATCGGCGGGCAGAAGGTAGTCAAACAGGCGAGGCAGCGGAACGGGCAGGGCAACCTGAACAACGGGCATGTCGATCTCTATCCGGTTCTGTAATAAGGAGAAGTAGTGTACACGCTGATGCAACCCTCGTCATACTTCACGCCACAGCCACAGCCACAGCCACAGCCACAGCCACAGCCACAGCCACAGCCACAGCCACAGCCACAGCCCACACCGCATAGCCACATTGGCTGCGCTCGCTCTTTCCATCAGATTGACTGGGATGAGGGCGTTTACCGCCTCCCAATGGCTCGAGTGACTCAGAGAATAAACGGCTGCTATTTGCCTGGTGCGGTCAATTTCTGTATACTATGCCGCCTTTGATGAGATGACTTGTCAAAGATACACTTAATTGTTCAACCGCGTGTGGTGCTGTGCAGGTTCGCCTGGCACGGAGAGCGACACGGCCTTTTATGAGGTTCTCCCATGAAACAAGGTATTCACCCGAAATACGAAGCTGTGACCATCACCTGCTCTTGCGGCAACGTGATCAACACCCGTTCAACCATGACTGGTACCCTGAACCTGGACGTGTGCGGCAAATGCCACCCGTTCTACACTGGTAAGCAGCGTGTTGTTGATTCTGGTGGTCGTGTTGATCGCTTCAACAAGCGTTTCAGCATCCCAGGCAGCAAGAAATAAGATTATTTGCCATCGAATCTTCGGATTCGGCAGCAAGAAAAAACCCAGCCTTGGCTGGGTTTTTTTGTTTCTGGACTCAGTATTCCCAGGTGTCGGGATCGATGCCCATCTCACGCATAATCTGCTTAGCTTCTTCCGGAATCTCATCGCTGCGTTCTTTGCGCAAATCGACATCATTTGGCAGCGGCTGCCCGGTGAAAGCATGCAAAAAGGCTTCGCACAGCAATTCGCTATTGGTGGCATGACGCAGGTTGTTCACCTGACGGCGCGTGCGTTCATCCGTTAAAATTTTCAGCACTTTCAGCGGGATAGAAACTGTAATCTTCTTAACCTGCTCGCTCTTCTTGCCGTGTTCAGCGTAAGGGCTGATATATTCGCCGTTCCATTCAGCCATGGGTTACCTTAATCAATAAAAGTTGAATATGGGGAAATCCGTTGATTATGCCCGATTTTTCGATGCCTGACCGCTTAAACTGCCGGTTTTATGCTTACGCATCGCTTTTCACAGGAAAGCGCGCTGAACACCAGGCGATGACGCGTAATTTTAGCGGGTATTGATGATTTGCTCAATCTATACGCAAAGACATTTAGATGTCCAGATGTATTGACGTCTATGCGCTGAATGTTATCCTGTTGCCACTTCTTATTACACTTCAGGAACAGTAAGCACCATGACGCGTAAACAGGCAACCATCGCAGTACGCAGCGGTTTGAATGATGACGAGCAATATGGCTGCGTTGTCCCACCGATTCACCTCTCCAGCACCTACAACTTCCTCGACTTTAATGAGCCGCGTGCACATGACTACTCACGTCGCGGTAACCCCACGCGTGATGTGGTACAACGCGCGCTGGCGGAACTGGAAGGCGGTGCGGGCGCGGTATTAACCAATACCGGGATGTCAGCGATTCATCTGGTGACCACCGTGTTCCTGAAGCCGGGCGACCTGCTGGTTGCCCCACATGACTGCTACGGCGGCAGCTATCGCCTGTTCGACAGCCTGAGCAAGCGCGGTGCATATCGCGTGAAATTTGTCGATCAGGGTGACAAAGCCGCTCTGGCAGCCGCGCTGGCCGAGAAACCTAAACTCGTGTTGGTGGAGAGCCCAAGCAATCCGCTGCTGCGCGTGGTAGATATCGCAGGCATTTGCCAGGCGGCGCGTGCAGCGGGTGCGATCAGCGTAGTGGATAACACCTTCCTGAGTCCGGCATTGCAAAATCCGCTGGCGCTGGGAGCCGATCTGGTGATCCACTCTTGTACCAAATACCTGAATGGTCACTCGGATGTGGTGGCCGGAGCGGTGATTTCTAAAGATCCGGCGATGGCCACGGATCTTGCCTGGTGGGCGAATAATATTGGTGTAACCGGCGCAGCGTTTGATAGCTACCTGCTGCTGCGCGGTCTGCGCACGCTGGCGCCGCGTATGGCAGCAGCACAGCGTAATGCGCTGGCGATTGTTGATTACCTGAAGCAACAACCGCTGGTGAAAAAACTGTATCATCCGTCTCTGCCGGAAAATGCCGGACATGAGTACGCGGTGCGTCAACAACGTGGCTTTGGTGCGATGCTCAGCTTTGAACTCGACGCTGATGAAGCACGTCTGCGTCGCTTCCTGAAAGCGCTGCAGTTGTTCACGCTGGCGGAATCGCTGGGTGGCGTGGAGAGCCTGATTTCGCACACCGCGACCATGACGCATGCCGGCATGTCTGCGGAAGCGCGCGCGGCAGCGGGTATTTCAGAAACGCTGCTGCGTATTTCTGTCGGAATTGAAGATCACGAAGATTTAATCGCCGATCTGGAAAATGCATTCCGGATCGCAGCCGAGGAGTAAGCATGACAAGTTCAGCAGGCGCGGGAACGCCGAACAAGCAGTTGCATAAATTTGGTGGCAGTAGCCTGGCGGATGCACGTTGTTATCAGCGTGTCGCCAGCATCATGGCGGATTACAGCCAGCCAGGCGATTTAATGGTGGTCTCTGCCGCAGGCAGCACCACCAACCAGCTGATTAACTGGCTTAAACTGAGCCAGAGCGATCGCTTATCTGCCCATCAGGTGCAACAAGCTTTACGCCGTTTTCACAGCGAACTGATCGCTGCGCTGTTGCCTGCTGAATTTGCTGAAACGCTGACCGCTGCCTTTATTCGCGATTTGGAACGTCTGGCGGCCCTGCTTGACGGCGCTATCACCGATGCGGTGTATGCCGAAGTGGTGGGGCACGGTGAAATCTGGTCGGCACGCCTGATGGCGGCGGTGCTGAGCCAGCGTGATATTGAGTCTGCGTGGTTGGATGCGCGAGACTTCCTGCGTGCCGAACGTGCTGCGCAGCCACAGGTCGATGAAGGTAAGTCCTGGCCATTGCTACAGGCGCTGCTGGCTCAACATCCTCATAAGCGTTTGGTGGTAACCGGCTTTATCAGCCGTAGCGATGCCGGTGAAACGGTGTTGCTGGGGCGCAATGGTTCGGACTACTCAGCCACCCAGATCGGTGCGCTGGCAGGCGTAAACCGGGTCACCATCTGGAGCGATGTGGCCGGTGTGTATAGCGCCGATCCGCGTAAAGTGTCCGACGCCTGTTTGCTGCCGTTACTGCGTTTGGATGAGGCCAGCGAGCTGGCGCGTCTGGCCGCACCGGTATTGCATACCCGTACGCTGCAGCCCGTGTCGAATAGCGATATCGATCTGCAGTTGCGTTGCAGCTATCAACCTGAGCAGGGCTCAACGCGCATTGAGCGCGTACTGGCTTCCGGTACCGGCGCGCGTATTGTCACCAGCCACGACGATGTGTGCCTGGTAGAGATTCACATCCCGGAAAACCACGATTTCAAAACGCAGCAGAAAGAGATCGATCTGCTGCTGAAGCGTGCGCAACTGCGTCCGTTAGCAATGGGCGTCCATCCTGACCGCCGTCTACTGCAACTTTGCTATACCTCCGAAGTGGTGAACAGCGCATTCAATTTATTGCAGGACGCTGTGCTGCCGGGTCATCTGCAACTGCGCGATGGCTTAGCGTTGGTGGCGTTGGTCGGTGCAGGCGTGACGCGTAACCCGCTGCACAGCCATCGTTTCTGGCAGCAAATCAAAGACCAGCCGGTTGAGTTTGTCTGGCAGTCAGAAGATCACATCAGTATTGTCGCCGTATTGCGCGTGGGACCGACACAGCACCTGATTCAGGGGTTGCACCAGTCATTGTTCCGCGCGGAAAAACGCATCGGTCTGATGTTGTTTGGCAAAGGCAATATCGGCTCACGCTGGCTGGAGTTGTTTGCCCGCGAGCAGGAAGGCTTATCGGCGCGTACCGGCTTTGAGTATGTGCTGGCAGGCGTGGCTGATAGCAGTCGTAGTTTGCTGAGCTACGAAGGTCTGGAAGCCAGCCGTGCGCTCGCCTTTTTTGATGACGAAGCCGAAGAACGTGATGAAGAGTCGCTGTTCCTGTGGATGCGTGCCCATCCGTTCGATGATTTAGTGGTTCTGGACGTCACCGCCAGCGCACCATTGGCACAGCAGTATCTTGATTTTGCCAGCCACGGTTTCCATGTCATTAGCGCGAACAAAGTCGCAGGCGCATCCAGCAGCCAGAGTTGGCGGCAGATTCGTGATGCGTTCGCCAAAACCGGTCGTCACTGGCTGTATAACGCCACGGTAGGCGCAGGATTGCCGGTGAACCATACGGTGCGCGATCTGCGTGAAAGCGGCGACAGCATTCTGGCCATCAGTGGTATTTTCTCCGGCACGCTGTCCTGGCTGTTCCTGCAATTTGATGGCACCGTGCCGTTCAGTGAGCTGGTGGATCAGGCCTGGCAGCAAGGTCTCACCGAACCCGATCCGCGCGTGGATTTGTCGGGGCAGGATGTGATGCGCAAGCTGGTAATCCTGGCGCGTGAAGCCGGTTATGACATCGAGCCGGATCAGGTACGTGTTGAATCGCTGGTGCCGTCGGATTGCGAAGAAGAATCGATTGACCACTTCTTCGAGAATGCCGACGAGTTGAATGACCAAATGCTGCAACGCTTTGAAGCGGCACAGGAGATGGGCCTGGTGCTGCGCTATGTGGCACGTTTCGATGCCAACGGTAAAGCCCGTGTGGGGGTGGAAGCGGTGCGTCCGGAACATCCGCTGGCTTCACTGCTGCCGTGCGATAACGTTTTTGCTATCGAAAGCCGCTGGTATCGTGACAATCCGCTGGTGATCCGTGGGCCAGGCGCCGGCCGTGATGTGACAGCCGGTGCGTTACAATCGGATATCAATCGCCTCGCACAGCTACTGTAACCTGCCTTGTAACGCAGACGGTGCCCGCCGTCTGCGCTTTTCACCCTCTCCGCGAACATGAAACTCTTTCAACTTGATTGAATATTTGTCACGCCTGTACATTAATTTTAAGTTGACGCTAACGCGCTAATGGTTCATTTTGTGCATCTGGACGTCTAAACGTATGGATGTTCGCAGGCCGCAAGTTAATCGATATGTGACGACGAGGTAATCTGGATGAGTTTCTTTCACGCCAATCAGCGCGAAGCGTTGAACCAAAGCCTGGCTGAGCTGAACGGGCAAATTAACGTCTCTTTTGAATTTTTCCCGCCTCGTACCAGTGAAATGGAAGAAACCTTGTGGAGTTCGATTGATCGACTGAGCATCCTTAAACCGAAATTCCTCTCCGTAACTTACGGTGCGAACTCTGGCGAGCGCGACCGTACGCACAGCATCATCAAAGGCATTAAAGAGCGCACCGGCCTGGAAGCGGCTCCACACTTGACCTGCATCGATGCCACGCGTGATGAGCTGCGCACCATCGCGCGTGATTACTGGGACAACGGTATCCGTCACATTGTGGCGCTGCGCGGTGATTTACCGCCGGGCGGCGGCAAGCCTGAGATGTACGGCGCTGATTTGGTCGAATTGCTTAAAGAAGTGGGCGATTTTGATATCTCTGTAGCCGCTTACCCGGAAGTGCATCCTGAAGCGAAAAGTGCGCAAGCGGATTTGATCAACCTGAAGCGTAAGGTTGATGCTGGTGCCAACCGCGCTATTACGCAGTTCTTCTTTGATGTCGAAAGCTATCTGCGCTTCCGCGATCGCTGTGTCGCGGCAGGCATTGATGTCGAAATCGTGCCGGGCATTTTGCCAGTATCGAACTTTAAGCAGTTACAGCGTTTCGCCACCATGACCAACGTGCGCGTGCCGGGCTGGATGAACGCGATGTTTGCCGGATTGGATGACGATCCAGAAACGCGCAAAATGGTCGGCGCTAACATCGCCATGGACATGGTGAAAATTCTGTCGCGTGAAGGGGTGAAGGATTTCCACTTCTATACGCTGAACCGCGCAGAGCTTAGTTACGCCATCTGTCACACGCTGGGTGTGCGTCCAACCTTAACGGCCTGATTTTCTTAAATTGAATTATGAGGGGGCCAATGCGCCCTCTTTTTTATTTGCACCATGTTACCCAGCGGGAAGAGGCGGCAAATGGAGTAAAGCGTTGGGCGCCATGGATGGCGCACGCCGAGCGATCAGGGACGAGACAGCGACTTTACGTAATTGCCGCCTCTTCCCGCGACGCGCACCGCCCAAAAAAAAGGGCCAGATTGGCCCCTTCATGATTAGCGCATATCGCAACTAGCCGGTATTACGCATACCCGCTGCCACACCGGCAATCGTCACCATCAGCGCTTGTTCAACACGCGCATCTGGCTCATCACCACGCTCTTCCTGCGCACGTGCACGATGCAGCAGTTCAGCCTGCAATACGTTGAGCGGATCGGTGTAAACGTTACGCAGCGCGATAGATTCGGCGATCCACGGCTGGTCAGCCATCAGGTGCGCATCGTTGGCGATGGTCAGCACGGCTTTAATATCCGCAGCCAGCTGATCGCGCAACTGCAGACCCAGAGGCCACAGTGATTTATCCACCAGACGCTGATCGTAGTATTCCGCCAGCCACAGATCGGCTTTCGAGAACACCATCTCCAGCATGCCAAGACGGGTGGCGAAGAACGGCCACTGGCTACACATCGCTTCCAGCTGATCCTGATGGCCTTCATCCATCGCCTTTTGCAGCGCCGCACCAGCACCTAGCCAGGCTGGCAGCATCAAACGGTTCTGCGTCCAGGCGAAGATCCACGGAATCGCACGCAGTGATTCCACGCCGCCGGTAGGACGACGCTTCGCCGGACGTGAACCGAGTGGCAGTTTACCCAGCTCTTGCTCTGGCGTGGCCGAGCGGAAGTACGGTACGAAGTCCGGGTTTTCACGCACATAGCCGCGATACATGGCGCAGGAATGGGCTGACAAACCGTTCATGATCTCTTTCCACTCGCGCTTAGGTTCTGGCGGTGGCATCAGGTTGGCTTCCAGAATCGCACCGGTATACAGCGACAGGCTAGCGATAGTGACTTCTGGCAAACCATATTTGAAGCGAATCATCTCGCCCTGTTCGGTCACGCGCAGGCCGCCTTTGAGGCTGCCCGGCGGTTGCGACAGCAGTGCAGCGTGCGCAGGTGCGCCGCCACGACCGATTGAACCGCCACGTCCATGGAACAGCGTCAGGGTGATGCCAGCTTTCTCACAGGTCTTGATCAGCGCATCCTGTGCTTCGTACTGCGCCCAACTGGCGGCCATCACGCCGGCATCTTTCGCCGAGTCGGAATAACCAATCATCACCATCTGTTTGCCGTTGATGAAGCCACGATACCAATCGATATTCAGCAGTTGCGTCATCACGTCATTGGCGTTGTTCAAATCGTCGAGGGTTTCGAACAGTGGCGCTACTGGCATCGCGTAAGGAATGCCGGCTTCTTTCAGCAGCAAATGCACCGCCAGCACGTCCGACGGCGTTTTCGCCATCGAAATCACGTAAGAGGCGATAGAGCCTTGTGGCGCTTCTGCCACCACTTTACAGGTATCCAGCACTTCGCGCGTGTTGTCGCCCGGCTCCCACTGATGCGGCAGCAGCGGACGTTTGGAGTTCAGTTCACGGATCAGGAACGCCTGCTTGTCGGCTTCTGACCAGCTTTCGTAGTCACCCAGCCCCAGATAGCGCGTCACTTCCGCAATCGCTTCGGTGTGGCGGGTGCTCTCCTGACGGATATCAATACGCACCAGCGGCACGCCAAAGCACTTCACGCGACGCAGCGTATCCAGCAACTGGCCATTCGCAATGATGCCCATGCCGCACTGTTGCAGAGATTGATAGATAGCGAACAGCGGTTGCCACAGTTGATCGTTTGATACCAGTAGATCGGCAGGGCGCGGCAGGCGCTCGCCTTTCAAACGACGGCCTAAATAAGCTTGCGTGGTCATCAGCTGGCCACGGATGCGCTTAAGAATCATGCGGTACGGTTCCAGCGCTTCTGGATCGCCGCACAGCTCACGCACTTCATCGCTGCATTCGGACATCGACAGTTCAGAAATCAGCACGCCCACGTCGCGCAGGAACAGATCGGCGGCTTTCCAGCGGCTTAGCTGCATCGCATGGCGTGTGATTGGCGCGGTGACGTTCGGGTTACCGTCGCGATCGCCGCCCATCCACGAGGTGAATTTAATCGGCACGAAATCGACGGGCAACTTAATACCAAAGGTCTCTTCAACTTGCTCGTTCAGCTCGCGCAGGAATGCCGGTACGCCTTGCCACAGGCTATTTTCGACCACGGCAAAGCCCCATTTGGCTTCATCAATCGGGGTTGGGCGGTACTTACGGATTTCATCGGTATGCCAGGCTTGTGCGACCAATTGACGCAGGCGACGCATGACTTGCGTGCGCTCGTAATCGGAGAGATCGCTGTGGTCGAGTTGCTGCAGGCAGCTATTCACTTCGCCCAGCATGTGGATCAGCGTACGTCGGGTGATCTCCGTTGGGTGAGCGGTCAGCACCAGCTCCAGTGACAGTTCTTCAATCGCCTGGCGAATCGAACTTTCGCTGATGTCGTTTTGCTGCTTCAGACGCTCAAAGGTCTTCTTCAGGATTTCAGGATTGTTCGCACCATCGCCGCTGCGGGAAATGGTCTGATACTGCTCTGCCACGTTGGTCAGGTTGAGGAACTGGCTAAACGCACGCGCGACGGGCAGCAGCTCGTCATTAGAGAGATTTTGCAGCGTGTTCAGCAGTTCCTTACGATCGGTGTCATTGCCTGCGCGGGAGGACTTAGAGAGTTTGCGGATAGTTTCCACCCTATCGAGGATGTTCTCTCCCAGTGCATCCTTTATCGTATCCCCGAGCAGTTTGCCGAGCATACTGACATTACTTCGCATTGCGGAATATTGTTCGTTCATTTGACCCTGACACCCTTATCGTCTTGAAAGTACCCTTACACCCAACGGGCATAACATCGTCTTTTATCTAGCCACGGTTCTTCCTGTTCGTCAATTGACTTAAATTGACGATAATTCGCTGCTAACTACCGGAAATTCATAGAATTAACTTGAGGGGAAGCGAGATAAGTTATTCTTATTATCAAATCCCGAACAATGACCGGGCAATTTACTGTTTTAACAGTGAATTGCCCCATCTATTGTTAATCAGTGACAAAAATGCTGAACAACCTGCGTGATAAGCGCATGAGTTGGCTTAATAAATGCGGTATCGATAAATTCATCTGGCTGGTGGGCCTGATTGATCGATCCCGGGCCTAAAACCAGCGTTGGACACAATTGCTGGATAAATGGCGCTTCGGTGCAATAGTTCACCACTTCAGTCGGCACACCCAGCAGTTTCTCCACCACTTTTACCAGCTCATGATCGGCGGGGCATTCGTAGCCAGGAATCGGCGGATGCAGTTCACCTACCGTTAAACGCCCCGGCCAGCGTTCGCTCACTGGCGCCAATGCTTCATTCAGCAAGCCATCCAAATCGCTCAGAGTTAAGCCCGGCAGCGGGCGAATATCCATGTGCAATTCGCAGCAGGCGCAGATACGGTTTGCAGCATCGCCACCGTGAATGTGACCAAAGTTCATGGTCGGATAAGGAATCGCAAATCCATCGTGGTTATAGCGATTTTTCAGGGTATTGCGCAGTTGCATCAGCTGGGTAATGGATTCATGCATCAGCTCAATGGCGTTTACACCGCGTGAAGGATCGCTGGAGTGGCCTGACTGACCCTGAATACGAATCACGTTCGACAGATGGCCTTTGTGCGCACGCACGGGCTTCAGTGAGGTCGGCTCACCAATGATGGCGCAATCCGGACGCAGCTGAGTGGATTCGGAAAAGTACTTTGCACCGGCCATGGTGGTTTCTTCATCGGCGGTGGCGAGGATGTACAGTGGCTTGCTCAGTTTGGTCACGTCAACGTCACGCAGCGCATCCAGAATAAAAGCAAAGAAACCTTTCATATCTGCGGTACCCAAACCGTACAGCTTGTTGTCGTGCTCGGTTAAGGTGAAAGGATCGCGCGTCCAGCGGCCATCATCATACGGAACGGTGTCCGTATGACCGGCCAGCAGCAGGCCACCCGCACCCAAGCCGCTGCGTGCCAGCATGTTGAATTTATGACGCGTCCCCGGGACTGGCTGGACTTCAACACTGAAGCCTAAATCGCGGAACCAGCCCGCCAGCAAATTGATTAAAGTTTCATTGCTCTGATCCAGCGCGCTGTCGGTGGCGCTGATCGATGGTGTGGCAATCAGCTGGCGGTAGAGTTCGATAAAAGGTGGTAATTTTGTCTTCACTGTTGACGGTCCTTGGGTTAGGATGTATCAATATTCATGCATTAATAGTGAATAAAAATACAATAACGTCGCTTGCAAGTGAAGAGTAAAATCATCTGCAAACGGCATCGTGGGCAACGGGGCAAAGCCGCGACCCGGAATGAGTGACTGTAAAAAGGGTTACAGCCTGATGTTGAATACGCTGATCGTTGGTGCCAGTGGTTATGCTGGCGTAGAGCTTGCCACTTACCTGAATCGCCATCCGCATATGAACATAACCGCTTTGGCGGTTTCAGCGCAAAGCCCGGACGCCGGAAAATTACTCTCCGATCTGCATCCGCAGCTGAAAGGCATTGTCGATTTGCCGCTGCAGCCGCTGAGTGAGGCTTCCGAGTGGGCAGACAAAGTCGATGTGGTATTCCTCGCGACCGCGCATGAAGTCAGCCACGATCTGGCACCCGAATTCCTCAAAGCAGGCTGTGTGGTGTTCGACCTTTCCGGTGCGTTCCGTGTCAACGATGATGCTTTCTATACTCAATATTATGGTTTCAGCCATCAGCATCAGGATTGGCTGGATAAAGCCGTATACGGCCTGGCCGAATGGCAGCATGAAAAAATCAAAGATGCGCAGCTGGTGGCGGTACCCGGTTGTTATCCCACGGCGGCGCAGCTGTCGTTAAAACCACTGGTCGAAGCGGGACTGCTTAACGATGCACAATGGCCGGTGATCAATGCTACCAGTGGTGTGAGCGGGGCAGGGCGTAAAGCCAACGTCGGCACCAGCTTCTGCGAAGTGAGCCTGCAGCCGTATGGCTTGTTCAACCATCGTCATCATCCTGAAATCGTGGCACACCTCGGTACGCCCGTGATCTTCACCCCGCATCTGGGCAGCTTCCCGCGCGGAATTCTTTCGACCACCACCTGCCGCCTGAAAGCAGGCGTGACGCAGCAGGATGTGGCGGATGCCTTCCACAAGGCGTATCACGACAAACCCTTGGTTCGCGTGTATGAAAAAGGTGTGCCGGCGCTGAAAGCAGTCGTCGGTTTACCGTTCTGCGATATCGGTTTTGCCATGCAAGGTGAACATCTGATTGTGGTGGCGGCCGAAGATAACCTGTTGAAAGGCGCCTCTTCGCAGGCGGTTCAATGCTTAAACATTCGTTTCGGCTTCCCCGAAACGCTGTCACTGATTTAACGGACGGAAACTGCCATGAATCCATTAATCATTAAACTGGGCGGCGTGCTGCTGGATAGCGAAGAAGCGCTGGCCCGCTTGTTTGATGCGCTGCTGGCCTACCGCAATGAACATCAGCGTCCGCTGATCATTGTGCACGGCGGCGGCTGCCTGGTTGACGAGCTGATGAAGAAGCTCGCTCTGCCAGTGAAAAAGAAGAACGGTTTGCGCGTGACGCCAGCCGATCAGATTGACATTATTACTGGTGCCCTGGCGGGTACAGCGAACAAGACCTTGCTGGCCTGGGCGAAGAAGTATGGCATTGGTGCCGTTGGCTTATGCCTCGGTGATGCGGGGCTGGTGAACGTGGCGCAGTTCGACGAGGAACTTGGCCATGTGGGCAACGCGACGCCAGGTAATCCAGCGCTGGTAAATACCTTGTTGAGCGCGGGCTATATGCCGGTGATCAGCTCCATCGGTATTACTGACGGCGGCGATTTGATGAACGTCAACGCTGACCAGGCGGCGACCGCGCTGGCTGCGACCATTGGTGCTGATTTAGTACTGCTTTCAGATGTCAGCGGTATTCTCGATGGCAAAGGTCAACGCATCGAAGAGATGACGGCCGAGAAAGCACAGCAGCTGATCGATCAGGGCATTATTACTGATGGCATGATCGTTAAAGTGAACGCGGCACTCGATGCCGCACGTACTTTAGGTCGTCCGGTTGATATCGCCAGCTGGCGCCATGCTGAACAGCTGCCAACCCTTTTCAACGGCGTGTCGATTGGCACCCGGATTCTCGCATAATCAAGGATTTAAGACATGAGCACGCAAAACATCAAAAAAATCGTTCTGGCCTATTCTGGCGGTCTGGATACTTCGGCCATTATTCCATGGCTGAAAGAGAATTACGGCGGTTGTGAAGTGGTGGCATTCGTGGCCAACATTGGCCAGGACCCAGCCGATCTGGAAGGCGTTGAGAAGAAGGCGTTGCAGTCTGGTGCATCTGAGTGTCACGTTGCTGACCTGCGTGAAGAGTTCATCAGCGAATACGTTTATCCCGTGCTGCAAACCGGTGCGCTGTACGAAGGCACTTACCTGCTGGGCACCTCAATGGCTCGTCCTATCATCGCGAAAGCGCAGGTTGAACTGGCACTGAAAGTGGGTGCAGACGCACTTTGCCACGGTGCGACCGGTAAAGGTAATGACCAGGTGCGTTTCGAAACCACCTATACCGCACTGGCACCACAGCTGAAAGTGGTTGCGCCATGGCGTGAGTGGGATCTGCGTTCACGTGAAGCGCTGCTGGATTACCTGAAAGTGCGTAACATCCCGACCACTGCATCACTGGAAAAAATCTACAGCCGTGATGAGAACGCGTGGCACATCTCAACTGAAGGTGGCGTGCTGGAAAGCCCAGCGAACGCACCGAACAAAGATTGCTGGGTCTGGACCGTTGATCCACTGGAAGCGCCAGATCAGCCAGAGAACGTCACCGTGACCGTTGAGAAAGGTCGTGTGGTGGCGGTAAACGGCGAGAAGCTGAGCCCGTTCCAGTGCCTGGAAAAACTGAATGTGCTGGGTGCAAAACACGGCGTAGGTCGTATCGACATCGTGGAAAACCGTTTGGTCGGTATCAAATCTCGCGGCTGCTATGAAACTCCTGGCGGCACCATTATGGTCAACGCGCTGCGTGCGGTTGAGCAGCTGGTACTGGATCGTGATAGCTTCAAATGGCGTGAGCAGCTGGGCCATGAAATGTCTTACGTGGTTTACGACGGTCGCTGGTTCGCACCGCTGCGTAAATCTATCCAGGCCGCTGCCGAATCACTGGCAGAAGAGGTGAATGGCGAAGTGGTGCTGCAGCTGTATAAAGGCCAGGCCATTGCGATTCAGAAAACCTCGGCGAACAGCCTGTACTCAGAAGAGTTCGCCACCTTCGGCGAAGACGAAGTGTACGATCACAGCCACGCGGGCGGCTTCATCCGTCTGTTCTCTCTCTCTTCACGCATTCGTGCACTGAACGAGCAGAAGAAGTAACACCGCAGCAGATATCACATTTTGCAAGGGCGGCTTCGGGCCGCCCTTTCTTTAACAGAATTCAGGAGTATGAGAGATGGCACTTTGGGGCGGACGTTTTTCGCAGGCAGCAGACCAACGGTTCAAACAGTTTAATGACTCACTGCGTTTTGACTATCGTCTGGCGGAGCAGGACATCACCGGTTCGATAGCGTGGTCTAAGGCGCTGGTCACCGTCAATGTGCTGAGCAGCGAAGAGCAGCAGCAACTGGACGTCGCATTGAATGAACTGCTGGCAGAAGTGCGCGCCAATCCAGAACAGATTCTGCAAAGCGATGCCGAAGATATCCATAGCTGGGTCGAGGGCAAGCTGATCGACAAAGTGGGTGCACTGGGTAAAAAACTGCACACCGGCCGTAGCCGTAACGACCAGGTCGCTACCGATCTGAAACTGTGGTGTAAAGAGCAGGTCGCGGTGTTGCTGGACGCCACGCGCGAATTACAATCTGCCCTCGTTGCCACCGCCGAAGCTAATCAGGATGCGGTGATGCCAGGCTATACGCACCTGCAGCGCGCGCAGCCGGTGACTTTTGCACACTGGTGCCTCGCCTATGTAGAAATGCTGGCGCGTGATGAAAGCCGTCTGCAGGATACGCTGAAGCGCTTAGACGTGAGCCCGCTGGGCTGTGGCGCACTGGCCGGTACCGCGTATGAAATCGATCGCCAGCAGCTGGCGGGTTGGTTAGGCTTCGCATCTGCCACACGCAACAGCCTCGATACCGTGTCTGATCGTGACCACGTGCTGGAGCTGCTGTCGGATGCCTCAATCGGCATGATTCACCTTTCACGTTTCGCAGAAGACCTGATTTTCTTCAACACTGGCGAAGCGGGCTTCCTTGAGCTGTCTGACAAAGTAACGTCAGGCTCATCACTGATGCCGCAGAAAAAGAACCCGGATGCACTGGAACTGATTCGCGGCAAATGTGGCCGTGTACAAGGCGCACTGACCGGCATGATGATGACACTGAAAGGCTTGCCGCTCGCCTACAACAAAGACATGCAGGAAGACAAAGAAGGCCTGTTCGATGCACTCGATACCTGGGTTGATTGTCTGCACATGTCGGTACTGGTGCTGGACGGTATTCAGGTGAAACGCCCACGTTGTCAGGAAGCGGCGGAACAGGGTTACGCCAACTCCACTGAACTGGCGGACTATCTGGTGGCCAAAGGCGTTCCGTTCCGTGAAGCGCACCACATTGTCGGTGAAACCGTGGTTGAAGCGATCAAGCAGGGCGTGGCGCTGGAAGCGTTAAGCCTGGCGCAATTGAAGCAGTTCAGTGCGGTGATTGAGGATGACGTCTACCCGATTCTGTCGCTGAAATCCTGCCTCGACAAGCGTAATGCACAGGGCGGTGTGTCGCCTCAGCAAGTTGCATTTGCCATCGCTGAAGCGAAAAAGCGTTTGGCATAAAAAAAGAGCGGGCTCCTTTTCGGTAGCCCGCCAACCTCTAGCTTCAGAAATACATATTGTTATAGGCACATCATCAAGGGCTGGCACTCCCGGCCAACACTATGATTTTTCGAGCTCATCGCAGGTGATGCTCGATGTCATCTCAACTTCATTTTCAACATTGCTTGCTATGGCCGGTATTATTCCTGTTCATCGCTTGATAGGGCTAATCGTTCATTGCTATTCTATCTATCGCCACGGGCTATCGTGGTTTGGAGGAAATCAATGAACATTCGTGATCTGGAGTATCTGGTTTCGCTTGCGGAGCATCGCCATTTCCGGCGTGCAGCTGATGCTTGTCATGTCAGCCAACCTACCTTAAGCGGGCAGATTCGTAAGCTGGAAGATGAGCTGGGTGTGATGCTGCTGGAGCGAACCAGCCGGAAGGTGTTATTTACCCAGGCTGGATTGTTGCTGGTGGATCAGGCGCGAACCGTGCTGCGCGAAGTGAAAGTGCTGAAGGAGATGGCGAGTCAGCAGGGCGAGGCGATGTCCGGTCCGCTGCATATTGGCCTGATTCCGACAACGGGCCCGTATTTGTTGCCGCAAATCATCCCAATGCTGCACCAGACTTTCCCCAAACTCGAAATGTACCTGCATGAAGCACAGACGCAGCAACTGCTGGCACAGCTCGATAGCGGCAAACTGGATTGTGCCATTCTGGCGCTGGTGAAAGAGAGCGAAGCCTTTATTGAGGTGCCGCTGTTTGACGAGCCGATGAAGCTGGCGATATACAAGGATCATCCATGGCACGATCGCGATCGTGTGCCGATGTCGGATCTGGCGGGTGAAAAGCTGCTGATGCTGGAAGATGGCCACTGCTTGCGCGATCAAGCCATGGGCTTCTGCTTTGAAGCCGGTGCGGATGAAGATACCCATTTCCGCGCAACCAGCCTGGAAACGCTACGCAACATGGTCGCGGCAGGAAGCGGCATTACTTTGCTGCCATCGCTGGCGGTGCCGAATGAGCGTGTGCGAGATGGCGTGTGCTATTTGCCGTGCTACAAGCCGGTGCCACAACGCACGATTGCTCTGGTATATCGTCCAGGATCACCTCTGCGCAGCCGCTATGAGCAGCTGGCAGAAGCAATCAAAACCCATATGCAGGGTTATCTGGATACGTCGTTAAAACAGGCGGTTTAAGCCGTTGAGCGCCGCAACGCGATAGGCCTCGGCCATTGTCGGATAGTTGAAGGTGGTATTCACGAAGTACTCAATCGTGTTGCCGCCGTTCTTCTGCTCCATGATGGCTTGCCCGATGTGAATAATTTCTGCCGCGCGCTCGCCAAAGCAGTGAATGCCCAAAATCTCTTTGGTTTCACGATGGAACAGAATCTTCAGGCTGCCCACGTGCATCCCCACAATCTGAGCACGAGCCAGATGTTTAAACTGCGCACGACCCACTTCGTAAGGCACTTTCATCGCGGTTAACTGCTGCTCGGTTTTACCCACTGAGCTGATCTCCGGAATGGTATAAATCCCGGTGGGAATATCTTCGATCAGATGTGCAGTGGCTTCGCCTTTAATGATCGCCTGCGCGGCAATACGGCCCTGATCGTAAGCGGCGGAAGCCAGGCTCGGGTAACCAATCACGTCGCCAACGGCATAGATGTGCGGTTGCGCAGTCTGGTACATGCTATTCACTTTCAGCAGACCACGACCATCGGCTTCTAACCCGACATTTTCCAGCGCCAGTGAATCCGTGTTACCGGTACGACCGTTAGCGTACAGCAGGCAATCCGCTTTCACTTTTTTGCCTGACTTCAGGTGCATGATCACGCCGTCACTCACACCTTCAATCTTCTCAAACTCTTCGTTGTGACGAATCACCACGCCGCTGTTCCAGAAGTGGTAGGAGAGCGAATCTGACATTTCCTGATCGAGGAACGCCAGCAAACGATCGCGCGTGTTAATCAAATCAACTTTGACGTTCAGGCCACGGAAGATCGACGCGTATTCACAACCAATCACACCGGCACCGTAAATGATCACATGGCCAGGTTCATGATGCAGGTTGAGGATGGAGTCGGAGTCGTAAATGCGTGGGTGCGTAAAGTCGACGTCGGCAGGATGATAAGGACGTGAACCGCACGCAATCACGAATTTTTCTGCGGTTAGGCGTTCGCGGGTGCCATCGGGCTGTTCAACTTCGATAGTGTTGGCATCAACAAAATGGGCATCGCCCTGATAAATCTCACAACGGTTGCGTTCGTAAAATCCCTGCCGCATGGCCGTTTGCTGACTGATAACGTTTTCGGTGTGATTCAGAATGTCAGCAAATGAGGAGCGCAGGAGTCGGGTGTGATCGCTATAAAGAGGGTTTTGATTGAACTCGATAATACGGCTGACAGCGTGACGTAGAGCTTTGGAGGGGATGGTCCCCCAGTGAGTACAACCGCCGCCGATATTATGGTAGCGTTCGATCACTGCAATGCGCGCTCCCTGCTTCACCAGGCCCATTGCCGCACCTTCGCCGCCTGGACCTGAGCCAATCACAATGGCATCGTAATCGTAAGACTTTTGCATACCAGTACGTCCTATTTTTCTATCACATTTTTACAACGAGATTCTAACATCTCACCGCGCACATCTGAATTCTAACAGCGAAAAATCCCCAGTTTTGACAAAGCGTGAGGTACACAGGCGGTCACAAACTTTGCGCCACTGTACGCTGAAAAGTTTGTTATAGTGCCTTCCAGATCACTCAAAAGGCCGGGAAAATGGGCGTCAGGGCGCAACAGAAAGAACGTACAAGACGTACGCTGATTGAAGCAGCCTTCAGTCAGTTAAGTGCAGAAAGGAGTTTTGCCAGCCTGAGTTTGCGTGAAGTTGCGCGTGAAGCCGGGATTGCACCGACCTCGTTTTATCGTCACTTTAAAGATGTGGATGAACTGGGTCTGACCATGGTCGACGAAAGTGGCCTGATGTTACGCCAGTTGATGCGTCAGGCACGCCAGCGCATTGCCAAAGGCGGCAGCATCATCAAGACCTCCGTTTCCACATTTATGGAATTTATCGGGAACAATCCCAACGCTTTTCGTCTCTTACTACGCGAGCGCTCCGGAACATCGGCCGCGTTCCGTGCCGCAGTTGCGCGAGAAATTCAGCACTTTATTGCTGAGCTCGCTGATTACCTTGAGCTGGAAAATCGCATGCCGCGCAGCTTTACCGAAGCGCAAGCCGAAGCCATGGTGACAATCGTGTTCAGCGCCGGTGCGGAAGCGCTGGATGTGGATATCGAACAGCGTCGCAAGCTGGAAGATCGCCTGGTGCTGCAATTGCGTATGATCGCTAAAGGCGCTTATTACTGGTATCGCCGGGAGCAGGAACGTCTGGCGGTTACCCTGGAAAAACCCGAAGAGTAATGTGATAAGGATAATGAAATGATTGAGCAAAACCCTCGCGATAAAGGAACCCTGTTACTGGCTTTTATCACCGGTTTAGCGATCAACGGCTCCTTTTCGGTGCTGTTCAGTACGTTTGTGCCTTTTTCGATATTTCCGCTGATCGCCCTTGGCCTCGCGGCCTGGTGTCTGCATCAGCGTTACCTTAACCGCAACATGCCCGATGGCATGCCTTCACTGGCTGCGGCGTTTTTCCTATTGGGTATTTTGGTGTACAGCGCGCTGGTTCGCGCTGAATATCCGGATATCGGTTCCAACTTCATTCCGACCATCCTGATGGTGGCACTGGTGTTCTGGATTGCCACGCGCTTCCGCCGCGCCAGGAACAAGAGCTAAATACAACAACGGGAACCGCAGGGTTCCCGTTTTGTTTTACGCTTTGCGCGTGAGCCAGACACCGCATTCCATATGATGGGTATATGGGAACTGGTCGAACAGCGCGAGCCGCGACACTTCATGCGTTTCACCCAGCGTGGCGAGGTTATCGCACAGGGTTTGTGGATTGCAGGAGATATAAAGAATGCGCGGATACGCCTGCACCATCTTCACCGTTTCCTCATCTAATCCACTGCGTGGCGGATCGACAAAGATGGTCTCGCACTGATAGCTCTTCAGGTCGATACCTTCTAAGCGGTTGAAGCTACGTACGCCATTCATTGCCTGGGTAAACTCTTCTGCGGCCATACGGATGATCTGCACATTATCGATATGGTTAGCGGCAATGTTGTACTGCGCTGAGGCCACCGAAGGCTTGGCGATCTCGGTTGCCAGTACACGATGGAAGTTACGCGCCAGCGCCAACGAGAAGTTGCCGTTGCCGCAGTACAGCTCCAGCAGATCGCCACGTGAACCTTTGGTCACATCCAGCGCCCATTCCAGCATCTGAATGTTCATCGCCGCATTAGGCTGGGTGAAGCTGTTCTCTACCTGACGGTAAATCATCTCTTTGCCCGCTACAGGCAGGCATTCATCGACGTAATCGCGATCGAGGCAGATTTTGGTTTTGGTCGCACGACCAATCAGCTGCACATCAATACCTTCGGCACGCAGCTTATCACGCAATATCGTGGCGGCTTCTGTCCACTCCGCTTCCAGCTTGCGGTGGTAAAGCAGCGAGATCACAATCTGATTGCTCATGGTCGACAGGTAGTCGATCTGGAACAGTTTGAAACGCAGCGCCGGGTTATCACGGATCGCGTCGATCAGTTTTGGCATCAACTGATTGATCAATTCGCTCGCCGCTGGGAATTGATCCACACGGATGCGCTGCTTGGTCTCTTGATCAAAGATGATGTGATACAGATCGTCGCCATCATGCCAGATGCGGAATTCGGCGCGCATACGATAGTGGCTGACCGGTGAGCGGAACACCTCCACGTCAGGCGCGGCAAAGGGCACCATCATCGCCTGTAAACGGCTGACTTTTTCCGCCAGTTGCGCGTCGTATTGTTCAATTGGGAGTTGTTCGGGTGTCATCGTTCATCCTGGTAATAAGCCTGCTTGCCGGGCGATTGTAGGCATTCACCTGCTGATGTCCAGTTCTGTGAAAAGATGATGGCGAGCAGTCTGGATTCGCGGCCTGCTTAACCGTAGACTGCGACAGCCGGCCTCCTTGAGTTAAAAGGGAATCCAGTGTGAATCTGGAGCTGACGCGCAGCGGTAAAAGAATGTCATGGTGATGGTATCGACAAACACTGTCCTGCGGGATGGGAAGTTTTTCACCATTTATGATTCTCAGCCCGAAGACCTGCCGGTGTGTCGTCGCAATCACTACAACCATCGCGTGCTATCGGTTGTAGGCCTGCGGCATCCTGCTTCGTCTTTTGGATGCTTACAACAATGAATAAAAGCAAAACTACGCTGTGTGCCTTCAGTGCAACGGCGCTTTCACTCTGGGCTGCGTATGGCTACGCTCAGGATGATGATACGCAAATCGTCACCGCTAACCGTTTCGCTCAGCCGGTTTCATCGGTGCTGGCTTCAACTTCAGTGGTCACACGTGAAGAGATAGATCAGTGGCAGTCGAAGAACTTGCTTGAAGTTCTTCGCCGCTTACCGGGTGTAGATATTGCTCAGAATGGTGGTATTGGCCAGAGCGCATCGATGTATGTAAGAGGCTCTGAAGCAAGACATACCTTGATTTTGGTCGATGGTGTGCCTTTTGCTAAGCCAGGCATCACGGGGGTGGCAGATTTTAACCAAATCCCAGTCTCTATCATTCAGCGTGTGGAGTTCATACGTGGACCGCGCTCAGCCGTTTATGGTGCAGATGCCATTGGTGGTGTTGTTAACGTTATTACGCAAAACCCAAATAATCAGAACACGCTTGCCGCAGGTTTCGGTTCCAAGGGATATCAGGAATACAGCGGTAGCGTAAATCAAAACGTTACCGATCAGACGCGCCTTACTATTGCAGGTTCATATCAAGCCACTAACGGCTACAACGTTCAGCCGGATTCCACCTCACCCGTTGACCGCGATCGCGATGGTTGGCGCAACAAAGCTTTTTGGGCAGGAGTCGATCACCAGTTTAATGAAGAGTTTTCTGGCTTCTTTCGTGGCTACGGCTATGCCGCTAATTCGGATTATGATGCGGGATATGCTGGCGGTCAGGATGAACAGCAGATTTATAACCATTCTTTTGATACAGGCCTCCGCTTCAACAAAGATGATTATTCATCGCAGCTAATCGCGAGTTACCAGAAGTACAAAATCTATAACTATGTCAGTACGGACGGACGATATGCGGATTCCAATAGTCTTGACGACATGGAACAGCGTAATCTGCAATGGGGTAACACACTTGCGATAGCTCATGGCATGGTCAGTGCGGGCTTGGACTGGCAGCAGCAGAAGCTCACTTCTGTGGGCCAATACCTGACTCCGCGAGATCAAGATAGCTATAAGCAAGACAATACCGGCGCATATTTGACAGCACAGCAGCAATTCGGCACCGTCACCCTCGAAGGTTCAGCCCGTGGTGATGACAATGAAGATTTTGGCCGTCACGGTACATGGCAAACTGCCGCTGGCTGGGAGTTTATACCGGGATATAAAGCTTCTCTGTCATATGGCACAGGTTTTCAGGCTCCAACATTGGGGCAGTTATATGGCTTAAAACGTTACGGCATCAGTTCTAACCCTGATTTGGCACCTGAAAAATCCAAACAGTGGGAAGCGGCATTAGAGGGGTTAACGGGTCCCGTAAATTGGCGTATTGCTGCTTATCATAATAAAGTGAGTAATCTGATCACTTATGCTTCTGACCCTGTCACATTTGAGGGCGGCTATTACAATGAAAAAGCCGTTACGCTGAAAGGTATTGAAGCCACAGCTGATTTTGATACCAGTTTTATCCATCATCAGATCACACTTGGCTATCTAGACGCGCGTCGCGATTCAGATGGTGAAACATTAGCGCGTCGTGCGCGTGAACAAGCCAAATATCAGCTGGGTTTGACGGTATATGATTTCGACATTGATGTTATCTACCAGTATTACGGAAAGCGTTACGATAACAACACCAATGAATATTCAAGTGTCCAGCGTCGCTTGCCAAGCTATAGCACTGTAGATCTCGCAGTCTCGTATCCGGTCACATCACAACTCACCGTTCGTGGTAGAATTGCCAACCTGTTCGATAAAGATTATGAGACAGCGTATGGCTATCCAACTCCAGGAACGGAGTACTACCTCAGCGCCAGCTACAGCTTCTGATCTGCGTCCCACCGTGCTGGTGTTTGACTCTGGCGTCGGTGGGCTCTCCGTCTATGATGAAGTCCGGCAATTACTGCCGGATCTTCACTATCTGTATGCCTTCGATAATGAAGGTTTCCCCTACGGCGAAAAAACCGAAGACTTTATTGTCGAGCGTGTCGTTGCCGTGGTTGAGGCGATTACCCAACGGTACCCACTTGCCCTCGTCGTGATTGCCTGTAACTCCGCCAGTACCGTCTCATTACCTGCGCTGCGTGAGCGATTCGAATTTCCTGTTGTCGGCGTGGTTCCCGCGATTAAACCTGCGGCGCGTCTCACGCGTAATGGTGTAGTGGGGTTGCTGGCGACGCGCGGCACAGTAAAGCGTCCTTATACACATGAGCTGGTGGCGCAGTTTGCGCGCGAGTGCAAAATTGAAATGCTGGGCTCTGCTGAACTGGTAGAGCTGGCGGAAGCGAAACTTCATGGTGAAGAGGTCGCACTCTCTGATGTGCGCCGTGCTGTACAACCCTGGCTTCGCATGAAAGAGCCACCTGACACTGTGGTTCTGGGATGTACGCACTTCCCTCTATTACGTGACGAGCTACAAATGGTGCTTCCTGAGGGGACGCGGTTAGTGGATTCCGGTGCAGCCATTGCACGCCGCACAGTATGGTTATTAGAACATGAAGCGCCGCATGCCGTTTCTTCTGGGCAGAATATGGCGTTCTGTACCCTTATGGATGAGGAGGCGGTGCAATTATCACCCGTTTTACAGCGTTATGGCTTTCCGCTGCTGGAAAAACTGGCGATTTAGTGGGGTTTCGACGAAAAAAACAGCACTCAGAATTTAATTTGCATTTAGCGCTTGTCAGCCAAAAAGAAATCCCTATACTGCGCCTCCACTGACACGGAACAACGGCTTACGAAGCGAAGTGTTCAGGAGGTGGTCTTCAAGGCAACCTTCAGAAAAGCAAAAATAAATGCTTGACTGAGAATGCGGAAAGCGTAATATACGCATCCCGCGCCGCTTGAGAAATCGCGGCACTGCTCTTTAACAATTTATCAGACAATCTGTGTGGGCACTCGCAGGATTGATATCAGCGTCTCCGGACGTAAAAAATAT
>NZ_JBGMNK010000013.1:0-110443 GCF_051336905.1 Pantoea sp. C8B4
GAGAAGGATTCGAACCTTCGAAGTCGATGACGGCAGATTTACAGTCTGCTCCCTTTGGCCGCTCGGGAATCCCGCCAGGGATATAAAGCTCTTAACGATTCAGGCGGGGAGATTATTCAGATGGTGGCGGGAGAAGGATTCGAACCTTCGAAGTCGATGACGGCAGATTTACAGTCTGCTCCCTTTGGCCGCTCGGGAATCCCGCCACTGGCCTGAATAATGTGCCTGAAAGCGGGGCGCATCATACCAAATGCGCTCTGACTGTAAAGTGCTGAAAACAAAAATATGAATCGTTTGTCCACTTTTCATCCGTGGCGCTGAAGAGTTGCACAATTCAGCGCCAGGAAGCTTACAGAATGATGGTGCGGTTACCGTAAACGAACACGCGCTGGCCAAGCACTTTATACAGCGCACGGCTCAGGACATTCTTCTCGACATCACGCCCGGCACGCATCATCTCTTCTGCGGTGTAGCTATGGTCGACGTTGATCACGTCCTGCATGATGATTGGACCTTCATCCAGGTTGTCATTCACGTAGTGCGCGGTGGCACCGATAATTTTAACGCCACGCTCGTAAGCCTGATGGTAAGGGCGCGCGCCGATAAAGGCAGGCAGGAACGAGTGGTGAATGTTGATGATTTGATTAGGGTAACGCTGCACGAAGGCCGGTGTCAGCACACGCATGTATTTTGCCAAAACCACATAATCCGGCTGGTAACGATCAATTTCGTCACCCATGCGATTGTCATGCTCTTCGCGCGTCAGGCCTTCATGGCTGACCAGCACAAATGGAATATCGAAACGTTCAACCAGCGAGCGCAGTGTTTCATGGTTACCGATGACGGCAGCAATCTCCATATCGAGACCACCAAACGCGCATTTCATCAGTAAATCGCCCAGGCAGTGCGCCTCTTTAGTCACCAAAATCACCACGCGACGACGGCCGGCACTCTGCAATTCACGGACCGAACCTACTGGCAATGCGCTGTCGAGATCAGCCAGCAGGGTATTGTCGTTGAAAATTCCCTCCAGCTCTGTGCGCATGAAAAAGCGCCCGGTACGGTGATCGACAAACTCGTTGTTTTGCACAATGTTGAGTTCATGCTTGTAGCAAATGTTGGTGATCTTGGCGATCAGACCTTTCGCGTCTGGGCAAATGGTCCGTAAAACTTTTCGTTGCGTGTTTTGCGCTTGCATCTCGATCAGAGTCCTGTCAAAGCGATGAATGGTAAAGCCGTTGTGCATCTGTCCAGATTAACCACAACATTTTTTGTATTTTTTATCGGAGCCACAAGGACAGCGATCGTTGCGCCCCAGCTCGGGCACCGTTCCGTCGATATAGTACCAGCGTTGATCCTCACGAAGAAAGCGTGAACATTCATAGATGGCCGAAGTGCGCTCTTTTTCGCGGTAACGCGCAAAAAAGGTCACAAAGGCTTCATTCTCGTGGCTTCCATGATTACAACGGGTTACATTCAAGCCCAGCCATTCAGTGCCGGAAAAACTTTCAGATAATAACGTCTCAAGGTCGGCCACACGCTTACTGGAGTGCCAGGTCGCAGCCAGATAGTCCGCGTTCTTTTCAACATAGGCGGTATAGCGTGAACGCATTAATTGTTCAGCGCTGGCAGGGAATGCCTGACCGCTCAGAAAGGGCTGGCAACATAAGCTATACTGCTTTCCGCTGCAGCAGGGGCACTTTTCAGACACGTCATCTCCTGTGAGTGATTAAAGTTAATTAAAGTGTGCGCTATGGTAGCCGACTGCTGAGCGGGATGCTACGTACCAGACTAATCACGAGGTGCGATGAGAAAGGTGAGGATTGGGCTGGCCCTGGGTTCAGGTGCCGCCAAAGGTTGGGCGCACATTGGTGTGATTAATGCGCTGGAGCGTGCCGGCATTGAAATTGATGTGGTTGCAGGCTGCTCAGTCGGCGCGCTGGTGGGATCGGCGTACGTCAATGGGCGGCTGGGCGTAATGGAAAAGTGGGTGAGCGCATTTCGCTATTGGGACGTGATCCGCCTCATGGATCTGTCGTGGCAGCGTGGTGGTCTGCTTCGCGGTGATCGCGTGTTCAGCCACATCCGTCAGTTGATCCCCAATGAATTTATTGAGGGGTGCAATAAACCTTTTGGCGTGGTGGCCTCGAATTTAAGTACCGGCCGTGAGTTGTGGTTAACCGAAGGTGATTTGCATCAGGCAGTACGCGCGTCCTGTAGTATGCCAGGCTTATTACCACCTGTTGGCTACAATGGTTACTGGCTGGTGGATGGTGCCGTGGTCAATCCGGTACCGATATCTCTGACACGCGCCCTTGGCGCCGACATTGTCATCGCGGTGGACTTACAGCATGACGCGCATTTAATGCAGCAGGATTTATTGTCGGTGACACCACAGAGCGGCGAAGAAGAGGCCGCGGCTGAAGCATTAAGCTGGGGCAAAAAATTGCGCCAGCGCATACTGGGTCTGACGCACCGCCGGGCCAATCAAACGCCGGGCGCCATGGAGATCATGTCCACATCCATCCAGATTCTGGAAAACCGCCTTAAACGTAATCGTATGGCGGGCGATCCACCGGATGTGCTGATTCAACCGTTTTGTCCGCAGATATCCACACTGGATTTTCATCGTGCAGAAGAAGCCATTGCGGCAGGTAAAGCCGCCGTCGAGAAAAAAATGGATGAACTATTACCGCTGGTCCGTGGCAGATAATCAGGTTGTTCATTCACAGGCAGTGCGACTTCAGTCAATTCTGAAAGGCGCAACTGCGTTTTATGAACCACTATTGAAATATCTGGTACGCAGGGGGAGAGAATGGAAAAACCACTAATCGGCAAAAAGATACTCATTGTCGAAGATGAGGTCGTTTTCCGTTCGATGTTAGACACTATGTTGGTAGGGCTGGGAGCCAGCACGCTGGAAGCGGGAGATGGCCTCGATGGCTTAACCTTACTGTCGGCTCAAGCCGTGGATCTGGTGATTTGCGATCTGGAGATGCCGCGCATGGGGGGGCTTCAGTTCGTCGAACGTATTCGCAGTCGCGGCAATAGCGTGCCAATTTTGATCATCTCCGCCACGCAGAACATGGCAGATATTGCGCATGTCCTGCGCCTTGGGGTTCAGGATGTTCTGCTTAAGCCGCTCAGAAACCTCGAGCGTTTTCGTGAAGCTGTATATGAGTGTCTTTATCCTTCGATGTTCACTTCTAAAGTTGAGGAAGATGAACAGCTGTTTCAGGACTGGGATGCACTGGTTCGCGATCCTTTAGCTGCGTCTAAGCTATTGAAGCAGTTGCAACCGCCGGTTCAGCAAACCATCGCCAATTGCCGCATTAACTATCGCCAACTGACCATGGCTGAACAGCCGGGGCTGGTGCTGGATATTGCCGCGTTGTCCGACAAGGATTTGGCCTTCTACTGTCTTGATGTGACCCGAGCAGGCGATAATGGCGTGTTGGCCGCCTTACTGTTGCGCGCGCTGTTCAACGGCCTGTTACAGGAACAACTTTCCGGACAGAAACAACGCTTGCCTGAGTTAAACGGCCTGCTGCGCCAGGTCAATATGCTGTTACGCCAGGCCAATCTCAGTGGCCAGTTCCCCTTGCTGGTGGGGTACTACCATCGTCAGTTGAAAAACCTGATTCTGGTCTCCGCTGGCCTCAACGCCACATTGCACATTAACACCCATCAGATTCAACTCAGTAATGGCGTGCCGCTTGGTACTATGGGCAGTACGCACCTCAATCAGATCAGTCAACGCGCGGATGCCTGGCAGTGCCATGTGTGGGGCGCGGGTGGCAGGCTACGGCTGATGTTATCGGCTGAAGAATAAGCGATTGGATTTATATTTTTTGCGGGCTGGAGACAGGACCAGGGGTAAGCTTTACACTTGGGTAATAGTCTTAAATTCCGCGGATTAGCTCCATCCAGGATAAATCCGTCTGATAGTAACTGATATACTCATTTCGTTTTTAAACCGACATATCAAGTATTAACTTGAACGGCCTATTAAGAGAGGTATTTAGATGTCTGCCTATAAGTCTAAAGTAAAAAAAGCGGTAATCCCGGTTGCAGGTCTGGGTACGCGTATGCTGCCTGCTACTAAAGCTATTCCAAAAGAGATGTTACCGCTGGTCGATAAGCCGCTGATCCAATATGTCGTGAATGAGTGTATCGCTGCGGGCATTAACGAAATCGTGTTGGTTACACACTCTTCTAAAAACGCCATCGAAAACCATTTTGATACCAGTTTTGAACTGGAATCCATGCTGGAAAAACGCGTTAAGCGTCAGCTGTTGGACGAAATCCAGTCTATCTGTCCTCCACACGTGACCATCATGCAGGTGCGTCAGGGTATTGCGAAAGGCCTTGGCCACGCAGTGATGTGTGCACATCCACTGGTCGGTGATGAGCCGGTTGCCGTGATTCTGCCGGATGTGATCATCGACGAGTACGAATCTGATCCGACCAAAGACAACCTGGCAGAAATGCTGGCGCGTTACGAAGAAAGCGGCCGCAGCCAGATTATGGTAGAGCCGGTTGCTGATGTGACCGCTTACGGTGTCGTTGACTGCAAAGGTGCTGACCTGGCGCCAGGCCAGAGCGCGCCGATGGTGGGTGTGGTTGAGAAGCCTAAAGCTTCTGAAGCGCCATCTAACCTCGCGGTTGTGGGTCGTTACGTGCTGTCTGCTGACATCTGGCCTCTGCTGGCGAAAACCCCTCCAGGTGCTGGCGGCGAAGTTCAGCTGACTGACTCCATCGCCATGCTGATGGAAAAAGAGACCGTTGAAGCCTATCACCTGACCGGTGTAAGCCATGACTGCGGTAACAAACTGGGTTATATGCAGGCTTTCGTTGAGTATGGCGTTCGTCATCCAGTACTGGGTAAAGACTTTACTCAATGGCTGGAAGGCGCTGTAGGCAACAAAAAGTAATTCATTAAACACAGGATAATTCAATGAAAGTCACTGTATTTGGTATCGGCTATGTCGGTCTGGTTCAGGCTGCGGTGTTAGCCGAAGTCGGACATGACGTTCTCTGTATTGATGTCGATGAAAAGAAAGTCGAAAACCTGAAAAAAGGCCATATTCCGATTTTCGAACCGGGTTTGACGCCGCTGGTGATGTCTAACTATGAAGCGGGTCGCCTGAAGTTCAGCACCAATGCAGAAGAGGGTGTTAACCACGGTGTAATGCAATTTATTGCTGTGGGTACGCCGCCGGATGAAGACGGTTCTGCCGATCTGAAATATGTGACTGCGGTTGCGCGGACAATTGCAGCGCACATGAACGATCATAAAGTGGTGATCGATAAATCTACCGTCCCTGTGGGAACGGCTGATCGTGTGCGTGCAGTAATGGCCGAGACGCTGCAAAAACGTGATGTGAACATCCCGTTTGATGTGGTTTCTAACCCTGAATTCCTCAAGGAAGGGGCTGCAGTAAGCGACTGTATGCGTCCTGAGCGCATCGTAGTGGGTACCGATAACGACGAAGTGGTTGAGTTGTTGCGTGAGCTTTATGAGCCATTCAATCGCAATCACGATCGTATGATTCTGATGGATATTCGCAGTGCAGAGCTGACCAAGTACGCAGCGAACTGCATGCTGGCGACCAAAATCAGCTTCATGAACGAAATCTCTAACCTGGCAGAACGTTTGGGAGCCGACGTTGAGAAAGTCCGCCAGGGGATTGGTTCAGATTCACGTATTGGTTATCACTTCATCTACCCTGGCTGTGGCTACGGTGGTTCGTGCTTCCCGAAAGACGTGCAGGCGCTGATTCGCACTGCTGAGTCGATTGGTTACACGCCGCGTCTGTTGCAGGCGGTAGAAGATGTGAATGATTCACAGAAGAACAAACTGCCGAGCTTCATCAAGCGTCATTTTGGCGACGATCTGCGTGGCAAAACCTTTGCTCTCTGGGGCCTGGCGTTTAAACCTAATACCGACGATATGCGTGAAGCCTCCAGCCGTGTGCTGATGGAAACGCTGTGGGAAGCGGGTGCGACCATTCAGGCATTTGACCCGGAAGCAATGGAAGAAGCGCAGCGTATTTATGGCCACCGCGACGATCTGAAGCTGACCGGTACCAAAGAAGCGGCGTTGCAGGGTGCTGATGGCCTGGTCATTTGTACTGAATGGCAGAACTTCCGTGCGCCAGATTTCGACGTTATCAAAACCGCGTTAAAACAACCCGTGATTTTTGATGGTCGTAACCTGTATGATCCGGAACGTATCAGCAAACGCGGCTTTACGTATTACGCTATCGGCCGCGGAGCATCAATTCAAATTGTGTAATAAATGAGGGATGTATGAAGTTTTTGGTTACCGGTGCGGCAGGTTTTATTGGATTTCACGTGAGTCAGCGTTTGCTGGCCGCCGGTCACCAGGTCGTCGGTATCGATAACCTGAATGACTATTACGATGTCAGCCTGAAACAAGCGCGCTTAGACCAGATCCTTCAGCATCCCGAGTTTATTTTCCTGAAAATGGACCTGGCAGATCGCCAGGCCATTTCTTCATTATTTGATGATCATGCATTTGATCGCGTGATCCATCTGGGTGCGCAAGCGGGCGTTCGTTATTCAATTGATAACCCACACGCTTACGCCGATGCCAATCTCATTGGCCACCTCAATATTCTCGAAGGGTGCCGCCATCATAAAGTTGGCCACCTGCTGTATGCGTCATCCAGCTCAGTGTATGGGCTTAACCGCAAAATGCCTTTCTCAACGGATGATTCTGTTGACCATCCTATTTCTCTGTATGCGGCCACCAAAAAAGCCAACGAATTGATGTCGCATACTTATTCCCATTTGTACCAGTTGCCCACCACCGGTCTGCGCTTCTTTACTGTTTACGGTCCGTGGGGACGTCCGGATATGGCGTTGTTCAAATTCACCCGCGCAATGCTGGCTGGTGAGCAAATTGACGTCTATAACCGTGGGCAAATGACCCGAGATTTCACTTACATTGATGATATTGCTGAAGCTATCGTGCGCATGCAGGATGTGATTCCGCAGGCTGATGAAAACTGGACCGTGGAAGCAGGATCGCCGGCCACCAGTTCTGCGCCATACCGTGTTTACAATATCGGCAACAGCCAGCCGACCAGCCTGATGACCTATATCGAGTCACTGGAAAAAGCGTTGGGCATTGAAGCGAAGAAAAATATGCTGCCGATGCAGCCGGGAGATGTGCTCAATACCAGTGCGGATACCCAGCCGTTATATGACGCGATTCAGTTCCGTCCGCATACCCGGGTTGAGCAGGGCGTGCAGAACTTTGTTGATTGGTATCGTCGCTTCTATCAGCAATAACGACGCATTAAAAAAGGAAGCCAGCGGCTTCCTTTTTCTTACCCGGTGTAAAGTGAACTCACGTTAGCGTTATTCACAATTCGAAGCACTGGAAAATTACAGCAGGAAATCGTCCAGTTGTTTACCTTGTTCTTCAATCGCTTTTTTAATCACTGCTGGTGTACGACCCTGACCTGTCCAGGTACGATTTTCACCATTTTCATCAACGTAAGAATACTTGGCAGGACGTGCAGCACGCTTGGTTTTACCCGGTGCTTTGGTCTCAGAAAGTGCCTGTAACAGTTCGTTTGGATCGATACCATCCGCAATCAGCATTTCACGGTATTGTTCCAGTTTGCGGTTACGTTCAGCATTTTCAGCCTGCGCGTGAGTTTCTTCTTCACGACGCTCATTGACGACAACCTCGAGTTTTTCCAGCATCTCTTCCAGTGTTTCCAGAGTGCATTCCCGAGCTTGCGCGCGCAATGTACGGATATTATTAAGAATTTTAAGTGCTTCGCTCATTGTCCTAATCTCAAAATATAATAAATGGGAGTTGTTCTGCCGACTCATAATAGTGGGGCTAAAAAATAACTGCAATAGTCAGATTAAAAAGTAAAACGTAAAGTAAAAACCAGAAATCACATTGTATAACGGTTTACAAATATATTTACCATTAGCGCTTAGATCTGAAGCCTTGATTATCCGCGTGTGCCACCGTGACGTTGTGCTAATCCTTACACTTTGGCGGTAATAATGCTGAATAAATTCTCAGCATAGATTGTTCTTTGCCAAAAAGTGCTGTTTTAACTTCGATGATGAATCACGTACCTGCCATTGTCGTTAATTTGAGCAAATGATAAAAATAATGCATCGCTACAGGTTTACTTGTTTATGGTAAACTGCGCGCCATCAGATTTGTGCTGCGATGAGATTCTGCATATGGCCCAACTTTATTTTTATTACTCCGCGATGAACGCGGGTAAATCCACTGCTTTGCTTCAGTCCTCCTATAACTATCAGGAGCGCGGCATGCGCACTCTGGTGTATACCGCCGAGATTGATGATCGCTTTGGTGCGGGCAAGGTAAGCTCGCGGATTGGTCTTTCGTCTCCTGCTTTTTTATATAACGCTGCGACACAATTAAATCAGGAAATAGCCAGGGAGCATGCGAAGCAACCGGTTCATTGTGTGCTGGTGGATGAGAGTCAGTTCCTGACACGTGAGCAAGTCAGAGCGTTATCGGATGTGGTCGACAATATGGATATTCCCGTATTGTGTTATGGATTACGCACTGATTTTCGCGGCGAGCTCTTTACCGGCAGTCAATATTTGCTGGCATGGGCAGATAAACTGGTCGAGCTTAAAACCATCTGCCATTGTGGCCGTAAAGCCAGCATGGTATTGCGCCTTGATGCCAACGGTAAACCGTTCAGCGAAGGAGAGCAGGTGGTGATTGGCGGCAATGAGCGATATATTTCTGTCTGCCGTAAACACTATAAACAGGCGATTGATGAAGGATCGTTAAAAGCTATCTATGGTGCGCAATCTCCGCACGCTTGATTATTTAGTGATAAAAAAACCCGCCGCAGCGGGTTTTTTGTTTTTTAGCCGGTTAGGCTTTTTTGGTCTTTTTCTCGATTTTCACCGTTTTATCATCGGCGGCTTCAGCAACTGGGCCTTCAGCTTCAGAGAATTCGCGGCCGTAGAAGGTATCCAGCATGATTTGCTTCAATTCAGCAATCAGCGGATAACGTGGGTTCGCACCGGTACACTGGTCATCAAACGCGTCGTCTGCCAGCTTATCGACTTTCGCCAGGAAATCGGCTTCCTGCACGCCTGCTTCACGGATAGAGGTTGGGATGCCCAGCTGAGTTTTCATCTCTTCCAGCCATGCCAGCAGTTTTTCAATTTTCTGGGCAGTGCGGTCACCCTGTGCACTCAATCCAAGATGGTCGGCAATTTCAGCGTAGCGACGACGTGCCTGTGGGCGATCGTACTGGCTGAAAGCCGTCTGCTTGGTTGGGTTATCATTCGCGTTGTAACGGATGACGTTGCAAATCAGCAGGGCGTTGGCTAAACCGTGCGGAATGTGGAACTCCGAGCCCAGCTTATGCGCCATGGAGTGACACACACCGAGGAAGGCGTTGGCGAAGGCGATACCGGCGATGGTTGCCGCATTATGCACACGTTCACGCGCCACGGGATTCTTCGCACCCTCACGATAGCTGGCAGGCAGGTTCTCTTTCAGCAGTTTCAGTGCCTGCAGCGCCTGGCCATCAGAGTACTCATTTGCAAGGACAGAGACATAGGCTTCCAGAGAGTGAGTCACCGCATCCAGACCACCAAATGCACAGAGCGAGCGTGGCATATCCATCACCAGATTGGCATCCACAATCGCCATATCAGGCGTCAGTGCATAGTCCGCTAACGGATATTTCTGGCCGGTCGCATCGTCAGTGACCACCGCAAACGGCGTGACTTCAGAACCGGTACCGGAAGTGGTGGTGATGGCCACCATACGCGCTTTCACACCCATTTTCGGGAACTTGTAGATACGTTTACGGATATCCATGAAACGCAGCGCCAGCTCTTCGAAGTGAGTTTCAGGATGTTCGTACATTACCCACATGATTTTCGCGGCATCCATTGGCGAACCGCCACCAAGGGCGATAATCACATCAGGTTTGAAGCTATTCATCTGCTCAGCACCTTTACGTACGATGCTCAGCGTTGGGTCCGCTTCAACTTCAAAGAACACTTCGGTTTCAATGCCGTGGGCTTTCAGCACGCGAGTGACTTGATCGGCGTAGCCATTGTTAAACAGGAAACGGTCGGTGACGATAAAGGCGCGTTTAGCTCCGTCGGTGGCGACTTCCTCCAGGGCAATCGGCAGTGAACCACGACGGAAGTAGATAGACTTCGGAAGTTTATGCCACAACATATTTTCTGCTCGCTTGGCCACGGTTTTCTTGTTGATCAGGTGTTTAGGTCCGACGTTCTCAGAAATTGAGTTACCGCCCCAGGAACCACAACCCAGCGTCAACGATGGCGCAAGTTTGAAGTTATACAGGTCGCCAATACCGCCTTGCGAAGCGGGTGTGTTAATCAGAATACGGGCGGTCTTCATTTTGTCGCCAAAGAAGTGCACGCGCTCGTGTTGGTTATCCTGGTCAGTGTAGAGACAAGAGGTATGGCCGATACCGCCCATAGCCACCAGTTTTTCTGCTTTATCTACCGCGTCGTAATAATCTTTTGCACGATACATCGCCAGGGTTGGCGACAGTTTTTCGTGGGCAAACGGTTCAGACTCATCCACCAGCTTCACTTCGCCGATGAGAATTTTAGTGGTCGCAGGGACGCTGATACCGGCCAGTTCAGCAATTTTTGCCGCAGGCTGACCAACGATAGCGGCATTCAGCGCGCCATTTTTCAGGATGATATCCTGAATGGCTTTCAACTCTTTGCCCTGCAGCAGATAGCCGCCGTGGCTGGCGAAGCGTTCGCGAACCGCATCGTACACCGAGTCCACCACGATGACTGACTGCTCGGACGCACAAATGACGCCGTTATCGAAGGTTTTGGACATCAGGATAGAAGCGACTGCGCGTTTGATATCGGCGGTTTCATCGATAACCACAGGCGTATTACCGGCACCGACACCAATCGCCGGTTTACCGGAACTGTATGCGGCTTTTACCATGCCTGGGCCACCGGTGGCCAGTATCAGGTTGATATCAGGGTGATGCATTAACTGGTTAGACAGTTCTACTGAAGGGACATCGATCCAGCCAATAATGTCTTTCGGCGCACCGGCAGCAATGGCGGCCTGCAACACAATGTCGGCTGCTTTGTTGGTGGCATCTTTGGCGCGTGGATGTGGTGAGAAGATGATGCCGTTACGGGTTTTAAGGCTGATCAATGCTTTAAAAATGGCGGTTGAGGTCGGGTTAGTGGTCGGGACGATACCGCAAATCAGGCCAATCGGCTCAGCGATGGTGATAGTACCGAAGGTGTCATCCGTATCCAGCACACCGCAGGTTTTCTCATCTTTATAGGCGTTGTAGATATATTCAGAAGCGAAGTGGTTTTTGATCACTTTATCTTCAACGATACCCATGCCCGATTCGGCGACGGCCATTTTGGCGAGGGGGATACGGGCATCAGCAGCGGCGAGTGCAGCAGCGCGGAAAATGGTATCAACTTGTTCCTGACTAAAGTTGGCGTATTCACGCTGTGCCTTTTTAACACGCTCTACCAGTGCATTAAGTTCGGCAACATTTGTAACGGCCATAGTGCTCTCCTGAAGGAAGTTAAACTCTTTTAGTAAGCAAGCCTGAGTCCGAAAGTATAGTCGCGCTATGCTTATACGTTGTTCAGAGTGGCGAGTAGATTGCCGTTGCTTACTAAAAGGGTTTCCAGGATAAGATGCTTACGCCTATTTCAATAGTTTCGATGGGGTAAGATTACCCCTGATGAGGTAGGCAAATTTTGATGTGGATCAATCTGGCGCCAAGCTGACACCTTTCAGCACCGACTTTAGCAACTAAAGTAACTCATTAAGCGGTTTTGGCTGGTTGAGATGACGTGAGGTGGGTGACGACCCCTTGTTCGCAGAGGAATAAACTGGAAGTAAGTGGAAATAGCAGCATATATTTCCGCTTACCCCACTGGTTTTCCGTCCGGCTTATGCACTACATTAAGCGCGATTTGAAACACTACCTTCGTGGAGCTCACCGTGAACCCCGTGCTACTTGATTTTTCCGGCTACGTTAAGTTTTTTGTCGGTTTATTTGCCCTGGTTAATCCCGTAGGGATCATCCCCGTGTTTATCAGCATGACCAGCTACCAGGCGGTCGCTGAGCGGAATAAAACCAACTTTACGGCAAATCTTGCTGTGGCGATCATTCTCTGGACCTCACTGTTCCTGGGGGATGCCATTCTCCATTTGTTTGGCATTTCCATTGACTCATTCCGTATCGCCGGGGGCATTCTGGTGGTAACAATCGCGATGTCGATGATCAGCGGCAAGCTGGGCGAGGATAAGCAAAACAAGCAAGAAAAGTCAGAAACCGCGATTCGTGAAAGTATTGGTGTGGTGCCACTGGCCTTGCCCTTGATGGCCGGCCCGGGTGCGATCAGTTCGACCATCGTCTGGAGCACGCGTTACCACAGCTGGATAAACCTGATCGGTTTCACTATCGCCATTGCGATTTTCGCTTTCTGCTGTTGGTTGCTGTTTCGGGCTGCCCCTTTAATGGTGCGCGTTTTAGGGCAAACAGGCATTAACGTGATTACCCGAATCATGGGATTACTATTAATGGCACTGGGGATTGAGTTTGTTGTCACCGGAATGAAAGCGATATTTCCGGGTTTGCTGAATTAAATTGTCGGTGTTTTCAGTTAAAAAATAACTTTCGTGATCCATGTTGGTGCAATAGGCCAGTATTTTGCACCAATAGGGTGAAATTATTCGGCTGGCTTAATATGATTTGCCTATTATCACTTTTGCTACTACTTTTCCTTCCTGCGCCAGTTCATCAATAAATATATGTGATAATTATCACAGTATATTTCACTGCCATATTCATTTTAATTAGTCACTATTCGGATGTTTTATCGTCTCAAATAACGTTTCATATTGTTAGTCGAGGGTTTGGCAGCGTTAACAGTAAAATGGCGGGTTGCAGAGCTTTATTGGCGAGAAAATCGACTGAATGATGGCTTATTGCTTATAAAACATTTACTTAAACAATATTTCAGGGTAAAAATTAACACTTCTCCTGTCGCGGACTCCATGATAAAAGAGAATTAGCTAACATTTTTGCTGTTTAGCTTTGGCGTGCGGGCATCGGTTCTGATAATTTTCGGCTCATCACAAATTTTTTCCCTGTTCGCGACAAATGTGTACGCTTCTTGCTTACTCGCTATCAGGTTTTTATTTAAGGTTGATATTTGTTGATGAAAAGCATGGTAGCGAAAAAGGTTGCGCGCACGTCTTTGGCGCTTTGTCTGGCAGGTGCAGGTTTTGTCTCTCACAGTCAGGCAGCTGACATCCCGGCTGGGACGCAATTATCCGCAACACAGCGCATCGTCATCAACAACGGCAGTGAAGTGTCTTCTCTCGATCCGCAAAAAACGGAAGGGGTGCCTGAATCCAACGTTATCCGCAATTTGCTCGAAGGGCTGGTTGAGACCGATAACAACGGTCAGATTGTGCCCGGCGTTGCAACGCAGTGGAGCAACCAGCAAGGGCGTATCTGGACCTTCACCCTGCGTCAAGATGCGCGCTGGAGCAACGGTGAACCCGTCACCGCGCAAGATTTCGTCTACAGCTGGCAGCGTCTGGCCGATCCGAAAACAGCTTCACCCTATGCCAGTTATTTGCAAGCCGCCCATATCGCCAACATCGACGCCATTTTGGCGGGCAAAGCCTCGCCGGATTCACTGGGCGTGAAAGCGATTGATGCGCATCACCTCGAAGTGACACTCACTGAGCCTGTTCCCTATTTTGTCGATATGCTGGCCCACACCGCGATGAAGCCGGTGTATCGCGCGGCGATTGAAAAATTCGGCGAGCAGTGGACCCAACCGCAGAACTATGTGGGAAATGGTGCCTACACGCTGGCTGACTGGGTAGTGAATGAAAAGATTGTCCTGAAGCGTAATCCGCAATATTGGGATAACGCGCACAGCGTGATTGATGAGGGCGTTTTTCTGCCGCTCTCTTCCGAAAACAGTGACATCAACCGCTATCGCAGCGGCGGCACGGACATGACCAATAGCGTGGTGCCTCCTGATTTGTTCAAGAAGTTGCAGCAGGATTTGGGCGATCAAGTCAAAGTCAGCCCTGTGCTCTGCACCTTCTACTATGAGATGAATAACAAAAAAGCCCCGTTCGATGATGCCAGGGTACGAACAGCGCTGAAGCTGACGCTCGATCGTGACATCATCGCCGACAAGATCATGGGGCAAGGTCAGATCCCCGCCTATGCGCTGACGCCGCCATTTACGCACGGCATCTCGCCTGAAGCGCCGGCATGGTCGAAGCAAACTCAGGCCGAGCGCAACGCCAGTGCGAAGCAACTGCTGGCAGAAGCAGGCTTCAATGCTCAGCATCCGCTGCGTTTCACGCTGCTCTATAACACCTCTGAACAGAACAAACGGCAGGCCATCGCTGCCGCCTCAATGTGGCAAAAGAATCTCGGTGCCGAAGTGACGCTACAAAACCAGGAGTGGAAAACGCTGCTGGAGACACGCCATCAGGCACAATACGATGTGGTGCGTGCGACATGGTGCTCGGATTATAACGAGCCCTCAACCTTCCTTAACATGCTGTTGAGCGGATCGTCCATTAACACCGCATTTTATCACAGCGATGCTTTCGATAAATTGATGGCGCAAACCCTGACGGTTGCCGATAACACTCAACGGGCATCTTTGTATCAGCAGGCCGAAGCGCAGCTGGATAAGGACTCGCCCATCGTGCCGGTTTACTATCGCGTCAGCGTTCGTCTGGTGAAACCCTGGGTAGGCGGTTTTACCGGCAAGGATCCGCAAGATATGCTGGCATTGAAATACTATTACATAAAGAAACATTGAGTAATATGTGGAACCGGCGCTACAGTCGGACGGCACATTAACGTGGTAAACCCTGAAGGGTGATAGTGGTCTCTGTTCAGACAGGCAGAGATCTCCCGGAAACGGGGTACGCCGGGCAGTTCACTGACCCGGTGACGATAATAAAACTGGAGCTAAGTAATGAACAACATCACGAAAAAAAGCCTGATTGCCGCAGGCGTTCTTGCAGCAATCGGCGCACTGGCAGGGAATGCCGCTTTGGCCGCAGTGCCAGCAGGCGTTGAATTGGCAGCAAAACAGGAGCTGGTACGTGGTAACGGTGATGAAGTGCAATCACTCGACCCACATAAAATTGAAGGCGTGCCGGAAGATAACATCGCACGCGATCTGTACGAAGGTCTGATCATCAGCGACAGCGATGGCAAACCGGTTCCGGGCGTAGCGGAAAGCTGGGAAAACAAAGATTTTAAAGTCTGGACTTTCCATCTGCGTAAAAATGCCAAATGGTCCAATGGTGAGCCGGTAACGGCACAAGATTTCGTGTACAGCTGGGAGCGTTTAGTCGATCCTAAAACTGCATCTCCTTACGCCAGCTATCCACAGTACGGCCACATCCTGAATGTCGATGACATCATTGCCGGTAAAAAACCGATCACCGATCTCGGTGTGAAAGCCATTGACGATCATACGCTGGAAGTGACCCTCAGCGAGCCGGTTCCTTACTTCTACAAGCTGCTGATCAACTCCGTGATGTCTCCGGTGTATAAACCAGCCATCGATAAGTTTGGCGATCAGTGGACGCAGCCGCAAAACTGGGTCGGCAACGGTGCCTTCAAGCTGGAATCACACGTCATCAACGAACGTGTCACCATCGTGCGTAACCCAGAATACTGGGATAACGCGCATACCGTGCTGAATAAGGTGACCTTCCTGCCAATTAACTCAGAAGTCAGTGACGTGAACCGTTACTTCTCTGAAAATGGCAGCGACATCACTTATAACAACATGCCGATCGAGCTGTTCAAAAAACTGCAGCGTGATAACGGCAAAGAGTTGATGGTGAAGCCGTATCTCTGCACCTATTACTATGAAATCAACAACCAGAAAGCGCCATTCACCGATCCGCGCGTGCGTACTGCGCTGAAACTGGGTCTGGATCGCGACATCATGGTGAACAAGGTGCTGGCGCAGGGTCAGTTACCCGCCTACAGCTTCACCCCACCAGCCACCGATGGTATGGAATTGCTGCCGCCAGACTGGTTCAAGTGGGATCAGAACAAGCGTAACGAAGAAGCGAAAAAACTGCTGGCTGAAGCCGGTTATACCGCTGATAAGCCATTGACCTTCAACCTGCTGTATAACACCTCGGATCTGCATAAGAAACTGGCTATCGCCGCTTCTTCGATCTGGAAAAAGAACATCGGCGTCAACATCAAGCTGGAAAACCAGGAGTGGAAAACCTTCCTGGATACCCGCCATCAGGGCAACTTCGATGTTTCCCGTGCGGCCTGGTGTGCAGACTATAACGAGCCAACCTCGTTCCTGAACATCATGCTGTCTGACAGCAGCAGTAACACCTCGCACTATAAGAGCGCGGACTTCGATAAAGTGATCCACGATGCGGTGAAAGCGGTTGACGATAAAGCCCGTGTCGCGGATTACCAGAAAGCTGAGCAGATTCTGGATAAAGACAGCACCATCGTGCCGGTTTACTACTACGTGAATGCGCGTCTGGTGAAACCGTACGTTGGCGGTTACACCGGCAATGACCCGCTGGATAAAACCCTCGATAAAAACCTGTATATCATTAAACATTAATAGCACTCAGGCTATCGACAGTGGCGGCGCTGTAGCGCCGCCTTTTTGACTTTGTGAAGCAACAGCCTGGTAGGTACGGCAATGTTAAAATTCATCCTGCGTCGGCTTCTGGAAGCGATCCCGACGCTCTTCATCCTGATCACCATCTCCTTCTTTATGATGCGACTGGCACCCGGCAGTCCGTTTACCGGCGAACGTACGCTCTCGCCTGAAGTGATGGCGAACATCGAAGCCAAATATCACCTGAACGATCCGATCGGCAAACAGTACGTCAGTTATTTAGTGCAACTGGCGCACGGCGACTTTGGTCCATCGTTTAAGTACAAAGATTACTCCGTAAACTATCTGGTCGGCCACGCCTTCCCGGTTTCGGCCAAACTCGGCCTCGCCGCCTTCTTCCTTGCTGTCATCCTCGGCGTGACGGCCGGCGTTATTGCCGCGCTTAAGCAAAACAGTTTGTGGGATTACGCGGTGATGGGGGTCGCCATGACGGGCGTCGTGATACCCAGCTTTGTCGTTGCGCCGCTGCTGGTGCTGGTCTTCGCCATCACCTTGCGCTGGTTGCCGGGCGGTGGCTGGAACGGCGGGCAGTGGAATTACATGCTGCTGCCGATGGTGGCGCTGTCTCTGGCCTATATCGCCAGCATCGCACGTATCACCCGTGGCTCGATGATTGAAGTGATGCACTCCAACTTTATCCGCACTGCGCGCGCCAAAGGGTTGCCGCTGCGTCGTATCGTACTGCGCCATGCATTGAAACCTGCCATGTTACCCGTGCTCTCGTATATGGGGCCGGCATTCGTCGGCATCATCACCGGTTCAATGGTGATCGAATCGATTTACGGTCTGCCGGGTATTGGCCAACTGTTTGTCAACGGCGCCCTGAACCGTGACTATTCTTTGGTGATGAGTCTGACCATTTTGGTCGGCGTGTTGACCATTCTGTTTAACGCGATTGTTGATGTGCTGTATGCCGTCATCGATCCGAAAATTCGTTACTGATTCTGGAGTTCGCCCATGATGTTAAGTAAGAAAAACAGCGAAGCTCTGGATGCCTTCAGTGAAAAACTGGAAGTCGAAGGGCGCAGCCTGTGGCAGGATGCGCGTCGCCGCTTCATCCATAACCGCGCTGCGCTGATCAGTTTGCTGGTGTTGTTAGCGATTACCTTGTTCGTGATCTTTGCGCCGGTATTGTCGCAGTTTAAATTTGATGATACCGACTGGGGCATGATGTCTGCGGCACCGGATACGGTATCAGGACACTGGTTTGGTACCGACTCATCGGGACGTGACTTGCTGGTGCGCGTGGCGATTGGCGGTCGTATCTCATTAATGGTCGGCATTGCCTCCGCGTTGATCGCGGTGCTGGTGGGCACGCTGTATGGTTCGCTGGCGGGCTATCTCGGCGGCAAAATCGACTCCGTGATGATGCGTATTCTGGAAATCCTCAACTCCTTCCCGTTCATGTTCTTCGTGATCCTGCTGGTGACCTTCTTCGGCCGTAATATCCTGCTGATCTTTGTGGCGATCGGCATGGTGTCGTGGCTGGATATGGCGCGTATCGTGCGTGGCCAGACGCTGGGCCTGAAGCGCAAAGAGTTTATTGAAGCGGCTCAGGTGGGTGGGGTGTCGACCTTCAACATCGTGCTGCGTCACATCGTGCCAAACGTGCTGGGTGTGGTCGTGGTCTATGCCTCATTGCTGGTACCCAGCATGATTCTGTTTGAATCCTTCCTCAGTTTCCTTGGGTTGGGTACGCAAGAGCCGCTAAGCAGTTGGGGCGCACTCCTGAGTGACGGCGCCAACTCCATGGAAGTCTCGCCCTGGTTGCTGATGTTCCCGGCGGGTTTCCTCGTGGTTACGCTGTTCTGTTTCAACTTTATCGGCGATGGCCTGCGTGATGCCCTCGACCCGAAAGATCGTTAAGGAGTTTCCCGATGACCATACATGAATTTCAGCCAGCAATGGCTGCACGTGCGGGAAACAGTAACCTGCTGCTGGATGTTAAAGACCTGCGCGTGACCTTTGGCACCCACGATGGTGATGTCACCGCAGTCAACGACCTGAACTTTTCACTGCGTGCCGGCGAAACCTTGGGTATCGTCGGTGAATCGGGATCGGGCAAGTCGCAAACCGCTTTCGCCCTGATGGGCCTGTTGGCAAAAAACGGACGCATTGGCGGTTCGGCAAAATTCAATGGCGATGAGATTCTCAATCTGCCGGAGAACAAACTGAACAAGCTGCGCGCCGAGCAGATTGCGATGATTTTCCAGGACCCGATGACCTCGCTTAATCCGTACATGCGCGTCGGCGAGCAGCTGATGGAAGTGCTGAAACTGCATAAAGGGATGAGCAGCGCGCAGGCGTTTGAAGAGTCCGTACGCATGCTGGATGCGGTGAAAATGCCTGAAGCACGCAAGCGCATGAAAATGTTCCCGCATGAGTTCTCTGGCGGCATGCGTCAGCGTGTGATGATTGCCATGGCACTGCTGTGCCGTCCTAAATTGCTGATTGCCGATGAACCAACCACGGCACTGGATGTGACGGTGCAGGCACAAATCATGACGCTGCTGAACGAGCTGAAACGCGAATTCAACACTGCGATCATCATGATCACGCACGATCTCGGCGTGGTTGCCGGTATCTGTGACAAAGTGCTGGTGATGTACGCTGGTCGTACCATGGAGTATGGCCGCGCACGCGATGTGTTTTATCAGCCTGCACATCCTTACTCCATTGGCTTGCTAAGTGCGGTGCCGCGCCTGGATGCGGAAGAGGGGGATTCACTCACCACGATTCCTGGCAACCCGCCTAACCTGTTGCGCTTGCCGCAGGGCTGCCCGTTCCAGCCACGTTGCGCCTTTGCGATGGACGTCTGTGCCAAGTCACCGCCGCTGGAGCCTTTCGCGGAAGGGCGTTTGCGTGCCTGCTTCAAACCGGTAGAGGAATTAGCATGAGCACCGTCATCGAAGAGAAGAAAGTCTTACTGGAAATCGCCGATCTTAAGGTGCATTTCGATATTAAAGACGGCAAACAGTGGTTCTGGCAGCCGCCAAAAACATTGAAAGCAGTGGATGGCGTCAGCCTGCGCTTGTATGAGGGGGAAACCCTCGGCGTAGTGGGCGAATCGGGCTGTGGTAAATCAACCCTGGCACGCGCCATCATCGGCCTGGTGAAAGCCACCGATGGTCGTGTGGCCTGGCTGGGACGTGATTTATTGGGACAGAGTCAGGATGAGTGGCGCCAGGCGCGCAGCGATATCCAGATGATTTTCCAGGATCCGCTGGCCTCGCTGAACCCGCGCATGACCATTGGCGACATCATTGCCGAGCCGCTGCGCACCTACTATCCGAAGATGCCAAAGCAGGAAGTG
The DNA here is from genome assembly GCF_051336905.1 of Pantoea sp. C8B4. NCBI lineage: Bacteria > Pseudomonadati > Pseudomonadota > Gammaproteobacteria > Enterobacterales > Erwiniaceae > Pantoea > Pantoea sp. C8B4. Next base: position 20,072 of record NZ_JBGMNK010000013.1, read on the forward strand.
AAGGATAAGGTGAAGAACATGATGATGAAGGTTGGGCTGCTGCCAAACCTCATCAACCGTTATCCACACGAGTTTTCCGGTGGTCAGTGTCAGCGTATCGGTATTGCGCGTGCGCTTATCCTCGAACCCAAGCTGATTATTTGCGATGAACCGGTTTCGGCGCTGGATGTGTCGATTCAGGCGCAGGTAGTGAATTTGCTGCAGCAGCTGCAAAGTGAAATGGGATTATCGCTCATCTTTATTGCGCACGATCTGGCGGTGGTGAAGCACATCTCTGACCGTGTGCTGGTGATGTATCTCGGTCATGCGGTCGAGTTGGGCACCTATGACTCGGTGTACAACAATCCGCAGCATCCTTATACCCGTGCACTGATGTCTGCGGTGCCGATCCCGGATCCGGATCTGGAAAAAAACAAACAGATCCAGCTGCTGGAGGGTGAACTGCCTTCACCGATCAATCCGCCATCGGGCTGCGTATTCCGCACCCGTTGTCCGATTGCCGGACCTGAGTGTGCGAAAACGCGTCCGTTGCTGGAGGGCAGTTTCCGCCATGCAGTATCCTGTTTGAAGGTCGATCCTTTATAAGGTCGAAAAGAAAACGCCGGGCAATTGCCCGGCGTTGTTTTATGCATCAGCGATTATTCACGCCAGAGAATGTGGCACAGCTTATGGTCTTTCTCGCGGCACAGTAGCACGCGGGCAAACACATCGGTAATCGGCTCGCCGTCCGCTTCACCCAAACCAATCACCACTTCCGCAAAGAAGTCCGGGTTGAGATCGAAATCGACGTGCTCCTGCCAGTCTTCCGACGGGTCAAACAACTCTGCACCGCCGCGCTCTTCAAACTGCAGATTGAACAGAATGATGTCAGCCGGATCGAGGTTATCACCTGCCAGTTCTAGAAAAATGTCGTAGGCCTGTTCCAGCGTTTCATCTTCGGTAAGGCGATTATTTAAATCCATGGTCATTCCTGCTTACTCTGAGGCGGTAATCTTGTCGCTCGTTTTACAGTAAAGGGCTAAAGAAGTAAAACAGTCGTTCAACGATGCGTTGCCACCACGCACGTTTAGCCCAGCGCGCACCATCCAGTAAGCGTGAGCGGGCGATATAGTCATCCTGCACCGTGGCCAAATCGCTGCCAAATCCATCATCATCCACCACCAGCGTGATTTCAAAATTAAGCCACAGGCTGCGCATATCAAGGTTTACGGTTCCGACCAGACTCAGCTGTCCATCGACCAGCACGCTTTTGGTATGCAGCAAACCGTCTTCAAACTGATAAATTTTTACGCCTGCTTCCAGCAACTCGGTGAAGAACGCGCGGCTGGCCCAACCCACCAACAGCGAATCATTGTGGCGTGGCACCACAATACTGACTTCCACACCGCGTTGCGCAGCGGTGCAGATGGCGTGCAGCAGGTCGTCACTGGGGACGAAATAGGGCGTCGTCATGATCAGCTGTTCACGTGCGGAATAGACCGCCGTCAACAGCGCCTGGTGAATCATATCTTCCGGGAAGCCCGGCCCCGAAGCGATCACCTGGATGATATGACCGCTTTCCTGCTCAAAGGGCATGATGTTGGCATCCGGCGCGGGCGGCAGAATGCGTTTGCCGGTTTCGATCTCCCAGTCACAGGCATAAACGATGCCCATCGTGGTCGCGACCGGCCCTTCCATACGCGCCATCAGATCGATCCATTGACCCACGCCTGCATCCTGCTTGAAGTAGCGAGGATCGACCAGGTTCATGCTGCCGGTGTAGGCAATATAGTTATCGATGAGCACCACTTTACGATGCTGTCGCAAATCCATCCGGCGCAGGAATACACGCAGCAGGCTCACTTGTAACGCCTCAACCACGTCGATACCGGCATTGCGCATCATATTCGCCCAGGGGCTGCGGAAAAATGCCACGCTGCCCGCGGAGTCCAGCATCAAGCGACAATGCACACCCCGGCGTGAAGCCGCCATCAGCGACTCCGCGACCTCATCCGCCAGGCCGCCCGGATGCCAGATGTAAAACACCATCTCGATGTTGTGACGAGCCAGTTGGATATCACGGATCAACGCATGCATCACATCATCAGAGTTAGTGAGCAGCTGCAGCTGATTGCCTTTTACACCCGGAATGCCCTGACGATGGTGACAGAGTTCAAATAATGAACGTGCCACGTCACTGTGCTCGGTGGCAAAGATATGGCGGCACTGTTTGAGGTCGTTAAGCCACTTGGCGGTGGAGGGCCACATGGTGCGTGCGCGCTCCGCCCGGCGTTTGCCCAGATGAAGTTCACCAAACGACAGATACGCGATAATACCCACCAGCGGCAGAATATAGATGATCAGCAACCAGGCCATGGCGGACGTCACTGCGCGGCGTTTCATCAGGATACGCAGCGTGACACCCGCAATCAGCAACCAGTAGCCGAACAGCAGCAACCAACTGATTAGGGTATAAAATGTAGTCATTAAGTGGACATCCTGTTCGCGCTTTGATGAGGAAAGTTTACGTGCTGAATAGCACTAGTGAAACCTTTAATCGTGAATGACAGTTCAATGAAGCTTTCGATTTGGCATTTTCAATCAGATCTTTATAATGCCTGGCGAGTTTAGCCTGTGTGATGAGGATGTGATGAGACGAAGCAGAAATGAAGTGGCACGCTGGAGAATGTTACGTCAGGTACACCGCCGTCGTGCACGTTGGCTGGAAGGACAGTCACGTCGCTATAAACGTATCCATGCTATTCGTCATCAGGTGGCGCAGCAGCATCGCCGATCCATCCTGTTCATCACGCAGAATATGTAAATGGCTTACGCGGCCGTTAAGCGCCGCGTAACACCAGAGAGACATTGACGATCTGTAATGCGGCCGCCAGCACGACTAACATCACAATGTGCTGCCGGGCCTGGCGCCAGCCTTGCTGACGCCAAATCCAGAGTGCTCTGCCAATCAGCGTTAACACCGCTACCAGCAGTAAAACAGACTGCCACATCGATTAAAATACGCGTTTAAACGGTTTGACCGCCACTTTCTCATACACGCCAGCGGCAATGTACGGATCGTCATTAGCCCAGGATTGTGCGGTTTCCAGCGAGGAAAACTCGGCAATGATCACTGAACCGGTAAAACCTGCTGGACCCGGATCGTTGCTATCGACAGCGGGCATTGGGCCAGCGGCGATCAGTCGACCTTCATCCTGCAGTAACTGCAAGCGCGCGAGATGCGCAGGGCGTACGGAATTGCGTTTTTCCAGTGAATCTGCGGTATCTTCCGCATAAATGACGTAAAGCACGATGGGGTACTCCCGTTAGACTTGCCGAAATTGCGAGACACGTTAAGTGATCGTTAATCAGAGTGCAAATGAAAGATAAATCCACCGTCATATAGCGCAATCCCCGCTAAAAAACGCCTTTCTGCGAGTGGCTTACACATCGCTTATTGAAACTGATTGCTATTTGCATTTAAAATCTGCGCTTCACTCAATGAATATGACTGATATGACGACGTTGACTACGCCTCTTCCTACACGTACCCCCGTAGCTATGATCTTGTCCGTGGTACTCCACGGCTCGCTGATTGCGGGCATTCTCTATGCATCGTTTCATCAGACCATTGAGGTTCCGAAAGCATCCCAGCCAATCAGCGTGACCATGGTGGCGCCTGAAGTGCAGCCAGAACCGGCTCCCGCCGTGGTGACTCCGCCACCGCCAGAGCCCGAACCTGAGCCGGAAGTCGCACCAGAGCCGCCTAAAGTTGAGCCCGTGCCGATTCCGAAACCTGAACCGAAGCCCAAGCCAAAACCGAAGCCCAAGGTAGAGAAAAAGGTCGAGCCGAAGCCGCGTAAAGAAGTGAAGCCGCAGGAGAATCCGGTTAAGCAGGATATCCCGACCACCCAGACGCGTCCGACCACGGCACCGAAAAGCAATCCAGCACCAACGCAGACCGTCTCTGACGGGCCGAAAGCGATGAACGTGAGCAAACCTGCCTACCCAGCGCGCGCGTTTGCGTTACGCGTGGAAGGGCGTGTACGCGTACAGTTTGATGTGGATAGCGATGGTCGTGTCGATAACGTGGAAATTCTCTCTGCCGAACCGCGCAATATGTTTGAGCGTGAAGTGAAGCAGGCCATGAAGAAGTGGCGTTATCAGCCAGGTCGTCCTGGCAAAGGCCTGACCATGAACATTGTGTTCCGCATTAACGGCGGCGCTAACATCGAGTAAGCCTGGGTTCGAGGCAAAGAAAAAGCGGTCATTGACCGCTTTTTTTATCGCTGTTAATCGGCAAGATTGGCTTTGCCAGGTGGCAGCGGACGGGATTTTCCGGTGTTATCCACGGCGACGTAAACAAAAACCGCTTCAGTGGCGCAATACGTTTGACCGATTGGCTCAGACGAAACCTTCTTGATCCACACTTCTACATTGATGGTCATCGAACTGTTGCCGGTACGTATGCAACGCGCATAGCAGCTCACGACATCGCCCACGGCTACCGGTTTCAGGAACGACATGCCATCAACACGTACGGTGACCACACGACCTTCGGCGATCTCCTTGGCCATGATGGCACCGCCCATATCCATCTGTGACATCAACCAGCCGCCAAAAATATCCCCATTGGCATTGGTATCCGCTGGCATCGCCAGGGTGCGCGACACCATTTCGCCTTGCGGCAATTTATGTTTTTCGTCCATTGCTCAGTTCTTCTGCAGGTGAAGAGAAGCCCGACAGTGTCGGGCGGAGTGGCTTATTTTTGTTCTTGTTGCGGCATCTGTCGCCAGATGTACACGCCGCTAAACAGAGTAAACAGTAGGGTCAGGCCGGTCAGACCAAACACTTTAAAGTTAACCCAAAACTCTTGTGATAACCAAAACGCAACATAGATATTTACCAGGCCGCAGACGAAGAAGAAGATGGCCCAGGCAATATTCAATCGACGCCACACAACGCCGGGCAGCTGCAGTTCTTTGCCGAGCATGCGTTGAATCAGCGGCTGTTCCATAAAGAACTGGCTATAAAGCAGGGCCAATGCGAACAGGGAATAGATCACGGTGACTTTCCATTTGATGAACTCATCGTTATGGAACACCAGCGTCAATGCGCCAAACACCGTCACCAGTGCGAAGGTGAACAGCGTCATCTTTTCCAGTTTGCGATACAGCACCCAACTGACGACCAGCGCCAGGCCCGTAGCAACAATCAGGGCGCCAGAGGCGACAAAGATGTCGTACAGCTTGTAGAAGATGAAGAAAACTACCAGGGGAAGAAAATCAAGTAACTGCTTCATAGTGTTTCCAGTTAGGGCAGGAGCATTCAATTAAGGCGCTCCGCAGAGCGCCACTGCTGTTAACGTAACAGCATATACAGTCGGTACAAATAGATAATCAGAATCGCGGAGACCAGATTACCCAGCGCATTCATCACCACCGATGCGATGTTCACCGGTAGCACCGTGAGTGATGAAATAAGGAACATCAGCACAATCTTCGCCAGTAACCACAACACGATGGCGGGGGCGATGACTTTCATGTTCTTCCATGCCAGTTTCATACTGGCGCGCATCGCGCCAATCACGCCCATTTTCTCGCTGACCAGCATCACCGGTGCCAGTGACAGCAGAATCGCCAGAATCACGCCAGGCACCATCAATACCATAAAGCCGATTTGCACCAGCAGGGTAATCAGGAAGGTCTGCAGCAGCAGTTTCGGCAGCAGTGGCGCGGAGGCACCGATCGCTCGCAGCGCACTCACACGTTGGCCATTCGAAACCAGTGGGATCAGGCACAGCATACCGCCCAGCAGCAGCGTGTTGCCGATCAGGGCAGCGAAGGTGCCGGCAGCTGAAGCACGCAGCAAGATGCGTTGCTGATCCGGTGACATATTCTGTACCAGTTCAAACAGTGAAGTTGCACTGTCGTCAGCCTGACTAAGAAGCGATAACTGGTCTTCGCCTGGGGTTAATGCATGACCGACAATCACCGTAATGAACGACGTCAGCAACGCCATCAGCACAATAGTAACCAGCTGATGACGCAGAAAATTTCCTGTGTCACGGTATAACGAGCTTGCCGTGATAGACATGTACTCTCCTTGATGGAACCGGGTTAATTAACCCGGCGATTGTACATGTTCTGTGGGCTGGCGGGCACCCGGAAGACCATAACTTTGTGTCATCTCTGGTAAAGAATAGGAAATTGTCACTCGCAACCGGTTCATAAAATGTGCAAACCCACTTGATCTGCGTTCAAGCCCTCCTCAGCGGTTTTTCTTCATGACGTGCAATGCGGGAAATTGATCTGAATCAATCCATTGTTTTTTAAGTGATTAATTTGAATTGATGCAGATGATCTTTTACCAAAAAAGGGTTAGATCTTGTGCCGCAAACCCGATTAAGACCTTACTTTTCTGCAAAGGAGTGATTATGAAACTGGCAAAATGCGCATTGCTCATGGCTCTGGCTATTCCTCAACTGGCACTGGCCCATCAGGCGGGTGATTTCTTCATGCGTGCCGGCAGCGCGACTGTTCGTCCAACCGAAGGCTCTGACAATGTGCTGGGTATGGGCGGCTTTAGCGTGAGCAACGACACCCAGCTTGGCTTGACCTTCACCTACATGGCGACGGACAACATCGGTGTTGAGCTGCTGGCGGCGACACCGTTCCGCCACAAAGTTGGCCTTGGTGCCACCGGAAATCTCGCTACCGTGCGCCAGCTGCCGCCAACGCTAATGGCACAGTACTATTTCTTCGATAGCAGAAGCCCGGTGCGTCCGTATGTTGGGGTGGGTATCAACTACACCACGTTCTACGATGCCAAATTTAATCAAACCGGCCAGGACGCAGGCTTAAGCGATCTCAGCGTCAAAGATTCATGGGGTGTGGCGGGTCAGGTGGGGATGGATTATCAAATCAACCGTGACTGGATGCTAAACGCATCCCTGTGGTACATGGACATTGATACTACCGTGAAATTTAAAGCCAACGGTGAGCAGCAGAACATTAACACGCGCATCGATCCGTGGGTGTTCTTCTTTGGTGTGGGCTACCGTTTCTGAGGCAACAACCGAAACACAACGGGCGACCCAAAGGCCGCCCGCTGAATGATGGGTTCGCTGTTACTTAATCTGCATATTGTTAACCACAGATTTAACGCCTGCCACACTGCGGGTCACCGTCACTGCACGGTTCGCCATCTGCGGAGAACTGACAAAGCCGCTTAACTGCACTTTTCCTTTAAAGGTTTCGACGTTGATCTCGGTGGATTTCAGCGAGTCGTCATTCAACAACTGTGCCTTAACCTTGGTGGTGATCACCGTATCATCGATATAGCCCCCGGTCCCTTCCTTTGTTGCTGTTGGTGCACAGGCGCTCAGTGTGATCGCCATTACCGCAGCCATTAATAATCCTGCAACGACTTTGAAAAAATTCATTGGTTATCTCCCTGTCTTAGATGGTGTTTCACCGCAACGAGACGGTGCGATTAATTGTGGTATGCGCTTTTCAAATCGGCAAATCGCCTGGGGTGAAAAAGATGGAAATACGCGATTTTTACCACTTATTGATCCAATGAAGGCAGCAAGGCAAACGGTAAGCTGGAAGAGCAGGGCAAAACTAATAATAAAACAACAAGACGATAAGCCGACAGGTGCAAATTGAAGCATCAGGCAGGGAAAAAAATAATGAAAAAGTGTGCCATTCTGGCGATAGCGACGATCAGCTATCTGTCCTACCTCCAGCTATTTGCTTCACAAATTTTGCCGGTGCCCAGCGCACAGGCAGAACCGTTGATCAATCCACACCTTGGTACCCTGTGCAAGGCGGCTACCGCGCTGAGTTTTGGCCGCAACTTCAAAATTATGCAGCTGGACAAGGTGGATGAGCAGGGCGTGGCGTGGGTGCACTATATCCGGCCGTCCGACCAATCACGCTGGGCCGTGCGCTGCCGGATCCAGGGCGAGAGAGTTATCTTGATGTCAGATAATCCAGATAGCAGCGGACGCTGGCGTGAGGGGCCAGAAGACGAGAAGCTGACGTGGCAAATCAGAAACGACATGCTGACGATGAAGCTGAGATATCCTGATGGTTCGGGAGATGAGCAAACGTTCAGGCTGGAATAATCAAGAGAAGACCTTATTCGCAACCGCGAATAAGGTCTTAAAGATTTAGCGCGTACCGGCTTTCAGATCACTGACAAACGCTTTGAGTTCAGCTAACAGCGTGTCGGGATCGTTCTGGTTACGTTCGATGATCTTCACAATCGCTGATCCCGAAATTGCACCCGCCGCGCCCGCCGCGATGGCTTCTCTCACCTGACTTGCTTCTGAGATACCAAATCCCTGCAACGAGGGGGCAGCGTGATATTCGCTCAGCTTCTCAATCAAATGATTCAGCGGTTGGCTGGCACGATTCTCTGCACCCGTCACGCCCGCGCGCGACAACAGATAGGTATAACCGCGGCCGTGTGAGGCAATCTCCCGCAGCAAATCATCATCTGCATTCGGCGGGCAGATGAAGATTGGCGCAACGTTATGACGCATCGCAGCCTGACGGAACGGCGCAGACTCTTCAACCGGTACATCCGCCACCAGCACGGAATCAACGCCGACGGCTTCACACTGCGCGTAGAAGTTGTCGATACCTTTACTGAACACCAGATTAGCGTACATCAACAGCCCAATCGGCAGTTCAGGATACTTCTGGCGCACGGCGGCAAGGATCTCGAAACACTGCGCGACAGTGGTACCCGCCGCAAAGGCACGTAAGGTTGCCCCCTGAATTGTTGGGCCGTCCGCCAGCGGATCGGAGAATGGAATGCCCAGCTCTAACGCATCGGCGCCACCTGCTACCAGGGTATCGATGATCTTCAGTGACAGTTCAGGGGTCGGATCGCCAAGGGTGACGAAAGGAACAAAAGCGCCTTCTTTCTTCGCCGACAGACGTTGAAACAGCTGATTATAACGTTCCATCAAATCTCTCCCTTAGCTTTCAAAATATCGTGAACGGTGAAGATGTCTTTGTCGCCGCGACCGGACAAGTTAACCACCAGCAACTGCTCTTTCTCCGGATTCTCGCGGATCATTTTCAGCGCGTGCGCCAGAGCATGAGAGGATTCCAGAGCCGGAATAATGCCTTCTGCACGACACAACTCTTTGAACGCTGACAGCGCTTCATCATCGGTAATTGACACATACTCGGCGCGACCAATGCTGTTGAGATGGGCGTGCTGTGGGCCGACAGAAGGGAAGTCGAGGCCAGCAGAAATGGAATAGGACTCCTCTATCTGGCCTTCCTCGGTCTGCATCATTGGCGCTTTCATGCCGAAGTAGATACCGACGCGACCGTGCTTAAGTGGCGCGCCGTGTTCGCCGGTTTCGATGCCGTGACCCGCGGGCTCAACGCCGATCAGACCGACGTTGGTGTCATCAATAAAGTCAGCGAACATGCCGATGGCATTGGAACCGCCACCCACACAGGCCAGCACCGCATCCGGCAGACGGCCTTCACGCTCCAGAATCTGCGCTTTGGTCTCTTCGCCAATCATGCGCTGGAATTCACGCACAATGGTCGGGAAGGGATGCGGACCGGCTGCTGTGCCGAGCATGTAGTGCGCGGTTTCATAGCTACCAGACCAGTCGCGCAGCGCTTCATTACAGGCATCTTTCAACGTAGCCGAACCACTGTGCACCGGAATCACTTCTGCGCCCATTAAACGCATACGGAACACGTTGGGTGACTGGCGCTCAACATCTTTTGCGCCCATGTAAATGCGACACTTCATGCCCAGCAGCGCGCACGCCAGCGCTGAAGCCACGCCATGCTGACCGGCGCCGGTCTCAGCGATAATTTCATTTTTGCCCATGCGCTTAGCGAGTAGCGCCTGGCCCAACACCTGGTTGGTTTTGTGTGCACCACCGTGCAGCAAATCTTCACGCTTCAGATACAGGCGGGTTTTCGTGCCTTTGGTCAGATTGCTGCAAAGCGTTAATGCGGTGGGACGGCCAGCATAGTTTTTCAACAGATCGGTAAATTCAGCCTGAAATTCGGGATCGCGCTGCGCCTCAACAAAGGCGCTTTCTAACTGGCGCAGAGCGGGCATTAAAATCTGTGGAACATATTGACCGCCAAACTCGCCAAAGTAGGGATTCAATAACGTAGTCATCTTTCATCTTCCTTATGCGGCCCGCACATCGGCGGGCGAGCGAAATTAATAGGCGCGCAGCGTGCGGAATACCGCCGCGACTTTACTGGCATCTTTGATGCCGGGCGCGGATTCTACGCCAGAGTTAAAGTCCAGTCCGGCGCAGCCCAGTTGTGCAGCCTCTACACAGTTGTCGGCGCTTAATCCGCCGGCCAGCAGCACGTTGCTCAGGTCTTCACCCTGCAGCAGTGACCAGTCAAATCGCTGTCCGCTGCCGCCCTGGCCGTTATCGAACACGTAACGATCCACATGCGGCCAATCGCGGGCTGGAAGGCTGCCGCTAATACTCAGCGCCTTCCAAATTTTTACCTCTTCTGGCAGGGCGCTGCGCAGTTCTGCGACGAACGCCTGATCTTCATCGCCATGCAATTGCACAGCAGAAAGTTTAAGTGACGTGGCGTGCGTGACAACGTCACTTACAGTGTTATTGCGGAATACGCCGACATACTTCAGTGGTGCAGCCGCTATCACATTTTGCGCTTGTTCGGCGCTGACTTTACGCGGTGAACCCTCAGCAAAGATCACCCCGCCATAAATCGCTCCCGCTTCGTGCGCAATACGCGCATCTTCAGGTCGGGTCAGGCCGCAGACTTTGTTGTCACCGAGCAATACGCGACGCACGCCAGCATTTAGATCGGCTTCTTCCATCAGCGCGGAACCAATCAGGAAACCGTTGGCGAAGTGGCTCAGCTCACGCACTTGTGCGTAGTTATGAATGCCCGATTCGCTGATGACCGTGACACCGTGGCTTAAACGTGGTGCCAGTTGGCGGGTGCGATTCAAATCGATGGACAGATCGCGCAAGTCGCGGTTGTTGATGCCCACGACCTTCGCCTCCAGCGCAATGGCACGCTCCAGTTCTTCTTCATTGCTGACTTCAGTCAGTACGCCCATTTTCAGGCTATGCGCCACGGCGGCGAGCTGACGATATTGCTCATCATCCAGCACGGACAGCATCAGCAGGATGGCATCGGCCTGATAGTGGCGCGCCAGATAGATTTGATAGGGGTCGATAATGAAGTCTTTGCACAGCACCGGTTGAGTAATCGCGGCGCTGACGATGGGCAGAAAGTCAAAATCACCCTGGAAATACTTCTCGTCAGTTAAGACGGAAACAGCCGAGGCGTGATGACGATAAACCCCGGCAATGGTCGCAGGATCAAAATCTTCACGGATCAAACCCTTCGACGGTGACGCTTTTTTGCATTCCAGGATGAACACCGTGCGCGTGCCGCGCAGCGCATCGTAAAAGTGGCGTCCTGCAGGCTGCAAGCTGTTCTGGAAGGTCGCCAGCGGCTGCTGTACCTTGCGCGCTTCAACCCAGACGGCTTTATCCTGAACAATTTTCTCTAAAACGGTGCCCTTGATACTCATCTCATCCTCTCGCTGCCAGAGCAACAACGCGCTCGTAAGCCTGACCACTGCGAATTGCGGTGATGGCGCGCTGAGCGTTGTCGCGCAAATCTTCATTTCCGAATACTTTCAGCAACATTGCGACGTTCACCGCAACGGCCTGCTCATGGGCCGGCTGGCCTTTACCCTGGAGTAAACGCGCCAGAATGTCACGGTTTTCTTCCGGCGTGCCGCCCGCCAGTGCTTCTTTATCATGGAAGCCAAAGCCGAAGTCTTCTGGTGTTAACTGATAACCGGTGATTTCACCGTCACGAAGCTCAGCAACCTGGGTCGGACTGTGTAGCGCCACTTCATCCATCCCGCCGCCATGCACCACCGCCGCACGCTGATAACCGAGCACTTTCAACGTTTGAGCAATCGGCAGCACCAGTTCCGGGCTGTAAACGCCGATGACCGCGAGAGGAGGCCGTGCCGGGTTAATTAAAGGGCCCAGCACGTTAAATAAGGTGCGGGTTTTTAACTGTTGACGCACCGGCATCGCATGGCGGAATCCGCTGTGATATTGCGGGGCGAACAGGAAGCAGACGTTCAGATCGTCCAGTGCCTTACGCGCTTTTTCCGCCGGCATATCCAGATCGATCCCAAAAGCGGCCAGCAGATCGGAAGAGCCGGATTTGCTCGAGACGCTGCGATTGCCGTGTTTTGCCACTTTCAAGCCGCAAGTTGCCGCGACAAAGGCGCTGGCGGTGGAGATGTTAATGCTGTTGCTGCCGTCACCGCCGGTGCCAACGATATCGGCAAAGGTGTAATTCGGACGCGGGAACGGTTTCGCGTCTTCCAGCAGTGCCGTAGCGGCACCCGCAATCTCTTCCGGGCGCTCGCCACGGACTTTCATGGCAATCAGCGCGGCGGCTAATTGGGTTGGCTCCAGCTGCCCTTTAATAATGGCGCTAAAAAGCTGGTGGCTTTCCGCCTGGCTCAGGGTTTGTGCCTGATAGAGTTTTTCCAGAATAGTTTGCATCATAATCTCCCTATTATTTCGCCAGCGCCCAGGCCAGCGTTTGCTCTAACAAACGTGCACCCTGGGTGGTGAGAATCGATTCGGGGTGGAACTGGAAGCCACACACACGGTCGGCATCATGGCGAACGGCCATGACCATGCCGTTGTAGCTGGCGTTAACGGTCAATTCGGCAGGCGTATTGCTGCCCACTAGCGAGTGGTAACGGGCCACCGGCAACGGATTGCTCAGTCCGCTAAACATCGCTTCACCATCATGATTAATCGAAGAGGCTTTGCCGTGCAGAATCTCACCGGCCTGGCCTACATGACCACCATAAGCCTCAACAATCGCCTGATGACCGAGGCAAATGCCAATAATCGGCAGGCGACCTCGCAGGGCTTGCAGCAGCGCAGGCATGCAGCCGGCATCTTTCGGTGCACCGGGGCCAGGGGACAGCATCAGCACAGGGTTCTCCATCTGCTGCAGGCGTTCAATCAGTACGTCAGCAGGGACGTTATTGCGGTAAATCATCACGTTGTGGCCAAAGGTACGCAGCTGATCAACGAGGTTATAGGTAAAGGAGTCGATATTATCGAGCAACAGGATATCGGCCATCAGAAAATCTCCTTGCAATGATGGGCTGTGGCGATGGCACGTAATACCGCGCGCGCTTTATTGCGGCTTTCATCCGCTTCAGCCTGAGGCTGAGAATCCAGCACCACACCGGCACCGGCCTGCACGGTGGCAACACCGTCTTCTACCCACGCGGAGCGAATCACGATGCAGGTATCCAAATCGCCGTGTGCGGTGAAATAGCCGACCGCACCGCCATAGCTGCCACGACGCGTACCTTCTTTCTCAGCGATTAACTGCATGGCACGCACTTTGGGTGCGCCGCTTAAGGTGCCCATGTTCATGCAGGCGCGATAGGCGTGCAGGACGTCAAGATCGTTACGCAGCGTGCCGACCACGCGAGAGACCAGATGCATCACGAAAGAGTAACGGTCGACTTTGGTCAGGTCTGCCACATAGCGGCTACCGGGAACGCAGATGCGAGCCAGATCATTACGCGCCAGATCCACCAGCATGAGATGTTCTGCCAGCTCTTTATGGTCGGTGCGCATTTCCAGTTCGATACGGCTGTCGAGATCGCGATCCAGTGAACCATCGGCATGACGGCCACGTGGACGTGTACCGGCAATCGGGTAGATCTCAATCTGACGTGAAGTAGCGTCATACTTGAGTGAGCTTTCTGGTGAAGCGCCAAACAGCGCAAAGTCCTGATCCTGCATAAAGAACATATATGGGCTGGGATTGCTGTGCTTCAGCGTGTCATAAGCGGCCAGTGGAGAAGGGCACGGCAGCGAGAAGCGGCGCGATGGCACCACCTGGAAGATTTCGCCGATGCGAATCGCTTCCTGCATTTCACGCACCACGTTGCAATACTCTTCATCGCTCTGGTTGGTGCTCAGTGCCATTTGCTCAACGCGCTGAACTGGCAAGGCCGGGGCAGGCTGCGTCATTTGACCGCGCAGTTGCTCAACACGACTCTGCAAGCGCTGGAATTCGCTGGTGGACGGGCTGAACAAACTCGCCTGCAGACGAGCGCTGCGCGTCTGGTGATCAATCACCAGCAGGGTTTCAGCCAGGTAGAAGCAGTAATCCGGGCAGCTATGCTCGTTACGCAGTTCAGGTAAATCTTCGAAACCGGCCACCAGGTCATAAGCAAAAAGGCCGCCGAGGAACATCGCCTCACGCTCTTCCTCCGGGCTGTTCACCAACTGCGGAATCAGGCGCAGTGCGTCGAAAACAGATAATGCTTTCAGACGTGAATCTTCATCATGCAGGCCCTGAGGCAGCGGGAAATGCAGCACGCGGCCATCCGGGCGCGCTTCAATTCTGACATCCTGCGGCAGTGCTTCATCCAGCAGTGGCAGAATGGTGCGGCCGTTTTCTGACAGCGCCTGTAATGTCACCACGTTGCCCAGTGCGCTGATGCGCAGGGCGCTATCCACAATCAGTAAGCTTTTCAGATTCTTTTTGCTGTCGATATCGGCCGATTCAAGCAGCAGAGTTGCCGGACGTGCGCCGCAAATTTGATGGAACACTGCGGCCGGATCTTCGCGGTAGGGCGCGGTACCGGTAATCAACTTCAATGTAGGTTTCGCATTAGCCATTATTGTCATCTCTGAATTTCGCTCAAAAAAAAGCCCGCTCGGTGGCGGGCTCAGGTATCTGCACAGTGGTTACGCATGTTGTGCACGACGACGTCGCCCCTTTAAAGGATTATCGCGCCACCAACCTTTTGCATGCGTACCAAAATTAGCCATGATGAGATACCCGTTACGTGTGAACTTGTGTACTAGTTAACTGGTTCAGGTGAAAAAAGTCAATACCCTTTTTCAGTCAGGGTCAAAATCGTTATCATGCCAGCCGAGTTAAGTTGCTGCTGGAGTTACCTTGTCGGATATTGCCCGTTTTCCCCTTTACGATTTACACAGCCATACCCAGGCGTCTGACGGTTTGCTGACCCCTACCGAGTTGGTGCAACGTGCCGTCGAAATGAAAGTAGGGGTACTGGCGATTACCGATCACGACACCATTGCTGGCGTGGCAGAAGCGCAAGCCGCCGTGCTGCAACAGAATCTACCGATTCGTATTCTGGCCGGATTAGAAGCCTCTACATTGTGGGAAAACCACGAAATTCATATCGTAGGTTTGAATGTGGATTGCCAGCACCCGGCGCTGACTTCGTTTCTTGAGCAACAGCATCAATGCCGTGTTGAACGGGCGCAGCTGATCGCAGAACGCCTCGAACGTGCCCGCATTCCTGACGCGTGGGTTGGCGCGCAACGCCTGGCGCAGGGCGGTGTCATCACCCGTGGTCATTTCGCCCGTTATCTGGTCGAGATCGGTAAAGCCGATAACATGGCGCAAGTGTTCAAGAACTATCTTGCCCGTGGGAAAACCGGCTATGTGCCGCCGCAATGGTGTACAATTAAACAAGCTATTGATGCCATTCATCATTCTGGCGGCGTTGCGGTACTCGCACATCCGGGTCGCTATGGATTGTCTGCAAAGTGGCTTAAACGACTGATTGCACATTTCGCCGAGGTCGGTGGTGATGCAATGGAAGTGGCGCAGTGTCAGCAGGCACCCAACGAGCGCACGCAGCTCGCGACATATGCGCGCGACAATAAGCTGGCGGGATCGCAGGGATCAGATTTTCACCAACCCTGTCCGTGGATAGAACTGGGGCGCAAATTATGGTTGCCAGGCGGCGTTGAACCCATCTGGGAGCGCTTTCCTGCGCTAGCGCCCGCCGTAACTCTTGCAGACAGGTGACATGAGGTTTTTATGAGTCAATTTTTTCACATTCATCCAGATAACCCGCAACCGCGCCTCGTCAATCAGGCGGTCGATTATCTCAATAAAGGTGGCGTGATTGTCTATCCCACTGATTCGGGTTATGCGCTGGGCTGCCGACTGGAAGAGAAGAACGCCATGGAGCGTATCTGCCGTATCCGGCAGTTAGATGGCAACCACAACTTTACTTTGATGTGTCGCGATCTGTCTGAGCTCTCGACGTATTCGCAGGTGGACAATACCGCGTTTCGTATTCTGAAAAATAATACGCCGGGCAGTTACACCTTCATTCTTAAAGCGACCAAAGAAGTGCCGCGTCGTTTGATGAATGACAAGCGTAAAACCATTGGTTTGCGCGTACCTTCTAACCCGGTGGCGCTGGCGTTACTGGAGAGATTGAATGAGCCGATGATGTCTACTTCGCTGATGTTGCCCGGTAATGACTTCACGGAATCGGATCCGGAAGAGATTCAGCACAGCATCGGTAAGCTGGTGGATCTGATCATTGATGGCGGCACGTTAGGGCAGCAGCCGACGACGGTGATCGATCTCACCAGCGATGTCCCGGTTGTGGTTCGTGAAGGGGTCGGCGACACGCGCCCGTTCCTCTAATCACGCGTGGTCAGGCGGCGTTAACGTCGTCTGGCCAATATTTTTTTCTAACCAATGTTTAAAATCACCGTACGGAATATACAGTGAAACATCTTTGAGGATGACTTGTTTGCTGCGCACATTGGAAATTTCATGGCTGTAGCCCACAATCACTCCGCCAATTGTCTGGTCAGCATTATATACCGCGCCCCCCGACATTCCCTGCACAACGCCAGCATTTGATGCCATTGCCATGCACGGTTTTTTATTCCATTTATTGGTAATCGCTGTGCGCGCTAAATTAACGCCACTTGATTCCACGGGCATAGCAGAAATAAAGCTGTAACCGTACATCTTAATGGGCTCACCCACTTTACTGGTGCGGAATTTTGCCAGCGTTTCCGGGCTATTCTTATGATAAATAATCGCGACGTCGCAATAAGGATGATAAGCCTTAACACGCTGCACGGCAGTGGTGGCGACGTGCGCAGCTGTCAGGCTGTACTCTGGCGTTAAAGGGATGGTTGTACCAAGGATACCCAGACCCAGTACCGTCGGGATGCCTGTCACGCTCATATCCACATGATCAAGCGCCGCGCGACTATACTCAGTATGGCCCACGGAACAGCCGCTCAGTGCCAGCGCCGCGAGGGCAGGCCAAAGCAGAGAGGTTTTCATGATAGTCATCTTCTTTTAAGCATGTCAGGAAAATCCCTGGTGAAGACTTTCGACATGCAAATTAAATTCATTCCGTGAATGAATAAACGCGCCAATTCCTGCGTGCGCCGGTTTATATTATCAACAATGCCACAGTGATTTCGTTAATGGCTTGTTAGAGAAACGAGTGTAAATAGTAAAGGTTACGCTTTTATAAATACGGCACACTCTGTTTCAGGCTTAAATTTTACACAATTTTTTAATCAGAACAATTCATCAAATTTAATCTGAATCAAATAATGCGAAAATACAGACTTAATCCAACCTGCAGTGCCAATTAACTGGTAATTTAAATTTACTGGATTAATGAGCCTAATTTATCCCGGTTAATTGGTGTTTTATCCCGTTTTACAGTTTGGGTTTAGATTTTATGTTTGGGATTATCCTTAAGCGTGGTGCGCAATGCTAGCAGACCAGTCTTGAAAAGCGCTAATGTATCACGGGTCTAAAGTGGGGGTAATAACCAGGCTTATAGTGCCAGCAGCAAATGATAAAAATTCAGTCACTTGGCGCATGAAGAAGAGAAGTGCGGTTGGTGTATCTATCAGCAGCGTAAATGTATAGGCATATGGCACTAAACGAGTGACGCAGCCTTTGGCCTTTATTATCGGCAGCAAAGGAAAAGGTGTTAACGAAACTTGCGTTAGTGTAAAATCGCGGGCCGCCTGAGATGGCATGCGCTATGCTCAGCGGTAACAGATTCTGATATGGGAACTGGTAATCCCCGTATCGTACCTCTTCTTACCACGACGCCTGGGAAGGCGACAACGAGGCATCTCCATGAGTGAGAAACTACAAAAAGTATTAGCGCGCGCCGGTCACGGTTCACGCCGCGAAATCGAAACGATGATTTCAGCCGGACGCGTCAGCGTCGATGGCAAACTGGCGACGCTGGGCGATCGCATTGAAAATGATAAATCCCTGAAAATTCGTATTGATGGCCATCTGGTTTCGATTGCTGAATCCGCAACCGAAGTCTGCCGGGTGCTGGCGTATTACAAACCAGAAGGCGAACTCTGTACCCGTAACGATCCTGAAGGGCGCCCAACGGTATTCGACCGCCTGCCACGTCTGCGCGGTTCACGCTGGATCGCTGTGGGTCGTCTGGACGTTAACACCTGTGGTCTGATGTTATTCACCACCGATGGTGAACTGGCGAATCGTCTGATGCACCCAAGCCGTGAAGTTGAGCGTGAATATGCGGTGCGTGTATTCGGCGAAGTGGATGACGATAAAATTCGTCAGCTCAGTAAAGGTGTGCAGTTAGAAGATGGCCCGGCATCGTTCAAAACCATTAAGTTTGCTGGCGGTGAAGGCATCAACCAGTGGTACAACGTCACCCTGACTGAAGGACGTAACCGTGAAGTCCGCCGTCTGTGGGAAGCCGTAGGTGTGCAGGTTAGCCGTCTGATGCGCGTCCGTTATGGCGATATTCAGCTGCCAAAAGGCTTACCACGCGGTGGCTGGATGGAGATGGAATTACCGGCGGTTAACTATCTTCGTACGCTGGTGGATATGCCGGAAGAGACGGTGACGAAAGTCGCGGTTGAAAAAGACCGTCGTCGTACTAAAGCCAATCAGATTCGTCGTGCGGTAAAACGTCATAGCAATGTGAGCGGCAGCCCACGTCGCGGTGGCAGCAGTAGCAGCTGCAACAGCAGCACGCGGACCAGTGGAACCAACAAACGCGGTTCCTGATATGCCCGTGACGCCGCATGAAGCGGCGTCACTGTTTTACCAATCTATTCCCTGCTGAGCCTGAATGCCTGCATCAAACGCATGCTTAACCGGGCGCATCTCGGTCACGGTATCCGCCATCTCGAGCAAGGTTCGATGGCAGCCTCGACCGGTGATAATCACACTTTGCTGAACCGGACGTTGTCCCAGCACGCGCACCAGTTCATCCAGATCCAGATAATCCATGCTGACCATATAGGTGATTTCATCCAGGATCACTAAATCCACATGCTCATCGGCAAGCATACGTTTTGCCTGTTGCCAAACCTGTTGGCAGGCGGCGGTATCGGTCTCCCGATTCTGGGTATCCCAGGTAAAGCCGGTGGCCATCACCTGAAATTCCACGCCATGCTGCTCCAGCAAATTGCGCTCACCATTTGGCCATTCACCTTTAATAAACTGCACGGCGGCAACGTTTTTACCGTGTCCGCAAGCGCGTAAAGCCGTACCAAAGGCGGCGGTGGTTTTGCCTTTGCCATTGCCGGTGAACACCATCAAAATGCCGCGCGCTTCTGTCGCGGCGGCAATGCGCGCATCAACCTGTTCTTTTAAACGCTGCTGTCGCTGCTGATGACGATCACTCATGCGCTGGCAGGTCCCGGTTTGCGTCCCGGCTGCGCATCAAAGCTGATGCCGGTTTTGCGACGGCTATCATCGCCCATTAAATAAAGATAAAGCGGCATCAAATCGGCAGGCGTTTTCAGTAAGCTAGCATTTTCTTCCGGGAAAGCGCTGGCACGCATTTTAGTGCGGGTGCCACCAGGATTGATGCAATTTACCCGAAGATGGCGATTTTTATACTCATCGGCCAGCACCTGCATCATGCCTTCGGTGGCGAACTTCGACACCGCATAGGCTCCCCATCCCGCACGGCCGGTGCGACCCACGCTGGACGTGGTAAACACCAGTGAACCGGCGTCTGATTTTAGTAGTAGCGGCAGCAATGCCTGGGTTAAATAGAAGGTGGCGTCAAGATTGATCTGCATCACCTGGCGCCAGACCTGAGGATCGAGTTCCGCCAGCGGGACGATTTCACCCAGAATCCCGGCATTGTGCAGCACACCATCGAGCCTTGGCACCAAAGCGGCAATCTGATCGGCCACCTCGGCACAGTTTTCTGGTGTGGCATGCGACAGGTCCAGCAGCAAATGTGATGCGAGCTGCTTATTCAGTTGATTGATGGCATGTTCCGTTTGTTGCAGCGTCTCGGCATTGCGGCCCAGCAAAATGACGCGTGCGCCGTAACGCGCATAAGTCAGTGCCGCTTCACGGCCAATGCCGTCTGAAGCGCCGGTCACGAGGATAATGCGATTTTCCAGTAGATCGCTTTTCGGTTGATAATGCACAGCGATGTCCTTTGGCAGGTCAGAGGGTTTTTGGCTTTATGCCTCAATTTGGCGTCAGGTGCAATCATCGCGCCTCGCATTCTGTGCCGCCTGCGGGCATTTCAGGCGACGAAAGTCGCTAAAGCGGGTAAACTCAGCCCTTGTTTGTAATTCACTGTTTAATAAGGCGGCAGAATGGATTTACTCTCCAGTTATGGATTATTTCTGGCCAAGGCCGTCACCGTGGTGGTGGCGTTCGCAGCTATTGTTCTGATTGTGCTCAATGCCGCGATGCGTAAACGCCACAGCGGTGGTCAACTGCGCTTGACTCATCTCGACGATGATTATCGTGAAATGAAGGAAGACCTGCAGTTGGCGAAGATGAAGCCACAGGCGCAAAAAGTGTGGCTGAAGCAGCATAAAAAAGAAGAGAAGCAAAAAGCCAAAATCGAGAAGCGCAATGCCAAAGCCGGAGTAAGCGAAGCCACTAAA
Source organism: Pantoea sp. C8B4 (assembly GCF_051336905.1). NCBI lineage: Bacteria > Pseudomonadati > Pseudomonadota > Gammaproteobacteria > Enterobacterales > Erwiniaceae > Pantoea > Pantoea sp. C8B4. The sequence continues at coordinate 40,845 of NZ_JBGMNK010000013.1, forward strand.
TCCACTCTCTACGTGCTGGAGTTTAAAGGTAGCATGGATGCGGGTGAAGTCAGTTCTTTGCGTGAGGAAATTTCCGCTGTGCTGGCGGTGGCAGTGCCGGGAGATGAAGTCTTGCTGCGTCTGGAAAGTCCGGGTGGCGTGGTGCACGGTTATGGCCTGGCCGCATCTCAGTTGCAGCGCCTGCGTGACGCGGGCCTGCAGTTGACCGCAGTCGTCGATAAAGTGGCGGCGAGCGGTGGCTATATGATGGCTTGTGTTGCGGACCGTATTGTTGCGGCGCCTTTCTCCATTATTGGCTCAATTGGTGTGGTCGCGCAGATCCCCAACTTCAACCGCCTGCTGAAGCGTAATGATATTGACGTTGAACTACACACCGCGGGTCAATATAAGCGCACGCTGACCTTGTTTGGTGAAAACACCGACGAAGGCCGTGAGAAGTTCCAGGAAGATCTCAACGAAACTCATCTGCTGTTCAAAGAGTTCGTTCAGCAGATGCGCCCAACACTGGATTTGGAAAAAGTGGCCACTGGTGAACACTGGTATGGACGCCAGGCGCTGGATTTGGGCCTAATTGATGAAATCGGCACCAGCGATGCGTTAATTATCAAACAGATGGACCGGTTCAATGTGTTGGGCGTGCATTATGCACGGAAGAAGAAAATGATGGACCGTTTCACCAACAGCGCCAGTCTGGCGGCCGAGCGGTTAATTCTGAAAATATGGCAGCGCGGTGATAAGCCGCTGTTGTAAGCGAGCCCGGCAAATGCCGGGCTTTTTTATGCCAGGTGATAGCGTGAGGAGAGTTCAACGGCAAGGGATTTAAACACGTTAAACACGGCGGTGGTTTTCGCGCTCGGCAGGCCTTCATCATCCAGGAACCAGGGGCCACGAAACACCAAAACGTTGCCCTGCTGTATCACGTCATTGGCTTCCATCCCGGCTAAATAATCGTCGTGCTGCTTGATCATTTGATTGGCTATTTCCAGTAACGCCTGGCGTGAAATGGATTCCGTTTCTACTGACATTGTTCACCTCTTTTTTGACAGCAATCGTTCTCCTTCTATATTACTAGCGAGTTGGGCTGTTCATCAAATCAACGTCCGTCAGCAAAACTGGCGCAAAATTAATCAGAATGCTAATTAAGTTGCGTAACGGATTTTATCAGGTAGAGTGTGGGCGATTCAGCTTTCAGGGAGATCACACCCGGATGTGTGGTGCTGTCAGATGGAAAACCCGCTTCTAATCATAAAGTTGCATAAGTCGATGCAATCTGACCTGAGATTATCCCCGCTGCCTTGAAATGTGAAAAGTTGGCAGCAATATTGAACCCGTTGGGTTTTGGGGCACCGAATCCTCTCCCGTTTATCAGGACGTTTCAATTAGGTAAAGGTACATATGGGTAAAGCACTCGTAATCGTTGAGTCCCCGGCAAAGGCCAAAACAATCAATAAATACCTCGGTAATGACTACGTGGTGAAATCCAGCGTCGGTCATATCCGTGATTTGCCGACCAGCGGTTCAACTGCCCGTAAAACTACCGACGGGGAAAAGGCGAAAACAGGAAAAAAGGTTAAGAAGGATGAGAAGGCCGCATTGGTCAGTCGCATGGGTGTCGATCCCTGGCATGGCTGGGAAGCGGACTATCAGATTCTGCCGGGTAAAGAAAAAGTCGTAGCCGAACTAAAAAGCCTCGCCGCCGATGCTGACCACATCTACCTCGCAACGGACCTTGACCGCGAAGGGGAGGCCATTGCCTGGCACCTGCGGGAAGTGATCGGTGGCGATGACAAGCGGTTTAGCCGCGTGGTGTTCAACGAAATCACCAAAAATGCGATTCGCCAGGCGTTTGAAAAACCGGGCGAACTGAATATTGAGCGAGTTAATGCACAGCAGGCGCGTCGCTTTATGGACCGCGTGGTGGGCTACATGGTTTCCCCGCTGCTGTGGAAGAAAATTGCCCGTGGTTTGTCTGCGGGTCGTGTTCAGTCTGTGGCTGTGCGACTGGTGGTCGAGCGCGAGCACGAAATTAAAGCGTTCGTGCCGGAAGAGTATTGGGAAATCGATGCAGATTTCTCTACGCCGAAAGGCGACGCGCTGGCGATGCAAGTCACGCATCAGGGCGATAAAGCGTTCCGTCCGGTTAATCGCGAGCAAACTTATGCTACGGTATCCGTGCTGGAAAACGCGCGTTACGAAGTGCTGGATCGTGAAGACAAACCGACCAGCAGTAAACCGTCTGCGCCTTTTATTACCTCGACATTGCAACAAGCGGCGAGTACACGTCTCGGTTTTGGCGTGAAGAAAACCATGATGATGGCGCAACGTCTCTACGAAGCGGGTCACATCACCTATATGCGTACTGACTCCACCAACCTGAGTCAGGATGCGGTGGCGATGGCGCGCGGCTTTGTCGAGAAGAGTTTTGGTAAAAAGTATCTGCCAGAATCACCGATCACCTACGCCAGTAAAGAGAATTCGCAGGAAGCACACGAAGCGATCCGTCCTTCGGATGTCAATATTCAGGCAGAACAGCTGAAAGATATGGAAGCTGATGCGCAGAAACTGTACCAGCTGATCTGGCGTCAGTTTGTAGCTTGCCAGATGGTGCCTGCGCAGTATGACTCCACCACCCTGACGGTGGGTGCAGCAGACTTTAAACTGAAAGCGAAAGGCCGCACCTTGCGTTTCGATGGCTGGACAAAAGTGATGCCAGCCCTGCGTAAAAACGATGAAGACTTGACGCTGCCACCGGTCAATGTCGGCGATATGCTTGACCTGAAGGAGCTGATGCCAAGCCAGCACTTCACCAAGCCGCCAGCCCGCTTCAGCGAAGCTTCCTTAGTCCGTGAGTTGGAAAAACGAGGTATCGGCCGTCCATCGACCTATGCCTCAATTATTTCCACCATTCAGGATCGCGGTTACGTGCGGGTTGAAAACCGCCGTTTCTATGCTGAAAAGATGGGTGAAATCGTCACCGATCGTCTGGAACAGAATTTCCGTGAGCTGATGAACTATGACTTCACCGCGCGCATGGAAGACAGCCTTGACCAGGTCGCCAATAATGAAGCGCAGTGGAAAGCGGTGCTGGATTCTTTCTTCAGCGATTTCAGCCAGCAGTTAGGTCAGGCCGAGAAAGAGCCAGAAGAGGGCGGCATGCAGCCGAACCAGATGGTGCTGACCTCGATCGACTGCCCGACCTGTAGCCGCCAAATGGGTATCCGTACCGCCAGTACCGGTGTGTTCCTCGGCTGCTCCGGTTATGCGCTGCCACCCAAAGAACGCTGCAAACAGACCATCAATCTGATTCCGGAAAACGAAGTTCTTAACGTACTGGAAGGCGATGATGCTGAAACCAATGCGTTACGTGCCCGTCGTCGTTGCCAGAAGTGTGGCACCGCGATGGACAGCTACCTGATCGACAATCAGCGTAAGCTGCACGTCTGTGGTAACAACCCGGAATGTGACGGCTACGAAATCGAACAGGGCGAATTCCGCATCAAAGGTTATGACGGCCCGATCGTGGAGTGTGAAAAGTGTGGTTCTGAAATGCACCTGAAAATGGGGCGCTTCGGTAAATACATGGCCTGCACCAACGACGAGTGTAAAAACACTCGCAAGATTCTGCGCAATGGTGAAGTTGCACCACCGAAGGAAGATCCGGTGCCGTTGCCTGAGCTGGCGTGTGAAAAATCAGATGCCTACTTTGTGTTGCGTGACGGTGCGGCAGGGGTATTCCTGGCGGCCAACACCTTCCCGAAATCGCGTGAAACGCGTGCGCCGCTGGTGGAAGAGCTGCAACGTTTTGCTGACCGTCTGCCTGAGAAGCTGAAATACCTGGCGGAAGCGCCAGCGGCGGATCCGGAAGGCAATAAAACGTTAGTGCGTTTTAGCCGTAAAACTAAGCAGCAGTATGTTTCCTCCGAGAAGGAGGGCAAAGCGACTGGCTGGTCGATGTTCTATATCGACGGTAAGTGGCAGGAAGCGAAGAAGTAATTCCCCCTCAAGGCCAGCTTCTGCTGGCCTTTACCTCATCCTTATAGCTAATCGTTCTACATTCTTTCGTTAACTGATATAGTGGTTATAGCTTTTTTCGTTTCGCTGACATGCTTTCCCTCCCTATACCTTAATTAAGGCGGAAACACGCCTGCAGGGATGGCCCCTCTGTCGCTACCGGGAAGATATAACTATGAAATTGCAGCAGTTGCGTTACATCGTCGAGGTGGTTAATCACAACCTCAACGTCTCCTCCACCGCTGAAGGTCTCTATACCTCACAACCGGGCATCAGTAAGCAAGTGCGTATGCTGGAAGATGAACTCGGCGTGCAGATTTTTGCGCGTAGTGGGAAGCATCTCACTCAGGTTACGCCAGCGGGTGAAGAGATCATCCGAATTGCTCGCGAAGTATTATCCAAAGTGGATGCGATTAAGTCTGTCGCGGGTGAGCACACCTGGCCTGATAAAGGCTCGCTGTATGTGGCGACCACACATACTCAGGCGCGTTATGCCTTGCCCGGTGTGATCAAAGGGTTTATCGAGCGTTACCCGCGCGTATCGCTGCATATGCATCAGGGCTCGCCGACGCAAATTGCTGAAGCCGTGTCGAAGGGGAATGCTGATTTTGCGATTGCGACTGAAGCGCTGCATTTGTACGACGACCTGATTATGTTGCCTTGCTATCACTGGAACCGCGCGATTGTCGTCACGCCAGATCACCCGCTGGCAGGCAAATCGAATGTGACGATTGAAGAGTTGGCCGACTTCCCGCTCGTGACCTATACCTTTGGCTTTACTGGCCGCTCAGAACTGGATACTGCGTTCAATCGTGCAGGATTAACACCACGTATCGTCTTTACCGCCACCGACGCTGATGTAATCAAAACGTATGTGCGTCTGGGCTTAGGCGTGGGTGTGATTGCCAGTATGGCGGTGGACCCGGTATCCGATCCGGATCTGGTGCGAATCGAAGCATCAGAAATTTTTACCAATAGTACAACCAAAATTGGCTTTAGGCGCAGTACGTTCCTTCGAAGCTATATGTATGATTTTATTCAACGTTTCGCACCGCATTTAACCCGTGATGTCGTGGATGCAGCGGTCGCATTGCGTTCAAATGAAGATATCGAAGCGATGTTCCGCGATATCAAATTACCCTTCAAATAATCACTTAACTCATTATTTTCACAAGGTGTCCAGTGGGCATCTTGTGAATTCCTTCCTGGTTAGCGCCACAAGAATCTCAAAAAATTTCATTATTTTTTTGTAAATGAAACATCGATCACATGTTTTTTCATTGTTAGTTCTTAAATGAGAAACAGTACACAAAATTTACGCTGCCGCTTTGCGGACCTCCAGGAATATTCCCATACTCCAGTTATCAACTGATGAGAAAGGCCTTTTAGTCAGGCTCTCTAAATTAAACTCAAATTTAGAGTGGTACTAAATTAGTTTTAACCCAAATTTACAATGTATCTATTTGTTGAATAGTTTGATCAGTAATTAAATTTATCTCATCAATATTTTGGGTTTTGATAAATAGCGTTAATCGTTGTGCTCAATAAAAATAACTGGATTTTCGGACTTAACAAGTTTAGGATTCGTCCTAAATCTTAATCGTTATCAACAATCGTTTTATTGAGAGTGATTATCAAAAACTATGAACACTAGACTGACTGTACAACAAGATTTTCGTACTAAAACCGCCAAGGTTGAGCGCTCTGGTAATGTGCGTCGCAAGGCTTGGTTGACCGTCTTCGCTGCTTCAGCACTGTTCTGGGTAGTGGTGGCATTGATGATTTGGCGTATGTGGGGTTAAGCCATGTGGGCAAATACACTCAGCCGTAAGTCTCCGGTTTCTGCGCGTCAGCCGAACACGTCAGCGTGCAAAGCGAAAGAAGTAAAGAGCGTTGAACAGCCTGTGGCGATTCCTGCGTCGTGGGAACTGAGTGAAAACCAGCGTAACTTTATCGAATCGTTCATGGATCCGAAGTCGAAATAACGCAGTCTGCGTTCTGTTCTATATATAGACATCCATACCTCTCTTTACCGGATTATCCGGTGGGCATTTTAAAAGCCCGTCCTTTAACACTCAGCATTAAAAAAACGGTGTCATCAGTACAACGCTGAAGACGTTGGACTTTTTTTGCCCGGAATCCGGGAGGGAGTGACTCGATGAATACAACGACTTTTTCATGGTTTGGCGTTTATGCCTTTTCATTTGCATTTTGGGCCGCGGCCGTGTGGGCAATGATCTAATCCAATAACTCAAATTGTACTGACTTCTATTAATGCCCTGACAAACGTCGGGGCATTTTTCTTTGTGCCTTTATGTGTCATTTCGTGTTGTTATCAAATCGTTAACGAAATTGTGGTCTATCTTTAAGCTAAACCTTGTGGTTATTGAGGTTTAAAAGAGAGGCCCATAAAAGGAGGAGCTATGTCGTTAACGTTACGGGAGCACAGTCAGGATACGCTGGACGTTCGGGCAAAAAAATATCATTACTACAGCCTGCCAAAAGCTGCCCAGCAATTGGGTAATATCGATCGCTTACCCAAATCAATGAAGGTGTTGCTGGAAAACCTCCTGCGCTGGCAGGATGAGGATTCCGTGACAGCTGAAGATATTCATGCTCTGGTTGGCTGGCAGAAAGATGCTCATGCTGATCGGGAAATTGCCTATCGCCCCGCGCGCGTGTTGATGCAGGACTTCACCGGCGTGCCAGCGGTAGTCGATTTAGCGGCGATGCGTGAAGCGGTAAAACGCCTCGGTGGTGATGTGGCCAAAGTTAACCCCTTATCGCCGGTCGATTTGGTTATTGACCACTCGGTGACCGTTGACCATTTTGGGGATGAAGACGCCTTCGAAGAAAACGTGCGTCTGGAGATGGAGCGCAACCACGAACGCTACGTTTTCCTGCGCTGGGGGCAAAAAGCGTTCAATCGTTTCCGCGTAGTGCCGCCCGGCACCGGTATTTGCCATCAGGTTAACCTGGAATATCTGGGTAAATCCGTTTGGCACGAAACGCTAGAAGGCAAAGAGGTCGCTTATCCTGATACCTTAGTCGGCACAGACTCCCATACCACGATGATCAACGCGCTGGGTGTATTAGGCTGGGGTGTCGGCGGTATTGAAGCCGAAGCCGCCATGTTAGGGCAGCCCGTGTCTATGTTGATCCCCGACGTTGTCGGTTTCAAACTCACCGGCAAACTGCGTCCTGGCATCACCGCGACCGACCTGGTTTTAACTGTGACGCAAATGCTGCGCAAGCATGGTGTGGTGGGCAAATTCGTTGAATTTTACGGTGATGGCCTGGCCGATTTGCCGCTGGCCGATCGCGCAACTATCGCCAATATGGCTCCGGAATATGGTGCCACCTGCGGTTTCTTCCCCATTGATGAAATCACTCTGAGCTACATGACCCTGACCGGGCGTGATGCCGAACAAGTCGAGTTAGTCGAAGCTTATGCTAAGCAACAAGGGATGTGGCGAAATCCGGGCGACGAACCACGGTTTACCAGCTCACTGGCGCTGGACATGGCAAACGTTGAATCCAGCCTTGCGGGACCAAAACGTCCGCAGGATCGTGTCTCCTTAGGCGATGTGCCCGCCGCTTTTGATGCCAGCAACGAACTCGAAGTCAATCATGCGCAGAAAGCGCACAAGACCGTAACCTATTGTGACAGCGAGACCGGCGATAACTATCAGCTGGAAGACGGCGCGGTGGTTATTTCAGCCATCACCTCTTGTACCAACACATCCAACCCCAGCGTCTTAATGGCGGCGGGTCTGCTGGCGAAAAATGCGGTTGAGCGCGGATTGATGCGCAAACCCTGGGTGAAAGCGTCGCTGGCACCGGGATCAAAAGTGGTGTCGGATTACCTCGCGGTGGCCCAGCTGACGCCATATCTGGATGAATTAGGCTTCAATCTGGTGGGGTATGGTTGCACCACCTGCATTGGTAATTCGGGCCCATTGCCAGATGAAATCGAGAGTGCCATCAAAGAAGGCGATCTGACCGTGGGTGCCGTGCTATCGGGTAACCGTAACTTCGAAGGGCGCATCCATCCGCTGGTGAAAACTAACTGGCTTGCATCGCCGCCGCTGGTGGTGGCTTATGCGTTGGCCGGTAACATGAAGCTCAACCTGCAGAACGATCCCATCGGGCAGGATAGACAAGGTAACGATGTCTACCTGCAGGATATCTGGCCATCACCTGAAGAGATTGCCGCCGCAGTGCAGAAAGTGACCAGCGATATGTTCCATAAAGAGTATGCGGAGGTCTTTGACGGTACGCCGGAATGGCAGCAAATCAAAGTGAGTGAAGCCGCAACCTATGACTGGGATGAGGGATCGACATACATCCGCCTGTCGCCGTTCTTTGACGATATGGGCAAAACGCCGGAACCGGTCAAGGATATTAAAGGCGCGCGTATTCTGGCAATGTTGGGTGATTCTGTCACCACTGACCACATCTCACCGGCGGGCAGTATTAAAGCGGAAAGTCCTGCTGGACGCTATTTGTTGTCGCATGGTGTTGAGCGTACCGATTTCAACTCCTACGGTTCGCGTCGTGGTAACCACGAAGTGATGATGCGCGGGACCTTTGCAAATATTCGTATTCGAAATGAAATGGTGCCGGGCGTGGAAGGGGGATACACCAAACACTTCCCCAGCAATGAACAGCTGGCGATTTACGATGCGGCCATGAAATATCAGGCAGAAGGTGTGCCACTGGCAGTGATCGCCGGGAAGGAGTATGGCTCAGGTTCCAGCCGCGACTGGGCTGCGAAAGGCCCACGTTTGCAAGGTGTGCGCGTGGTCATTTCTGAGTCGTTCGAGCGCATCCACCGCTCTAACCTGATCGGCATGGGGATCCTGCCGCTGGAATTCCCCGCTGGCGTCACGCGCAAAACATTGGGACTAACCGGGGAGGAGTTTATTGATGTCGAAAACCTTTCACAGTTGAAACCCGGTTGTACTGTGAATGTCACCCTGACGCGCGTCGATGGTAAAAAAGAGACGCTGGAAACCCGGTGTCGTATCGATACCGGCAATGAGCTGACCTATTACCAGAACGACGGCATATTGCATTATGTGATACGTAATATGCTGAACTAAAGAAAAAGCCGGGAGATTTCCCGGCTTTTGCTATCTGCATTAAGCTTTTGGCAGCAGATGGCCCATTTTTTCTGCCTTGGTATCAAGGTAGTGAGCATTTTTGGGGTTGCGCCCAACCACTAACGGCACGCGTTCTACAATATTAATTCCCGCTTCGCTCAGGATCTCGACTTTGCGTGGATTGTTCGTCAGCAGGCGGACTTCATTGACGCCCAACAGTTTGAACATATCTGCACACAGGGTGAAATCGCGCTCATCGGCGGCAAAGCCCAACTGATGATTCGCTTCCACGGTGTCGTAACCTTTGTCTTGCAAAGCGTAGGCGCGGATCTTGTTCAACAGACCGATATTACGGCCTTCCTGGCGGTGATATAACAGCACGCCACGGCCTTCTTCAGCGATAGCGGTGAGCGCCGCTTCCAGCTGAAAACCACAGTCGCAGCGCAGGCTGAACAGCGCATCACCGGTTAGACACTCAGAGTGAACGCGCGCCAGCACTGGATTGTGGTCACTAACATCACCGTAAACCAGCGCGACATGATCCTGGCCAGTTGCCAGTTCTTCAAAACCAACCATCAGGAAATCTCCCCATGGCGTGGGCAGTTTGGCTTCTGCTACCCGTTTAAGCTGCATGTGACTCTCCAGAACCTTCAGAGGATGCGCTATCATCATGATAACGCACGGGCCCGACTGGCCCGACAAAACTGACAATATTGTGCCACAACCTGTACCCGGGCCGTTAATCAGTCAGAGTTATTGTAGTGATAAAGCACAATTATCTAAGCCGCAACGGGTATGTTATTCTTTTTTCAGCTAAAGTTATGCCAGCCACGTGAATACCCGCGGATCTAAAAGGAAACGGATGTTAAAAATTGCGCAGCGCACCACCCTGGGAATGCTTTTGTTATTAGTCATGCCCGTTGCTGTCTGGCTCTCTGGCTGGCAATGGCAGCCAGGTGAGAGTAGCGCGTTTTTGCGGGTGCTTTTCTGGATGACAGAAACCGTCACCAGCCCCTGGGGTATATTGACCAGCATGATCCTCAGCACCTGGGTTTTATGGTGCTTACGCTTCCGGCTTAAACCCGCCATATTACTGATTATCTTCATGAATGGCGCTATTCTTGTCGGTCAGTACACCAAATCTTTCATTAAAGAGCAGGTACAGGAACCGCGTCCTTATGTCGTTTGGCTGGAGAAGAGCCACGGTATTGATGAAGCGGCGTTTTATCAGCAGAACCGTCAGGGGCGCAGCCAGTTAGTGTCGACATTATTGGCTAACGATACTCAACTGCCGCAATGGCTGAAAAACCATTGGGCGTATGAAACGGGCTTTGCCTTTCCTTCCGGACATACCATGTTTGCAGCCAGTTGGGCATTGTTGGTGATTGGCTTACTCTGGCCACGGCGGCACATAGTGACCGTGGTGGTGCTGTTTGCCTGGGCCACGATGGTCATGGGCAGTCGTTTGCTGCTGGGCATGCATTGGCCGCGCGATTTGGTGGTGGCCACCCTGATCTCCTGGCTGCTGGTTACGGTTGCCACATGGCTGGCGCAGCGTTTTTGTGGTCCACTTACGGTGCCGCGCGAAGAGCAGCAGGAGATCGCACAGCGTGATGATGCATTGTAATTTTCGCGCGCGACCCCATATGATTGATTGCGCTTACGGAAAATGCGCTAAGTGATGTGCTGATAAGCAGCATCGACGGCACTTTTTTGGCATACTTCTACTGGATAACCTCACGACAGGACGCATTGTGAAATATTTGCTGATTTTTCTCGTGGTTTTGGTCATTTTTATCATCTCCGTCACGCTTGGAGCGCATAACGACCAAATCGTCACTTTTAACTATCTGCTGGCGCAGGGTGAATTCCGCATCTCCACATTGCTGGCGAGCCTGTTTGGTGCCGGATTCCTGCTCGGATGGGCAATTTGCGGTCTTTTCTGGTTGCGGATACGTGTTTCTCTCGCTCACGCGCAGCGCAAGCTGAAACGCATGCAAGCGCAGAATGAACAATCAACGGCTGTGACAAATTCTTCCACTGCTGGTCGTCGGGATTAAGTTTCGATGCTTGAATTGCTGTTTTTGCTTCTTCCTGTTGCTGCGGCATATGGCTGGTACATGGGCCGCCGAAGTGCACATCAGGATAAGCAACAGGAAGCGAATCGCCTGTCACGTGAATACGTTGCCGGTGTAAACTTTCTGCTTTCCAATCAACAGGACAAAGCTGTCGATCTCTTTCTGGATATGCTGAAGGAGGACAGCGGCACAGTCGAAGCTCACCTGACGCTCGGCAATCTTTTCCGTTCACGCGGCGAAGTTGACCGCGCCATTCGTATCCACCAATCACTGATGGAAAGCGCTTCCCTGAGCTATGAACAACGCCTGCTGGCGATTCAGCAGTTGGGACGCGATTACATGGCAGCAGGGTTGTACGACCGCGCTGAAGACATGTTTAGCCAGCTGATTGATGAAACCGACTTCCGCATCGGAGCATTACAGCAACTTCTACTGATACATCAGGCAACCAGTGACTGGCAGAAAGCAATCGAAGTGGCGGAAAGATTGGTCAAGCTGGGCAAAGACAAGCAGAAGGGTGAAATTGCCCATTTTTACTGTGAGCTTGCGCTACAGGCGTTGAGCAGTGACGATCTGGATCGCGCCATGACGTTGCTGAAGAAAGGCGAATCGGCCGATCACCAGAGTGCACGCGTTTCCATCATGATGGGACGCATCTTTATGGAGCAGGGGGAATACGCCAAAGCGACGGCTCGCCTGCAGCGCGTACTGGATCAAGATAAAGAGCTGGTGAGCGAAACCTTATCGATGCTCGAAACCTGCTATCAGCGACTGAATCAGCCCGAAGATTGGGCTCAGTTTTTACAGCGCTGCGTCGAAGAGAATACCGGCGCGGCCGCTGAACTGTACCTTTCTGATATCCTTGAACAGCAGCAGGGCCCGGAAGCGGCGCAGCTGTATATCAACCGCCAGTTGCAGCGCCATCCGACCATGCGCGTGTTCCATCGCTTAATGGATTTCCACCTGCACGAAGCAGAAGACGGTCGTGCCAAAGAGAGCCTGATGGTGCTGCGTGATATGGTAGGCGAACAGATTCGCACTAAGCCGCGCTATCGCTGCCAGAAATGTGGATTTACCGCACATGCGCTTTATTGGCATTGCCCATCCTGTCGCGCATGGTCTTCGGTGAAACCGATTCGCGGACTCGACGGCCAGTAACGGCCGTTTTTTTATTTATTCTTCCAAATAGTTACAACATACTATTGGGCTGATTCATCAACCGAAACTGCAGCATTGTGCAGCGTTCAGTCTATCATCGGTATTAACCGCGCTGTGAGATTGTCGGGAAGGGCACGCACGGGTAGAATGCTTGCCGTTTGTCCATTGCGCCTGCGGGTGCCTGCCTTTGAGGAAACGTTATGCCTGTAACCACTTCACCGATTCTGGTGGCACTCGACTATCATAATCTCGACAGCGCACTGCAGTTTGTGGACCGCATTGACCCGAGCCAGTGCCGCCTGAAAGTCGGCAAAGAGATGTTTACGCTATTTGGCCCGTCGCTGGTGAAAACACTGCAGTCGCGAGGTTTTGACGTTTTTCTCGATCTGAAGTTTCATGATATTCCCAATACTACCGCGCACGCGGTAGCCGCGGCTGCCGATCTCGGTGTGTGGATGGTCAACGTTCACGCTAGTGGCGGGGCGCGGATGATGAATGCGGCTCGTGAAGCGCTGCTGCCTTTTGGTAGCGATGCGCCGTTGCTGATCGCGGTAACTGTGCTGACCAGCATGGATGAAGACGATCTCAGAGGTCTCGGCATTACGCTTTCTCCCGCAGAGCAGGCAGAACGTCTCGCTCGCCTGACGCGTGAGTGTGGCCTGGATGGCGTGGTCTGTTCCGCTCAGGAAGCTGTGCACTTTAAACAGGTGTTGGGTCAGGATTTCGCGCTGGTGACGCCAGGTATTCGTCCGGCAGGCAGTGATGCGGGCGATCAACGCCGTATCATGACGCCGCAGCAGGCAAAACTGGCTGGCGTGGATTACATGGTGATTGGGCGTCCGATCACCCAATCAAATGATCCGGCTGCAACGCTGCACACTATCCTGCAAAGTTTACAGGAGGCCTAATGGCTCAGGACAACCGACTGGTTTACTCCACTGAAACTGGCCGTATCGCACAGGAAGAAGAAAAAGCGCCGCGCCCGCAAGGGGATGGCATAGTGCGTATTCAACGCCAGACCAGCGGCCGCAAAGGCAAAGGTGTTTGCCTGATTACGGGTATTGATCTGGATGATGATGCGCTCACTAAACTGGCGGCAGAACTGAAGAAGAAGTGTGGCTGCGGTGGGTCACTCAAAGATGGCGTCATCGAGATTCAAGGCGATAAACGCGATCTCTTGAAAGCGCTACTTGAAGCCAAAGGCATGAAGGTCAAATTAGCCGGCGGTTAATAAAAACGGACCGCACACTGTGCGGCCCGTGATGCTGTAGATGCGCTGCGTAGCCTGAATCTTTATCGTTATTTAGAAACCTGATGGCCGATAATACCGCCAACGGCTGCACCACCCACGGTACCTAGTGCACTTCCGTTAGTCAGAACAGAACCACCGATTGCACCCGCACCCGCGCCAATGGCGGTATTACGGTCGCGTTTTGACCAGTTCGAACAACCACTCAAGGCAACAACCAGGGTGGCAGCTAATACCGCAACGGTCATACGTTTCATTGTTGTCGTCATCTCTTTCTCCTTGATTGTATGTACAGAGGCAACCTTGTAAGTATAGATGTTGCGCAACGAAGTACGTCATCCCAGCGTGTCATTCATTGTTCACTTTGATGCCTGTATACAGCGCTTTAATGGGCGAATTAACCGGTGGAAACCGTACCGCTCCTGACTTTAGCCACCTGAAACAAAGCTAAATGCCGCGAAGATAGAAAATTCTGAATTCACGCCACACTTCTCCGGTCTCAGCGACTTTCCGCTGCTTTTACAGCGATTCGCTCCATAACGTTTTCTCTGCTCGTTCAGCACAATTCAGCTATCACAGTTCGCAGGAGAAATAATTATGCTGGAATTGCTCAAGCAGCAGGTGCTGGAAGCCAACCTTGACTTACCGCGCTATAACCTGGTCACTTTTACCTGGGGTAACGTCAGCGCCATTGATCGCGACCATGGCCTGCTGGTGATCAAACCTTCGGGCGTGAAATACGAGAATATGCAGCGTGACGATATGGTGGTTGTGGAGTTAGCGAGCGGCAAGGTGGTGGAAGGGGCGCTTCGCCCATCATCCGATACGGCCACCCATCGCGCGCTGTATCTCGCCTGGCCGGAGATTGGTGGCATCGTACATACCCATTCACGCCACGCCACAATTTGGGCGCAGGCCGGGCGCGACATTATGGCGCTGGGGACAACACACGCGGATGATTTCTACGGCACCATTCCCTGTACGCGTGCGATGAAGCGTGAAGAGATACAGCAAGAGTATGAATGGAACACCGGGCAGGTGATTATTGAAAGCTTTGCTCAACGCCGCATTAAGCCAGCCGACATCCCTGCTGCGCTGGTCAACTCGCACGGCCCCTTTGCCTGGGGTAAAGATGCAGCTGCAGCTGTGCACAGTGCGGTGGTGCTGGAAGAAGTGGCTTACATGGCACTTCACACGGAACAACTGCGCAGCGAACTGCCTCCGATTTCGCAGAATTTACTCGATCTGCATTATCTACGTAAGCATGGCAAGAATGCCTGGTACGGGCAGAATTGAACATTGAAACTTTATTGAGGCGCCTGAGGGCGCCTTAATTTTTTGCCATTTAGCGCTGGTATGGCGATGCAAATCATAAAAAAGAAATGCCTAACCTATAAAAATAAAACGCCGTTTCATTAATATCGATTCGATCACTTTTTTCCTGACTGTCAGTGGTTATCTTGCCTGCCATGCCATCCGGCGAACGATAACGCACCTCCTTCTGGCTCAGTAAAGGTGACACAACTATGCATATCAAACGTGCAATCGATAAGATTCCAGGCGGTATGATGTTAATTCCGCTGTTTTTGGGCGCGCTTTGCCACACATTTTCACCCGGCGCAGGAAAATACTTTGGCTCTTTTACTAACGGCCTGATGACGGGCACTGTGCCGATTCTGGCGGTATGGTTCTTCTGTATGGGTGCATCGATCAAACTCAGCGCAACCGGAACCGTGCTGCGTAAATCCGGCACCCTGGTATTAACCAAAATCGCGGTTGCCTGGGTCGTGGCTGCCGTGGCATCCCGCATGATGCCGGAAAATGGCGTAGAAGTCGGTATGTTCGCTGGTTTATCCACTCTGGCATTGGTTGCTGCCATGGACATGACCAATGGCGGACTTTATGCCTCCATCATGCAGCAATACGGTTCAAAAGAAGAAGCCGGCGCGTTTGTACTGATGTCGCTGGAATCGGGACCGCTGATGACCATGGTGATCCTGGGGACTGCAGGCATTGCTTCGTTTGAGCCACACGTGTTTGTTGGCGCGGTGTTGCCCTTTATTATCGGTTTCGCGCTTGGCAATCTTGACCCGGAATTGCGCGAGTTCTTCGGCAAAGCCGTTCATACCTTGATTCCGTTCTTTGCCTTCGCTTTGGGTAACACCATCGATTTGGCCGTGATCGCACAAACCGGTTTGTTGGGCGTATTGCTCGGTGTAGCAGTCATCATCATCACCGGTATTCCACTGATTATTGCCGACCGCTTGGTGGGTGGTGGTGATGGCACGGCGGGGATCGCAGCCTCCAGCACCGCAGGCGCGGCAGTGGCCACGCCGGTACTGATTGCAGAGATGTTGCCTCAGTTTAAACCGGTCGCTCCTGCAGCGACTGCACTGGTAGCGACATCCGTTATTGTGACTTCTGTATTAGTGCCGATTATCACCGCCGTCTATTCGAAACGCGTTAAGCGTTCTCATGTGGCGGTGGGACAGCGCGCTGCCATCAAGTAAGCCTGCTTATCTTTCCCCGGCCCTATGGTCGGGGATATCTCTGGATTTTACTTTATAAATCAATCTCTCATTTGGTCTGGCCTCACTCTGGATTACGCTGATGTTGCGTTTAACGCATCACATAACTAGAGGATGAGACTATGACAGTAATTAACCAACCAACTTGCAGATTGTTTACCGAAGTCGGACAAACTACCCAGCTGGCGGCCTATTATGAGGAGGGCCGACACACCATGTGGATGATGCTGCGTGCGCAGCCACGGCCTAGTTTCAACCACGAATTAATCGAGGAAATCATGAATCTGAGCTATGCCGCTCAGCGTTCGGGTTTGCCGATTGATTTTTGGGTGACGGGTTCGCTGGTGCCGCAGATGTTCAACGCCGGTGGCGATTTGCGTTTCTTTGTGGAGTGCATTCGTAACAACCGTCGTGAAGCGCTGCGGGCCTATGCGCGTGCCTGCGTGGATTGCATCCATTCGGCAGCGCGGGGGTTTGATACCGGAGCGGTGACGCTGGCGATGATTGAAGGTAGTGCATTGGGTGGTGGCTTTGAAGCCGCGCTGGCCCATCACTTCATTCTGGCGCAGAACTCTGCCCGGATGGGGTTCCCGGAGATCGCGTTTAACCTGTTCCCTGGCATGGGCGGCTATTCACTGGTGGCACGTCGTTCCGGCATGAAGCTGGCCGAAGAGCTGATCTGTGAAGGGGAGTCGCATAGCGCGGAGTGGTATGAGACGCGCGGTCTGGTGGATAAAGTTTTCCAGCCAGGCGATGCCTACCGCACCACGCGTACCTTTATCGATACCTTGCGTCCGAAGCTGAATGGTGTGAGAGCCATGCTGAAAGCGCGCCAGCGCGTGCTGCAACTCTCACGAGCCGAGCTGATGGATATCACGGAAGATTGGGTGGATTACGCTTTCACACTGGAGCCTAAAGACATTGCTTACATGGAACGACTGGTGCAACTACAGAACCGTCATAGCGCATCCCTGCGCAAAGCCGGATAATCGAGAGCAGCGTTAAACGCGGGCAGGATGCTTAGCCAGCCAATGCCCGAGCTGTTCTGCGGGCATTGGTTTTGCATAGTAATAACCCTGACGCCCATCGACACCGTTGGTCATAACAAACTTCTCTTCGGCTTTGGTTTCAATCCCTTCCGCAATGACTTGCAAATCGAGGGTTTTGGCCACGGCGACAATGGCACGAACCAACGATTGCGCCACGGGTTGTTTGTTGATGTTACGTACGAAACTTTGATCCAGTTTGATTGCATCAATGGGCACGCGAGCCAACTGGGAAAGCGAGGAATAACCGGTACCAAAGTCATCAAGATGAACCTGAGCACCCAGTTCCTGGAACTGCTTCATCAGCGTGAGTGCACCGGCTTCGTTCTCAATCAGGCAGCTTTCGGTGAGCTCGATATCAATGGGACAATCAGTGAGACCAGCTTCGATCAGCGCCTGCTTTAAATCGGTATAAATACTTTGGTCAATCAATTGTTTAGCTGAAACATTAACGGCAACGCGCAGGAAAATGCCCTCGCTGCGCCACTGAATAATTTGTTGCAGAACGTTCAGCATAACCCAGCGGCCGAGCGGAACGATGAGGCCCGATTCTTCAGCATACGAGATAAAGTCGCCAGGCGGCACCAGACCGCGCTCGACGGAATTCCAGCGTACTAATGCTTCTGCGCTGCGCACTTCGCCGTCACGATCTAATTTGGGCTGGTAATACACCACCAGATGCTCCAGTTCCAGTGCTTTACGCAGGTTGGTATCAAGCCACAAGTATTCGAAAACGCGCTGATTCATCTCGTTGGCGAACACGCAGAATTTGCCGCGCCCATTCTCTTTGGCGTGATACATCGCGGTATCGGCGTTGCGGATCAGACTTTCCCGATCCTCGCCATGCAGCGGGGCCAGGGCAATACCAATCGAGCAACCGCTATAGACTTCGATCAAACCGACGCGGAAGGGTTGACGCAGGCGCTCAAGAATACGTGATGCCATGGCTTCCAGCGCAGCCTGACTGGTATGTTCTGCCAGTACCACGAACTCATCACCACCAAGACGGGCCAGCGTCTGATCTTTGCCCAGACAGCTGAGAATGGCGAGGGAGACCGCTTGCAACAGTTGGTCGCCAAACATATGGCCGTAGGCGTCGTTCACCTTCTTAAAATTGTCCAGATCGAGATAAACCACGCCAGTTTGACTGCCATTAGCTAATTCCAGTGCCAGACTAATCTGTTGATGGATGGCATTGCGGTTCGGTAAACCGGTCACCGTATCGGTGTTGGCGAGAACACGTAAGCGTTCCTGAGCGCGTCGCTCTTCTGTGATGTCGGTTCCAGAACAGATGAGGAAAATTTCATTTTTCCCGCTACCGCTGTGCACAAACTTATTACGAAACAGAAACAGTCGCTGACCTTTTTTGGTTTTGATCCAGCGTTCCACTTCATAAGAATTGCCATCGCGGAAGAAACCCGAAATGTTGCGCCGTGAAGCCTGCGCTTCCTGCTTGGTCATAAACAGTTGAAACACGTTACGGCCGATCACTTCCTGCTCTTTCAGACCGGTGTACTCTTCGCTTAAGCGATTGAATCGCTGAATATTCCCACGTTGATCGAGGATCACAATCACCGAGTTTGCTTCGGAGACCACTTGTTCAGCAAAAGACAATCCGAGTGTTAAATCACGCGCCACGGAGGAGGTATCACCCCAGGCGGAAGAGGTACCAGCCCATGTTGATTGGTTGACCTTACGGCCGACAAAGTGCATAGGCACCGGCGCACCGCGCAGGGAGAGGGTCAGGTTGATACTGGAAGTGATCACCGTCATCGCACGCAGCAAACTGGCCTGCGCGGGGGTTAATGGAACCGCCAAATTGGTATTGGCATTCTCATCTTCGGCAAAATGCAAAGCATCGCTATCTGAAGTTAAACGCCAATGAGGGCTGGTTGTGCCAAACAGGGTGTATAGCAACGTTTGCCCTTGTTCATCGGTCATGGAAACTTCCTCCGGGGAAATGCTGAGCAGGCGGTATCTCATTATTTTAGCAACAGTATTCAACCTCCTGCGTTAGCACAAGATGCAAACCAAATATATTTTTGTTTTCACTAAAGAATGGCACGAAAAAGCCCCGAAAATCGGGGCTTAAAAATGTCAGCAAGGACACTTGCCGAGCTTGCCTGCCTGGCTGGGAAAACGGGCCTCAAGGCAGTAGCGATGAAAGGCTCGCTCATCCATCGGCGTTTGCCCGGGATGATGCTCGCGCATATGCTTCAGATAAGTTTGATAGTCGTGAACGCCAACCATTAAGCGAAAACTTTGCTTCAATCCCTGCCATATTCGTTGCCAGCGATTAAGAGTTTGCCCGGTGGTCTGGGGTGCGATCGGTAAGCAATGCTGAATGTGCCAGGCACCAATCGGTTTTTTCCAGCGATGAATGGACTCAGACATTCCGCACCTCCTTACGCAGGGAGACTTCGGACTCATGGGTGGTAGGGACCTGACTGCCCAGGGCACGGCGGATAACAAAGAACGCTGCAATCAACATGGTGACGGCCACCAGCATAAAGAAGCCACACAGGGCCGCGTTAATTTGATTGCTAAACACGATGGTTTGCATGTCCGCCACGGTTTTCGCCGGGGCGATAATCACACCCTCATCAATCCCTTTACGGAACTTGTTGGCTTGCGCAAGGAAGCCAATGGCGGGCTTCTCGTGGAAAATCTTCTGCCAACCTGCGGTCATGGAGGTCACAAACAGCCAGGCGGTCGGTAAAATCGTCACCCACGCGTAACGCTGCTTCTTCATTTTGAACAGCACCACGGTGCCGAGAATCAACGCCATCGAGGCCAGCATCTGGTTGCCAATGCCAAACAGCGGCCAAAGGGTATTGATGCCGCCCAGCGGATCGACCACACCCTGGTAGACAAAGAAGCCCCATCCGGCAACGGCCACCGTGGTGCCCGCCATATTGCCCAGCCATGAACGGTTGTTGGCCATGGAAGGCACTACGGTGCCGACCAAATCCTGCACCATAAAGCGACAGGCGCGGGTACCGGCATCGACCGCCGTCAGGATAAACAGCGCTTCAAACAGGATGGCGAAGTGATACCAGAACGCCATCATTACCCGGCTGTTAAATACCTCGGTGATGATGTGCGCCATCCCCACGGCAAAGGTCGGTGCACCTCCGGCTCGGGAAAGCACGGTACTTTCACCCACATCGCGCGCGATGCCGCTCAGCATCTCCGGCGTGACGACAAAGCCCCAGCCGTTAATCACCTGCGAAGCGCTCTCAACGGTGGTGCCGATCAGTGCAGCGGGTGAGTTCATCGCAAAATAGACGCCCGGATCGAGCACTGAGGCGCAAATCAGCGCCATGATCGCCACAAAAGATTCCATCAGCATCGCGCCATAGCCAATAAAGCGGATGTGACTTTCGCGCTCAACCAGTTTTGGCGTAGTGCCGCTGGAGACCAGCGCGTGGAAGCCAGAGATGGCGCCGCAGGCGATCGTGATAAACAGGAACGGGAACAGTGCACCGGAGAACACCGGCCCGCTACCGTCGATAAATTTGGTCACCGCCGGCATTTTCAGTTCCGGCATGGCGAACAGAATCCCAACCGCCAGCCCGATAATGACACCGATTTTCAGGAAGGTTGACAGGTAGTCACGCGGAGCCAGCAGCAGCCACACAGGCAGTGACGAGGCGACAAAGCCATAGATCACCAGTACCCAGGTCAGTTCAGTGCCTTTCAGCGTGAACAACGGTCCCCAATAGGGATCGGCTGCCACATCGCCACCGTAAATAATCGCCGCCATCATCAGCACAAAGCCAATAATCGACACTTCAGCGATCTTGCCGGGGCGCAGATAGCGCATATAGACGCCCATAAACAGCGCGATCGGAATGGTGGCGGCGATGGTAAACAGCCCCCACGGACTGTTGGCTAGCGCTTTCACCACCACCAGTGCCAGCGCCGACAGGATGATGATCATCACGCCGAGTGCACCGAGCATGGTGACCACGCCCGCAAACGACCCCAGTTCCTGACGCGCCATTTCGCCGAGCGAGCGACCATCACGACGCGTAGAGATGAACAGGATCAAGAAATCCTGCACCGCACCGGCCATCATCACGCCGACCAGAATCCAGATGGTACCAGGCAGGAAGCCCATCTGCGCCGCGAGGATCGGCCCAACTAAGGGACCCGCACCGGCAATCGCCGCAAAGTGGTGACCGAACAGTACCCATTTATTGGTCGGCACATAATCGAGACCATCATTGAGCCGCTCAGCAGGCGTGCGGCGACGGTCATCCAGTTCGAAAATACGTTTAGCGATAAACAGGCTGTAGAAGCGATAAGCAATGCTGTAGCAGGCAACGGACGCAATAACCAGCCAGACGGCGTTGACGTGTTCGCCACGGCTGAGGGCCAGCATGGCAAACGCACCCGCACCAATTAACGCCACCGCTAACCAGATCAATCCGGTTTTGACGTTGTTCATGAGTTAACTCCTTGTAGAGACCGGGAAAATAGGCGATCGGATACAACAAGTTAAAAGTAATGTAATGAATTGTTAACGACAGGGAATCGAATCAGAAGTGTGAAGCGGAAGGCAAATTTAACATCAGATAAAACGTAGAGGGAAAAATGCGGGATAACGGCTGTTATCCCGCAGATATTCATGCTCAGGCAGCAGGGCGCGCCACAACGCTACGGGTTTCCATACGCACTTCGGCAATGGTCACGTCGATAATGTCGGTCACGCGATAAGCGACTTCGCCTTTAATCTGCACGGTGCCGCTCTCTTGTGAGCACACCAGCTCATCACGCACCGCGTGGATGAACGGGGCAGGGATAAAGGCAACGGCGCCATTCTCCAGCAGACGTACGCGCATACCACCACGAGACACATCGATGATCTCGGCGCTGAATTTGCGATCGGTCCCGGCAGATGGCGCGAGGAAGCGCGCATACAGCCAGTCACCCACGTCACGTTCAGCCATGCGGTTCAGGCGACGGCGTTCACTCATAATGGTGGTGAACTCGTCTTTTGGACGCGCAATGCTGTCGCCGCGCACAATGGCTTTCAACAGGCGATGGTTGATCATATCGCCGAATTTACGAATCGGCGATGTCCAGGTCGCATAGGCTTCGAGACCCAGACCAAAGTGCGGACCCGGTTCGGTGCCGACTTCAGCGAAGCTCTGGAAGCGACGAATACGGCTGTCGAGGTACTGAGTTGGCTGGGCATCCAGCTCACGACGCAGCTGGCGGAAACCTTCCAGCGTGGTGATCGCCTGTGGATCAACGGTGATACCGTGACCCGCTAACACGCCAGCGGCTTGCTCCGCATTGGCCAGATCGAAACCGGTGTGCAGGTTATAGATACCAAAGCCCAGCTTCTCCTGCAGCACTTTGGCCGCGCAGACGTTAGCCAGAATCATGGATTCTTCAACGATGCGGTTGGCGATGCGACGTGGCTCAGAAACGATATCCAGCACTTCGCTTTTGTCACCCAGCACAAAGCGGTAATCAGGGCGATCTTTAAACACCAGCGCATGAGTTTGACGCCACTCGCTGCGCGCCAGGCACACACGATGCAACAAGCGAATCTGCGCGGCAATCGCCTCATTCTCAGGCTGCCAGCTCCCGGCATTTTCCAGCCAGTCTGACACTTCGTCGTAAACCAGCTTGGCTTTGGATTCGATCCAGGCCGCGAAGAACTGCACTTCGCCCGCTACACTGCCATCTGGCGTGAGCGAAACGCGGCAGGCCAACGCCGGACGACGTACGTTTGGACGCAGTGAACAGATGTCATCAGACAGTTCGCGCGGCAGCATCGGGATGTTGAAGCCAGGCAGATAGTTAGTGAAGGCGCGTTTAGAAGCCAGTTTATCCAGCTCGCTGCCTTCTGCCACGTAAGCGGTCGGATCGGCAATAGCGATGGTCAGCTGCAGATTGCCGTCAGCCTGCTCTTCAACATACAGCGCATCATCCATATCTTCGGTGCTGGCGCTGTCGATGGTAACGAAGTTGAGCGCGGTAAGGTCTTCGCGCTGCAAGTGCTCATCCAGCATTTCGCCGAAGCCAACTTTCGGGGCTTCGCGCTCCAGATTATGGCGCGACAGGGTGACCCACCACGGCGCAAGATGATCGTCGGCTGTGACAATGAATTCGGTCAGTTCAGCATAGAATCCGCGGTCGCCTTTCAGCGGATGGCGGCGCATTTCAGCCACGGCCCAGTCGCCATTCTGAAAATCATGGGTCACGTCACGGGCAGCGCGGCACTGAATCGCCTCTTTCAG
This sequence comes from Pantoea sp. C8B4, assembly GCF_051336905.1. Lineage (NCBI taxonomy): Bacteria > Pseudomonadati > Pseudomonadota > Gammaproteobacteria > Enterobacterales > Erwiniaceae > Pantoea > Pantoea sp. C8B4. Next base: position 64,277 of record NZ_JBGMNK010000013.1, read on the forward strand.
CAGCGGATGGTCAGGCACAATCGACAAACGATCGTCCTTCTTCTGCACGCGGCCAACAAAGCGGCTCAGGAATGGCTCAATCAGGGTTTCCGGCTCGGCGCTCTCGCGATCTTTATCAGTGTGGATCACCGCAGAAATACGGTCACCGTGCATCACTTTTTTCATCTGCGGAGGGGGAATGAAGTAGCTTTTTTGAGCATCGACTTCAAGGAAGCCAAAGCCTTTTTCCGTGCCTTTCACAACACCTTCGGCGCGCGGGGTTTGCGCGTGAAGCTTCTCTTTCAGCTGCGCGAGCAGCGGGTTATCCTGGAACATAATATATTTAGTTTCGTGGCCTAAGAGCGGTGGACAGTTTTACGCGAATCAGGGGCGCGCGGCAAGGCCAAAACAGGCTAAAAAGCCGCATTACGCGGCTTTTTACCTTCTGATAACGCTGAGGACTCAGGCGATACGTTGGGTCGGTACGGCGGCGGTTAACGCCAGTTTGACCGGTACCGATTTCGAGGTCGGTGTCCCGCTGCCATCACCGTAGCTGGAGAGCGGCACCAGTGGGTTGGTTTCCGGATAATAGGCCGCGAGATTTCCACGCGGAATGTTATACGGCACCAGCTTAAAGCCACTGACACGGCGCGTCAGGCCATCATTCCACAGCGTTTCGATATCCACTAACTGGCCTTCACTAAAGCCAAGTGACGCCATATCATCCGGGTGGATAAACACCACTTCACGCTGGCCATAGACACCGCGATAACGGTCATCGAGGCCGTAAATCGTGGTGTTGTACTGGTCATGTGAACGCAGGGTCTGCAGTGTGAACGGCACTTCAACATCATTACCCAACTGCGGGAACAGTGAAGCTGGCAAGGCCGCCGCGCTGAATTCCGCCCGTTGACTTGGCGTATTGAAACGCAACTCTGCCGCCGCGCTACCGAGATAGAACCCGCCCGGAATATCGCATTTGTTATTGAAGTCGGCAAAGCCTGGAATGGTGGCGCCGATGTGATCGCGGATCACATTGTAATCATCGGCCATGCCCAGCCAGTCAATCTTGTCACTGCCCAGCGTGGCGTGTGCAATGCCTGCCACAATCGCCGTTTCGGAGCGTTGGGTGTCTGCCAGTGGAATGCCCACACCTTCTGAGGCATGCACCATGCTGAAAGAGTCCTCAACGGTGATGAACTGGTTACCGCTGGCCTGACGATCGCGCTCTGTACGGCCCAGCGTTGGCAGAATCAACCCCTCGTGGCCGGGCACTAAATGGCTGCGATTGAGTTTGGTGCTGATGTGCACGGTCAGACCGCAATGCTGCAATGCTTCCTCTGTCACCGGTGAGTCGGGTGCAGCAGCAGCAAGATTGCCACCCAGGGCTATCAGCACTTTCACTTCATCACGCAACATCGCGCTGAGTGCTTCAACGGTGTTATGGCCGTGTTCACGCGGCGGTTCAAAACCGAAATGCGCGCCCAGTGCATCGAGGAATGGCTTATTGGGTTTCTCATCGATACCCATGGTGCGGTTACCCTGCACGTTACTGTGGCCGCGCACTGGACACAGGCCGGCGCCTTTTTTACCCAGTTGGCCAAACAGCAGTTGCAGGTTGGTGATTTCACGTACGGTATCAACAGAATGCTTATGCTGGGTCACACCCATCGCCCAGGTAATGATGACGCGCTCAGCACTTTGGTAGATCGCTGCCGCTTCCCGAATCTGCGCTTCGCTCAGTCCGGATTGACGCACGATATCTTCCCAGCGCGTGTTATCCACGGCAGCCAGATAACCCTCAATGCCATGGGTATTAGCATCAATAAACGCCTGGTCGAAGATCCCCGGTTCACCGGCCGCCAGACGCGCACGCTGGACTTCCAGCAGGGTTTTCACCATGCCGCGAATGGCCGCCATGTCACCGCCAAGATTGGGCTGGTAATAGGCAGAACTAATCGTACCTGCTTTAGAGGTAACGATTTCCAGCGGTTTTTGCGGATCGGCAAAACGTTCCAAACCGCGCTCGCGCAGCGTGTTGAATGTCACGATTTTCGCACCGTGATCGGCCGCGTGGCGCAGGCTGTGCAGCATACGTGGATGGTTAGTTCCCGGATTTTGACCGATAACGAAAATCGCGTTGGCGTGGTCAAAATCATCGAGACGAATGGTGCCTTTCCCGACGCCGATACTGCGCTTCAAGCCGGTGCCGCTGGCTTCATGGCACATGTTGGAACAGTCAGGGAAGTTATTGGTGCCCATCACGCGGCCAAACAGCTGATAAAGCCATGAGGCTTCGTTACTGGCGCGACCGGAAGTGTAAAGCTCCATCTGGTCGGGATGATCCATCGCCTTGAGATGACGAGCAATCATCGCTAGCGCATCGTCCCAACTGATCGGTTCATAGTGATCGGTGGCATTGTTATAGCGCATCGGATGGGTCAGGCGACCCTGATACTCCAGGAAATAGTCGCTCTGTTGATACAGGGTGCTCACGCTGTGTTGGGCAAAGAATTCAGGCTCCACTACGCGGCGGGTCGCTTCCCAGGTCACCGCTTTGGCGCCGTTCTCACAGAAGCTGAAGGTACTTTTATTGTCATCACCCCACGCACAACCCGGGCAGTCAAAGCCACGCGCTTTGTTCATGCGCATCAAATTGCGCATATTTTTCAGCGCGGCTTTACTATCAAGGACGAAACGGGTAGTTGCTTCCAAAGAGCCCCAGCCGCCAGCAGCGGCACGATAAGGCTGAATTTTACGTTTAAATTTCATAGTCGTTGCAGGCTTATTGTTTATGAATTGTTATCAGAATATGACTTCTGTTGTGGGAAAGTGTGCGACTGACAGCAAAAGTTGTCTAATTGATTGGTTTAATGGTGCGATAGGCGGCGTTTATCGCGCTCAAGCTGGCAGAAGCGTGATACAGTTCAAATTTTACCCGCTGGCAGGACCGGGCTGCGACGTGAGAATCCGATAACTGGCTAATAATTGCTCTTTCCATCGATGAAAGGGCGCGCACCATGAAGAATCTTGCCAGCCAAATTCATGCCTTCGGTAAAGCATTAATGATGCCGATCTCCGTTATTGCCGCTGCCGGTATCTTTCTCGGCCTGGCTGCCGCGATGCAGAATCCCGCGGTCACCGGCGATGCCTTTGCACATCTGCAGGTACCACAACTGATTATTGGCTTTATCCGCAAAGTGGCGGCGGCCTTATTTGCCAATCTGCCCGTGTTCTTCGCCGTTGCCAGCGCCATTGGTCTGGCGAAAGCGGAGAAGCCTACAGCGGCTTTTGCGGCAGTCATTGGCTATGTCGTGATGAATGTGGGCATCAGTGCTACGCTGGCGGCCAAAGGGCTGACGGCGGCTACCACTACCCCAGAAGCCTTGCAGCAAGCAGGCCTGGATCAAACCACGGCGATGATGACCTCGGCAGAGTACATCGAAATGCTGGGCATCTTTACTTACAACATGAGTGTGCTTGGCGGTGTGATTGCCGGGCTGGTCACCGTGGCACTGCATAATCGCTTTTACACGCAACAATTGCCGACGGCGATTAGCTTTTTCGGCGGGCGGCGCTTTGTACCCATCGTCACCGTTATCATCTTGCCGCTGATTGGCGTGCTGCTGGCGCTGATCTGGCCCACGATCGGCGAAGGCATTGCCTGGGTCGGCAAAATGATTGGGAAAAGCGGCCAGTACGGCGCGTTTCTGCTGGGAACCGGCGAACGCCTGCTTATCCCCACTGGTTTACACCATATCCTCAATGAAACGGTGCGTTTCACCCCCATCGGTGGCATGGCGACGGTGGACGGGCAAACCATTGTCGGTGCACTGAATATCTTCAACACCTCGCTCACCAATCCAGGCGCTATACCTGATGAGACGGTGCGCAGCGCCACCCAATTCCTGGCTCAGGGTAAAATCCCGGTGATGATGTTCGGCTTGCCTGCGGCTGCACTGGCGATCTACCACACCGCGCGCCCGGAGCATAAACAGCGGGTTAAAGCGCTAGTGATGGCAGGTGCGTTGACCTCCTTCACCACCGGCATCACTGAACCGCTGGAGTTCTGTTTTATCTTTGTGTCACCGGTGCTTTATATCCTGCATGCGTTGTTGACCGGCCTGTCATTTATGCTGATGTCGATGCTGCATTTAATGATCGGCAACGTGCAGGGCGGCGCGATCGATCTGGTGGTGTTCGGTATTCTCGGCGGCAGTAAAACCCAATGGTGGTGGACGGTAGCGCTGGGGGTGATTTATGCACCGATCTATTACTACGGCTTCCGTTTTGTCATCACGCGCATGCGAGTGGAAACGCCTGGACGAGATTCGGATGAGGAGCCGCAAACCGCGCAGGTGACAGCGGATGAACGCACTCAGGTGATCATCAGCGGGTTGGGCGGCGAGGCCAATATAGAGGACGTCGATTGCTGTTTCACACGCCTGCGGGTGCGCGTGAAAGAGATGAAAGAGGTGGTGGATCAAACGCTGCTGACCACCGGCGCTAACGGGATTAATCGTGTCAGCGAGCACGATGTGCAGGTGATTTATGGTCCGCAGGTGGAGAAAATTGCTAACGAAGTGAAAAGCGCATTAGGCGTGGCGTAACACATTTAGTTACCAGGCTAATAATAAAATGAGCAATCAATGTTAAATCCAGTTCGCCATAATTTGCGAAGATGCATTTGCCCCTTCAAGAGCTAAGCCATTAAGAGTGCCGGAGATAAGCGCCGGGTGGGGCATTAACTTTCAATCGAAGGCTGCCGCAGGGTGGCCTTCGTGCTTTTTGCGCCGTGAACAGGATAAAGCGGTGCGGGTTTGCTACCATAGCGCGATCGAGACTTTAAGGTGGATGCCAAAATCGACATCAAGCAATTGATATATCTCTGTAATTTAGAGCGTGAGCGCCATTTTGGCCGCGCGGCAGAGGCCAGTTTTGTCAGTCAGCCGACCTTATCCATGCGGTTAAAAAACCTTGAGCGTGAGCTGGGTTTATCGCTGATTAACCGCAGCAATAACTTTGACGGCTTTACGCCAGAAGGGGAACGCGTGCTGACCTGGGCGCGTGAGATCGTGTCGGTCTACTCGGGCCTGAAGCTGGAAGTCGAATCGCTGAAGCATGGCGTCAACGGCACGCTGCGCCTGGGCGTGATGCCACAGTGCAGTGTCGCCTTGCCAGCGTTATTAAAAGCGGTTGAAACGCGTTATCCGCAGCTGGATTATCGCGTCTCCGCCATGAGTGCGGACCAACTGCTTGAAGCACTGAATAGCCATACGGTGGACGGCGGCATTGGCTTCTTCGAACTCACCGCTCTGCGAGAATTACACTTTCAGACCGCGCTGTTAAAAGACCCCGGCGTGGAGGCGATTTTTAATCCTCAGCACTTCCCGGATTTACTTCAACACGAAACGGTTTCACTTTCGCAACTGGCGCAGCAACCGCTGTGCCTTGCGGAACCCACGCGCTATTTCCGTCGTTACGTGGATAGCCAACTACGCGAAACCGGTTTGTTACCGCGAGTGATTGTGGAAAGTGCCTCGATTATGCAGCTATTACAGAGCGCGCAGGTGGGATTAGGCGTGATGGTGTCGCCGCGCGGACATTTACTGCCGGAGATGCTGCAAAATCTGGCGCGGAGGCCGATAGAGATGGCGCCCATGGGACGCCAGGCCGCGTTAGTGATTGCTGAGCCGGGCAGGGCATCGCCGCTGGCTCAACATTTCTTTGACGAAGCGCGGCGCCATCTGCCGGATTAACGTGTTTCACCCAGCGCCATCCATAACCGATCCTGCCAGCTGGCAAACGCCACTGTCTGCAACAGCGTAAAAATGCGCTCGGTTCCCCATCCCGCATTCAGCAATGGCTGCAGGTGTGCTGCGCTAAAGCGCTCAGGCATGCGGACCAGCTGAGCGCTAACGCCAATCACCGGCTGCACTTCTCCCGCTTTATCAACATCTGCAAGCAACGCTTCGCGCTGGCTAGCAGCATGGCGCGTGAACGGGCGCTGACAACCCAGGATGCGTGCGCTGGTTGCCAGCGCCAACGCGGATTGCTCGTCATGATGTTCGCCGATGCGCTGTTGCAAAGTCGCCCAGCCATACAGCGCCTGCGCGTCATGTACCAGCAACCAAATCGCGTCCTCTAATCCTTCGATGCCCTGACAAAAGGTTATCGCCGCCAGTTGATCGGCACTGGCATAGCGCAACTCAACCGGTTTGAGCGCGTGCTGCCATGCGGTGTCGCGGTCAAAAAGCGCCGGATCGGCATCCGCGGGTGGTGATACGCCGGGTATCCAGCGTACCGGCAAGCCCATCATGGCCTGCAGTGCCGCGACGACTCGCGCCTGATAGCTGACGAATCCCACCAGTTGGTTGAGTGTGACGATATCTGGTTCTGTGAGCCCGACGGCATCCAGGGCGCTGATACCCGTGGCATTGATCAGTGCCGGTTGCATCGCCAACTGACGCGCGTACTGGGTGATTTGCGTCAGGCGGTTGTTACTCTCGCGGGAGGAATCCGGGCCCGGCAGTGGATTGAGGCGCGCGGAGTAGTGATTACACAGGCGCTGCACACCGGCAACCTGCGCCACCGTCAGCGCGGTACTGAGACGATCGTAGAGCGTTAAGGTATGCGTGAGCGAGTTGCTCAGCGTATCCGGCAGCAAAATCTGGCTCAGATCGCGCGCGGCCAGTAACGCCGGCTGGAAGCGAGTAAACAGGGGCTGAAGAGCAGTGGCTTCCTGTTGCAGACCTAATAAAAATCGATCTTCGAGATAGGCGGCTTCGGGCACTAAGGGCGCGGTGGCCTGGGTGTGCGGGCGAGTCTGGCTTTCATAAAACCAGTGATCATGGCCGGGAGAACGGCGTTGTTCCATGGTCGTTCCTTGCGCAAAAAACGGTCTGGGTACGCGACGGGCAAATCTGAAAAGCGCATCGCCACCAAAAGGCTAGCTTATCGTCGCTGAAGCACTGGCTGTGGCAAAAGAATGAAGGGGAATAATTAAGATCGAATGAATCTATACGCCTGAAATTTCAAGCGGTAGCTAGCAGGGAGAGGTGAGTTTGCGGGAGCAGTCAGGCGAAAGTGAACAGGGCGAAAATCGGCCAGGACAGCCGAGACTTCGCTGAGAAAAAAGGCGAGCACCAGGCTCGCCTTCAGAACTTATTTCAGTTCCAGCTCGTTCATCGCGGCAATGCTGAAGCCGCCATCAACGTGAACCACTTCACCGGTGATACCACCCGCCAGATCAGAGCACAGGAAGGCCGCAGAGTTACCTACGTCTTCGATGGTGACAGTACGGCGAATCGGGGTAACGGCTTCACAGTGAGCCAGCATCTTACGGAAATCTTTGATGCCTGAAGCTGCCAGGGTACGGATTGGACCCGCGGATACGGCGTTAACACGCGTACCTTCAGGACCCATCGCGTTCGCCATGTAACGCACGTTGGCTTCCAGAGACGCTTTAGCCAGTCCCATCACGTTGTAGTTCGGGATCGCGCGCTCTGCACCCAGATAAGACAGGGTCAACAGGGCTGAATTCGGGTTCAGCATCGCACGGCACTCTTTCGCCATCGCAACGAAGCTGTAGGCAGAGATGTCGTGAGCGATTTTGAAGCCTTCACGGGTCACGGCGTTCACGTAGTCACCATCCAGCTGATCGCCAGGTGCGAAACCAATTGAGTGAACAAAGCCGTCAAATTTTGGCCAGGTTTTTGCCAGTTCGGTGAACAGCGCAGTGATGCTCTCGTCTTCTGCCACATCGCAAGGCAGAACAATGTCAGAACCCAAATCTTTAGCGAACTCTTCCACACGACTTTTCAATTTGTCGTTCTGGTAGGTGAAAGCCAGTTCTGCGCCCTGTTTGTGCATCGCCTGTGCAATACCGTAGGCGATGGAGAGTTTACTGGCAACGCCAGTAATCAGAATGCGCTTACCGGAAAGAAAACCCATAGCTGTAATCCTTATGGTCATTGTTGTTGGCGGTCGCAATGATTAAATAGTAGGCGACCGACGTTAATCGACGTGCGGATTCTAGCACGTCTCTCTCAAATGCGGTAAATCGCACCGCGTTTTCGCGATGTGATGAACAATCAACGAACTTTGCGCCAGGCTTCGGCGGTTAAGGCTTCGCCAAAATGGCTGGTGATCAGCCGTTTAGTGAGGTCATGCAGTGGCGAGGCCAACACATCAGCCGTGCCGCCGCGTTCCACCACTTCACCCTGATGCATCACCAGTACCTGATCGCTAATGTGCTTCATCATGCCGATATGTTGCGTCACATAAATATAGGCGATGCCGTGCTTCTCCTGCAGTTCCAGCATCAGATTCACCAGCTGCGAACGCATCGTCATATCCAGTGAGGCGAGCGCTTCATCCGCGACAATGACCTTCGGCTGCAGGATGAGTGCGCGAGCCAGCGCCAGACGTTGTTTCTGGCCGGGGGCCAGCATATGCGGATAGTAACCGGCGTGATCGCGCAGCAAGCCCACCTGACGCAGCGTGGCAATAATGCGCTTCTCCCGCGCTTCATCATCCAGATCGGTATTCAGGCGCAGCGGAAAGTCGAGAATCTGACTGACGCGCTGACGCGGGTTGAGTGAGGTCGATGGATCCTGAAAAATCATGCGAATACGCTGACTGCGATAACCGTAATCGCCATACTCCAGCGGATGATCGTCAATCAGCATCTCACCTTCCGTCGGAGCCACCATGCCGCTCAACATTTTCGCCAGCGTGGATTTCCCTGAGCCGTTCTCACCAATAACCGCTAAGGTCTGCTTCTCGCGCAAGGTGAAGCTTACCCCTTTCACCGCCTCAACATGCTGTCGGCGAAACAGACCGGTGCGATAGCGATAGGTTTTACTCAGGTTGCGCACTTCCAGCAGGGTTTCCATGCTCATTGCCCCTCCACATTCAACGGGAAGTGACAGGCAAACAGATGCGATTTGGTACCGGTGAGACGCGGCGTTTCAATACACTTACGCTGCGCATAGGGACAGCGTGGCCCTAGTCGACAGCCAATCGGCAGATGTTCAAGCGAAGGAATGGCACCGGACAGTGTGTTCAGGCGGCTTTTATGCGGCAGTGCACTGCCAAAGTCGGGCATTGCGCGGATCAGCGCCTGGGTATAGGGATGATGCGGCGTATCCATTAAATCTTCACTCTGCGCGGTTTCAACGGTCTGTCCGCAGTACATCACGTTAATGCGATCCGCCCACTGGCTCATGGTGCGCAGGTCATGACTGATCAGCAAAATCGTGGTGTTGTTATTTTGGTTGAGACGGCTCAACAAGCGGAATATTTGTGCCTGCGTGGTCGGTTCCATAGCATTGGTCGGCTCATCGGCGATCAGCAGACGCGGCTGATTGGCCAGCGCAATGGCGATCATCACTTTCTGGCATTCACCTTCCGTCAATTCATACGGGAAACTGCGCATGATGTCTTTGTGGTCTTTAATGCCCACGCGGTGCAACAGCTCGATGGCACGCGCTTTGCGCCAGAACCACAAACGCTGATACCAGCGCCCTTTAAAAGTCCAGCGTGGGATCGCCTGCATCAACTGGCGGCCGATGCTTTCAGAGGGATCCAGACAGGATTGCGGTTCCTGGAAAATCATCGACACGTTATGGCCGACAATGCGGCGTCGTTCGCGCGGCGACAAACGCAGCAAATCGATATCATCGAACACCATACGATCGGCGGTGACGCGCCAGTTATCTTTGGTTACGCCGCAAATCGCTTTCGCAATCAGGCTCTTGCCAGAGCCTGATTCACCCACCAGCCCACGCACTTCACCTTCACTGAGCGTCAGGTTAATGCGATCAACGGCTTTCACCGGACCTTCTGAGGTCATGAACTCGATAGTGAGATTACGAATATCCAGTAACGGCATTATTCAGCTCCCGCTTCTACGGCGCGACGGATGCCATCGCCCAGCAGGTTAACGATCAACACACTGACCATCAGCGCGACGCCGGGCAGCATCACGGTCCAGGGCGCGACATAAATCAGCTCCAGCGCATCGCCCAGCATCGCTCCCCATTCAGGTGAGGGCAGCTGTGCCCCTAAATCGAGGAAACCGAGTGCGGCAATGTCGAGAATGGCCATGGAGAGTGAACGCGTAAATTCCCCGACCAGCAGCGGCAGGACATTGGGCAGCACTGCGTTCCACAGAATATTCAGATTGCGCGCGCCATCCAGACGCAGCGCCACCACATACTCTTTTTCCATCTCGTTATGTACCGCAGTATAGATCTCCCGCACCAGACGCGGAATGATCGCCAGCAATACCGCCAGCATGGCGTGTTCAAGGCGTGGGCCTAAAAAGGCCACCACAATGATTGCCAGCAGCAGCGAAGGGATGGAGAGCAAGGTATCCAGCACGTGATTCATGACCGCAGAGCGCAAACCGTGAGTAACGCCAGCCAGCACACCCAGGATCAGGGCGCAAATCGCGGCTAAAACCGTCACCATGATGGCCGAACCGACAGTAGGCGCGACGCCGCTCAGCAGGCGACTCAATACATCGCGGCCCAAATCATCGGTACCGAGGAAGAAGGAGACATCCCCGTAACGCGACCATGAAGGGGGCAACAGCTGATAGCCGAGGAACTGCTGATCGATGCCATAGGGCGACAATAAGCCGCCAAACAGGCACAGGAATAGCAGGGTACCAAAGCCGTACAATCCGATCATGCCACTGGTATCACGATAAAAACGCTGCCAGAACAGACGAAACGGGCTGGGCAGCCGCTTCTCTGCATAGATATCATCGTAAGGCATACCATTCCTTGTGTTTCAACGGATTAAGCGCCGCACCCAGAATATCTGACAGCACGCTGACCAGAATCACCAGACCGCCTACCACCATCACACCGGCAGAGATGGCCGCATAATCCTGCTGACGAATGGCGTTGATCAACCAGCGGCCAATGCCCGGCCAGTTGAACACCACTTCCGTAATCATCGCCAGCGTCAGCATGGTGGAAAACTGTAAACCCAGACGCGGGATGACGGGCGGCAGCGCGTTGTGCAGCACATGGCGGCGAATCACGGTGAAGCGAGATAATCCGCGCGTGGCCGCCGCTTTCACATAGTTTTTATCCATCACATCGCTGGTGCTGCTGCGCAGTAAACGAATCACCTCGGTGGTCGGTGCGACGGCCAGTACCACCACCGGCAAAATCATATGCGTCAGGGCACTCATCAACATCTCATGGCGCCACGGTGAAGGGCTCAGCCAGGCATCAATCAGTGCAAAGCCGGTCACGTTTTGTACCGGGTAGAGCAGATCAAAACGTCCGGAAACCGGCAGCCAGCCCAGCGTCAGGGAGAAGAATAGGGTGAACAGCAGTGCCAGCCAGAACACCGGCATCGAGAAGCCGAGCAGAGCCAGTGCGCTGATGGCTTTATCCTGCCATTTTTTGCGCATCACGCCCGCGCAAATTCCCAGCGGGATACCCACCAGCAGCGCCAGCATAAAGGCCAGTATGCAAAGCTCTAGCGTGGCGGGGAACACCTCGCGCAGTTGCAGGTCGATCAGCTGGCCGTTGGTGCTGGAAACACCGAAGTCGAATTGCAGCAGGCCTCTAAACCAGAACCACCAGGCATCGAACAGCGAGGCACCTTCCAGCGGCGCATTCGGCGTAAAGTAGCTCAGACTGAAACTCACCAGTGACAATAAAAACAGGGTGATCAGCAGCAACAGCAGGCGACGCAGTATATAGATGATCATGCTTATTCCTCGCTGCTCTCATCACGGTAAACCCCGGCAAACGAGGCATTCCCAAACGGACTGAGCACCAGACCTTTAATATCATGGCGATATGCCTGTAAACGCAACGATGACGCCAGCGGCAATACCGGTAATTCCTGCGCCAGAATTTGCTGTGCCTGATCGTAGCTGTCGATGCGCGCCGAAAGTTGCTGCGACAACAACGCCCGTTGCAATGATTCATCAAAGGCCGGTGAACACCAGTGCGCAAAGTTGGTTTGCGAGCGGATGGCTGCACAGCTCAACAGTGGCCGGAAGAAGCTATCCGGGTCGTTACTGTCTGTCGCCCAGCCGGTCAGCGTCAGATCATGATTCATCGCCATCAACTGCGCTTCCTGGAAACGGCCCTCCACCGGAGCGATGGTGACGCGCACGCCAACCTGAGCCAAATCGGCTTGCAGCAGTTCAGCGGTTTTCAGTGGGCTGGGGTTCCAGGATTGTGAGGTGGTAGGCACCACCAGTCGCAAGTGCAGATCTTCCAGCCCGAGCGCTTTCAGCGCTTCACGGGCTTTCGCCGGATTGTATTCGGTGACCCGCGCGTCATTATCATACGCCCAGGACGCTCGCGGTAAAATGGAGGCGGCGGTTTCAGCGGTGCCGTAATAGATCGATTCCATCAGGCGTTCGTTATTAATGGCCAGTGCCAGCGCGTGACGCACTTCGGGGCGATCGAGTGGCGGTTTACGTGTATTGAACGCTAAATAGGCGATGTTCATGCCAGGACGCAGCGTCATGCGCAGACGCGGGTCATCACGCAAAATTGAGAGCTGGCTGGCCGCCGGATAAGCCAGCACATCGCATTCACCTGTGAGCAACTTCGAAAGACGTCCTGTTCCACCCACGCCAAGATCGATCACCACCTGTTGCAGCCGCGGCACACCTTTCCAGTACTGCGGATTACGCGCCAGGCGCAGATATTGCCCGGTACGGTACTCGCTCAGCTGAAACGGCCCGGTGCCCACCGGCTCGCGATCCAGGCGCTCCTGCTGGCCTTTCGCCGTCAACTTGTCGGCGTATTCCTGCGACAGTATCGGCGCGTAATGCGTAGCAATGTGCCAGAGGAAAGAGGCGTCCGGACTGTTGAGACGGATTTCTACCGTGTCGTTGTCCAGCTTTTTAACGCTTTGTACCGAGTCAGAGAACTGCAAACTATCGAAATAGGGGTAGCTGCCACCGTTGACGTTATGCCACGGATGCTGACGATCAAACATGCGCGCAAAGCTGAACACCACGTCATCGGCATTCATTTTGCGTGTGGGTTTAAACCAGTTGGTGTGCTGGAAAGAGACATCTTTGCGCAGATGAAAACGGTAAGTGGCGCCGTTATCGCGTACTTCCCAACTCTGTGCCAGGTCAGGAATCAGGCGATAAGTGTAGGGGTCCACATCCAGCAGGCGGTCATAGAGTTGTGCCGCCAGCGTATCCACCACAAGGCCGCTGCTGACCATTTGTGGGTTAAAGGTATTGACCGTGCCATTGACGCAATAAACAAAACCGCTATTACGGATGTTATTGGTTGGCGCGGCCAGCGCAGACGCACTCAATACGCTGAGACCGAGCAGCAGCGAGGAGAATAATTTTGGCATAGAACTCAACGATTCTGAGGCAATAGCGTGAGTGTATCGCAAACGTCACGCACTCCCCAAATTCATGATGGTTCTGCGTTGTTTTTCGCCAATCTGGCGAGGAGGTAATCACAATGTTAGTGTGGAAATGAGAAAAATTCTCAATTAGGGCTTTACAGATGATAATAAGAATGATTATTATTCTTCTGCGCTTCGACGGTGGCTCTACCGAAGAAGAGCACGACATTGCTCACATTGCTTCCAGTATTAAGTTGCCCGCATCTAATGCGGGCTTTTTTTTGTGTGTCGTTTTTCCCGTCATCTTTTACGCTGCTGCTGCGTTGGCTGCGCGCGCTAACCCCGGTCACATACTGATGTATGCTCCCGGGGATTAGCGCACTTGCCGCCTTGCATCAGCATAAAAGCTATAGGGAAAACCGACCCACACCTGAGCTGTCTTTAAAAGCACTTCGATAGGTAAAACGATGATGTGGTGAGTAACTGTTAGCAGCGAAGCAACGAAGCAACGAAGTGCTCCCAGATAATCACCAGACTGCGCTTTTTCATCTCATGTGGCTAAGGCTAATCCTCATCACGTACCGGTTGCCGTGCTTTTTCATGATGGCGCTCAATTGATGGTAGGAAATGCGCAGTAACTCTGCGGCGCGGTTTTTCCAGCTCTCGCTTTGTCGTTCAATCCTCATCACGTGCCTGGATGCCGTGCTTTTTCATCATGGCGCGTAATTGATGGTAGGTGACCCGCAGTAACTCGGCGGCGCGGCGTTGATTGTATTTTGCCTGTTGCAAGCTGGCTTCGACCAAATCGCGCTCCTGCTGGTTTTGCCACTGGCGCAGATCGAGTGGCAGGGCGGGTAAGCCGCTGGCGTTGGGTTCGGGGAGGCTTTCAGGCGCGGCGCTGCGCGGGGCGAACGGGTTGATGATGATATTATCCAGTTCCTGCTCTGCGCTGTGATGACGATACACCGAGCGTTCCACCACATTCTTCAATTCACGTACATTGCCGGGCCAACTGTGGGTGAGTAGCGTGAGCTGAGCGCGCTCGCTGAAGCCGGGAAACAGCGGCAGGCCGAGTTCGCGGCACATCTGGATAGCAAAATGCTCGGCCATCACCAGAATATCGCTGCGACGTTCGCGTAACGGTGGGAGTTGCACCACATCAAAGGCGAGACGATCGAGGAGATCCGCGCGGAATTTTCCTGCCGCAGCCAGTGCGGGTAAATCTTCATTGGTGGCACACACCAGACGCACATTGACCTGCAAGGACTGATTGCCCCCCACACGTTCCAGCTGACCGTATTCAATGACGCGTAGCAATTTCTCCTGCACCAGCATCGGCGCGGTCGCCAGCTCATCGAGGAATAAAGTGCCGGCGTCAGCACGCTCAAAGCGGCCAAGATGACGCTTTTGCGCGCCGGTAAACGCACCAGCCTCGTGGCCAAACAGTTCAGAATCCAGCAGGTTTTCATTCAGTGCCGCGCAGTTAAGCGACACAAAGGGCCCTTGCCAGCGATCGGAGAGATAGTGCAAGCGGCTGGCAATCAACTCTTTACCGGTTCCTCGCTCGCCTATCACCAATACCGGTTTTTCCAGCGGCGCGAGACGGGAAACCTGCTCCAGCACCTCCAGAAAGTTGTTTGATTCGCCCAACAGGTTATCACTGCCATTTGCCATGATGAATTTCGCCACTGGTTAATCAATTTCACTACATTAATGGATGCTTACTCGAATGTAAAATATGCAAACTCTATAAAATCAATAAATTAAAAGTTGGCACGCCATTTGTATTAAGAAACCGTGCACCGCACAACCACATGACAATCAGAGGAACATCATTATGGGTATTTTTTCTCGTTTCGCCGACATCGTGAACGCTAACATCAATTCCCTGCTGGAACGCGCCGAAGATCCGCAGAAACTGGTACGCCTGATGATTCAGGAAATGGAAGACACGCTGGTGGAAGTTCGCTCCACGTCAGCGCGCGCGCTGGCTGAAAGGAAACAGTTGCTGCGCCGAATTGAGCAGGCTGAAGTTCAGCAGGCTGAATGGCAGGAAAAAGCCGAGTTGGCCATCAGCAAAGAAAAAGAAGATTTGGCGCGCTCTGCGCTGATTGAAAAACAGAAACTGACCGATCTGATTGCAGCACTCAAGCAAGAAGCCATTCAGGTTGAAGAAACATTAGATCGCATGAAAGGTGAGATCGGTGAGCTGGAGAAAAAACTCAGCGAAACCCGCGCACGCCAGCAGGCATTGATGCTGCGTCATCAGGCAGCGTCCTCTTCCCGCGATGTGCGCCGTCAGTTGGACAGCGGCAAACTGGATGAAGCCATGGCGCGCTTCGAATCGTTCGAACGCCGCATTGATCACATGGAAGCGGAAGCGGAAAGTCAGCGTTTTGGTAAGCCAAAAGGTCTTGACCAGGAGTTCGCCGAGCTGAAAGCTGACGACGAAATCAGCCAGCAGCTGGCGGCGCTGAAAGCCAAAATGAACCGCAGCGAGTAAATGGGCGGGGGGCTCTACGCTGAGCCCCGTGACCAGGGTGTTAATGATTAAGGAGAGTCAATGAGCGCACTTTTTCTCGCCATACCCCTGACGATCTTCGTGCTCTTTGTAGCGCCGATCTGGTTATGGCTGCACTACAGCAACAAACGCAACGGTGGCGCGGAATTGTCATCAGGCGATATGCAGCGTCTGCAACAGTTGACCCAGGACGCGCGCCGCATGCGTGAACGCGTGGAAGCACTCGAAGCGATTCTGGATGCAGAACATCCGAACTGGAGGCAACCATGATGAATGGCCGCAAATTGTGGCGCATCCCGCAGCAGGGGAAAATTCGCGGTGTTTGCGCCGGTCTGGCCGAGTATCTCGATATTCCGGTGCGCCTGTTGCGTGTGATTGTGGTGCTGTCACTGTTCTTCGGGCTGTTTATGTTTACCGTGCTGGCGTACTTCATCCTGGGCTTTGTGCTGGATGAAAAGCCCGCGGATGCGCCCGATCAGCACACGCCAACAGCACGTGATTTGCTGGATGAACTGGAAACATCGTTGAAAAGTGATGAGCGCAACGTGCGAGATATCGAGCGTTACGTCACTTCCGAGACCTTCAGCGTGCGCAGTCGCTTCCGCCAAATCTGATTATTTCCGCCGGGCCCACAGCGGGTCCGCTTCATCGCATATTCTTAAGGAGTGGAGATGTACAATCCGCGTATGACTGCTCTGCGCCGCCGCGCAACACCTGCGTTGAAGTCGGCGGGGAAATTCATCATCATCAGTGCAGTAACCTATGGTCCCGGCGGGTTAGCTGGCTGGGCAGTGAAATCGGTGGCGCGTCGCCCGTTGCGCCTGCTTCTGGCGGCCGCCCTGGAACCGTTGCTGAGTAAGGCATTCAAACGCCTGTCCGCACGTTTCGTCAGGGAGATGGATGAAAAGACTGCAAAATGAACTGGCCGCGTTGATGAACCGCGGTGTTGACCGCCACTTACGCCTTGCCGTAACCGGCCTGAGCCGCAGCGGGAAAACCGCGTTTATCACCTCGCTGGTGAACCAACTTCTCAATGTACACAGCGGCGCCCGTTTACCGCTGTTTTCCGTGGTGCGTGAAGAGCGCCTGCTCGGCGTCAAACGGGTGCCGCAGCGGGAACTGGGCACGCCGCGTTTTACCTATGACGAAGGGCTGGCGCAACTCTACGGTACGCCTCCCGTCTGGCCAACGCCGACGCGTGGTGTCAGCGAAATGCGTCTGGCGCTGCGCTATCGGCCTGAACAATCGCTTTTGCGCCATTTCAAAGATACCGCCACGCTGTATCTGGAAATCGTCGATTACCCTGGTGAATGGTTGCTCGATCTGCCGATGCTGGCGCAGGATTATCTCAGCTGGTCGCGACAGATGATGGGGTTGCTGCAGGGCGATCGTCAGCAGTGGGCGTCATACTGGCACAGCTTGTCACAGGATCTCGATCCCTTTGCCCCCGCGGATGAAAATCGTCTGGCGGAGATCGCTGCTGCCTGGACTGATTATCTGCATCAGTGCAAAACCGAGGGATTGCACTTTATCCAGCCAGGCCGCTTTGTGCTGCCGGGCGATATGGCAGGCGCCCCGGCGCTGCAATTTTTCCCGTGGCCACAGGTCGATGAGATTCACGCCAGCAAGCTATTGCAGGCTCCTGCAGGCAGTAACTTTGCCGTGCTGCAGCAACGTTTTAACTACTACTGCCAGCACGTGGTGAAAGGTTTCTATAAAAATTATTTTCTGCGCTTTGACCGCCAGATTGTGCTGGTGGATTGTCTGCAACCGTTAAACAGCGGACCGCAGGCGTTCAATGATATGCGCCTGGCGCTGACCCAATTGATGCAGAGCTTCCATTACGGTCAGCGCACGCTATTCCGCCGTCTGTTTTCCCCGGTCATCGACAAACTCTTGTTTGCTGCCACCAAAGCTGACCATATCACGGCCGATCAGCACGCCAATATGGTGTCGCTGTTACAACAGTTGGTTCAGGATGCCTGGCAAAACGCGGCGTTTGAAGGGATCAGCATGGATTGTCTTGGACTGGCGTCGGTGCAGGCCACCGAAAGTGGGCTGGTGGATCATCGTGGCGAAAAGCTGCCCGCGCTGCGCGGTCATCGTCTGCATGACGGCGAAGCGCTAACCTTCTATCCCGGCGAAGTGCCGCCACGTTTGCCCGGACATCAGTTCTGGCAACAGCAAGGATTTCAGTTTGAACAGTTCCGGCCGCAGCAGTTGGATGTCGATCGGCCGCTGCCGCACATTCGCATGGATGCCGCGCTGGAATTTTTACTTGGAGATAAATTGCGATGAGCGACGAAACCCCTTTAAAACCGCGCATTGATTTTGCACGACCGCTCGAAGCGGAGACGCAGCAACCGCTGCGGGCGGCACACACTTTCAGTGAGGAAAGCGAGGGCGCGTTTCTTGCTACCCAAGAGTCGGAGCCGCTGGCAGAGGGCGAAGGTGAAAAAGTGGTTGAGGCCGCGCTGCGCCCCAAACGCAGTTTATGGCGCAAGTTGGTAAGTGCGGGTCTGGGGATTTTTGGCATCAGCGTGGTCGCGCAGGGCGCTCAGTGGATGCATGATGCCTGGATCACGCACGATTGGTTTTCGCTCGGCACCGGTGTAGCAGGAAGTCTGATTGTGATTGCCGGAGCCGGGGCATTGATCGGCGAATGGCGTCGACTTTACCGGTTGCGCCAGCGAGCAGAAGAAAGGGATATCGGACGAGAGTTGCTACACAGCCACGGTATCGGTAAAGGGCGCGCTTTTTGCGAAAAGCTGGCCCAACAGGCGCAGCTCGATCAGGCGCATCCGGCACTGCAGCGCTGGCATGCGGCGCTGCATGAAACCCACAATGACCGTGAAATCGTGCTGCTTTACGCACAACTGGTGCAACCGGTGCTGGATCGTCAGGCGCATCGTGAGATCAGCCGCCACGCTGCGGAATCCACGTTGATGATTGCGGTGAGTCCACTGGCGCTGGTGGATATGGCATTTATCGCCTGGCGTAACCTGCGGCTGGTCAATCGCATTGCGGCTATTTATGGCATCGAGTTGGGGTATTTCAGCCGCATCCGCCTGTTTCGTTTAGTGTTGCTGAATATGGCCTTTGCCGGCGCCTCAGAGTTGGTGCGTGAAGTGGGGATGGATTGGATGTCGCAAGACATCGCCGCACGGCTCTCAGCCCGCGCTGCTCAGGGCATTGGCGCCGGTTTGCTGACCGCGCGTCTGGGTATCAAAGCTATGGAACTGTGCCGCCCGCTGCCATGGCTGGAAGATGATAAGCCGCGTCTCGGAGATTTCCGTCGGGAACTATTGGTTCAGCTAAAAGAATCCCTGTCTAAGAGTGGGGGTAAAGCAGGGCAGGCTGCTAAATAATTTCCTGTTGCTCACCTTTCACGCTGCCAATCAGGTGGAAGGTGAAATTATCTTTGTTAAATGTGATATTTGGCGGGATTATTGTGGGTTGTTCCGCTACACTTCTTCGCGTCACCTGCCTCAAGCTGTCAACTTTTCATGACAGGCCTCTTCTGAGGCGCTGCAAGTTAGCGTATTATCTCTAAAATCAAAACCTGACTAAGGCTCATCGCAATGCGTTTGGAAGTTTTCTGCCAGGACCGCATCGGTCTGGCGCGCGAGCTACTCGACCTGCTGGTTGCGCGCAACATCGACCTGCGCGGTATTGAAATTGCGCCACTCGGTCGCATCTATCTCAACTTTTCTGCCCTTGAATTCGAACCCTTCAGTACGCTGATGGCGGAAATCCGTCGTACACCGGGCGTAACAGATGTGCGCACCGTAAGCTACATGCCCTCTGAGCGTGAACATCGCGCGTTGAGTGCATTGCTGATTGCTATGCCGGAGCCGGTGTTCTCTATCGACCTTAAATGCAAGGTGGAGCTCGCCAACCCGGCAGCGCAGAACCTGTTTAATCTCGATGAACAGAAACTGCGTAATCAGAACGCCGCAACCCTGATCACCGGTTTCAATTTCCAGCGCTGGATCGAGAATGAGCGTGTGGAAGCCCAGGCACATCACGTTGTTATTCAGGGCCGTGATTTCCTGATGGAAGCCCGACCGATTTATCTGGCAGAAGAAGAGGGGCAGAGCGATCAGCCCGTCGGCGCAATGATCACGCTGAAATCCACCGCCCGCATGGGCCGCCAGCTGCAAAATCTCACCGTGACGGATGAGTCGGAATTTGACCACATCGTGGCAGTGACGCCGAAAATGCGTCAGGTGATCGATCAGGCACGTAAACTGGCGATGCATGATGCGCCGCTGCTGATTGTCGGCGATACCGGCACCGGCAAAGATATGCTGGCACGCGCCTGCCATCTGCGCAGCGCACGCGGTAAAAAACCCTTCCTGGCCCTTAACTGTGCGTCTCTGCCGGATGATGTGGCCGAGAGCGAGCTTTTTGGTCACGCGGCGGGCGCTTATCCGAACGCGCTGGAAGGCAAGAAAGGCTTCTTTGAACAGGCCAACGGCGGCTCGGTGCTGCTGGATGAGATTGGTGAGATGTCACCGCGCATGCAGACAAAACTGCTGCGCTTCCTCAACGATGGCACTTTCCGTCGCGTGGGTGAAGAACATGAAGTGCATGTGGATGTGCGCGTCATTTGTGCCACGCAGAAGAATCTGATTGAGCTAGTGCAACGGGGTGAGTTCCGTGAAGACCTGTTTTACCGCCTTAATGTACTGACGCTCAATTTGCCGCCGTTGCGAGAGCGTCCCCTGGACATCCTGCCGCTAACAGAAATGTTTGTGGCGCGCTTTGCCGATGAGCAGGGGCTGCCGCGTCCGCGTTTGTCACCGCAGCTCGCGCCGTTCCTGACGCGCTATAACTGGCCGGGTAACGTGCGACAGTTAAAGAATGCGCTGTATCGTGCACTAACGCAGCTGGAAGGCTACGAGTTGCGTCCTCAGGACATCATTCTGCCTGAGCAGGCATTAGATGTGACGTTGGGCGAAGAAGCGATGGAAGGTTCGCTGGATGAGATTACCAGCCGTTTCGAGCGTTCGGTGCTGACGCGGCTCTATTTGTCTTATCCCAGCACGCGCAAACTGGCAAAACGCCTGGGGGTGTCGCATACCGCGATAGCCAACAAATTACGCGAATACGGTTTAGGGCAAAAACGTGGCGAAAGTGAATGACCTGCTAGCGCATAGCTCGCAGCGATAAAAAAGGGCGCACTTCACAAAGTGCGCCCTTATCACATCATCTTAATACTTACTTCAGTGCAGCCAGTGCCGCATCATAGTTTGGCTCTTCGGTGATTTCGTTCACCAATTCGCTGTAAATCACTTTGTCGTTTTCATCCAGCACCACCACAGCACGTGCAGTCAGGCCTTTCAGTGGGCCATCAGCGATTGCCACACCGTAATCTTCTTTAAATTCTGCACCGCGCAGCGCTGACAGGGTCACAACGTTGCTCACGTTTTCTGCACCGCAGAAACGAGACTGGGCAAACGGCAGATCGGCAGAGATGCAGAGCACCACAGTGTTGTCGGATTCGCCGGAACGCTCGTTGAACTTGCGCACTGATGCCGCGCAGACGCCGGTATCAATACTTGGGAAAATGTTCAGAACTTTGCGTTTACCTGCATACTGAGAAAGGGAGACGTCACTCAGGTCCTTTGCGACCAGACTGAAAGCTTTAGCCTGTTCGCCAGCCTGCGGGAAGTGACCTGCAACCGGGACCGGATTGCCCTGAAAGTGAACATTCTGAGACATACGATTTCCTTTTAGCGATGAAAAAGTCTGGCATTAAGCCTGCCAGAGCAGATATAGCGTTTGTTTATGACATAATTTTGAAGGGTTTACGAGCGCATTTCGTCGCGATAGCAGAAGCACATCGCAATTAAGCCACGGATTTAAGGAGAATTAATGAGAACAGTGAAGAGTTATCCAGAGGCCTGGCCGTTGCATTCGCCGTTTGTTATTTCACGCGGGAGCAGGACAGAAGCGCATGTTGTGGTGGTCGAAATTGAACAGGATGGTCTGAAAGGCGTGGGAGAAGCCACGCCTTACGCACGCTATGGAGAAAGTGAAGACTCGGTGCTGCAACAAATCGCCACGCTGTTGCCCGCTATTCAGGACGGTATGACACGTGGCGAACTGCACCAGGCATTAGCAGCGGGTGCCGCGCGTAATGCCCTCGATTGTGCCTTATGGGACCTGGAACGCCAGCAACAGAATAAAAGTTTGCAGGCGCTGTGCGGTGTTGAGTTGGCAGAGGAAATCATCACTGCGCATACGGTGAGTATTGATACGCCGGAAGCGATGGCCAGCAGCGCGTTAGCCTTGTGGCAGCATGGTGCGCGTTTGCTGAAGATCAAACTCGATCATCATTTAATCAGTGAGCGCCTGGTGGCAATTCGCACTGCCGTACCGGAAGCGACGCTAATTGTGGATGCCAATGAATCCTGGCAGGCTGAAGGGCTGGCGGCGCGCTGCCAGTTACTGGCAGACCTGAATGTCGCGATGCTGGAGCAACCGCTTCCGGCGGCTGAAGATGCTGCACTGGCAAACTTTGTGCACCCGCTTCCCATCTGCGCAGATGAGAGCTGTCACACCCGGGAGAATCTGGCGCAGCTGAAAGGGCGCTATGAGATGGTTAATATCAAGCTGGATAAAACCGGAGGATTGACCGAGGCGCTGGCGTTGGCCACATCGGCGCGTCAGCAGGGCTTTACGGTGATGTTAGGCTGTATGTTATGCACCTCACGGGCGATTCGCGCCGCGCTGCCGCTCACGCCGCTGGCAAAATTCGCCGATCTTGACGGCCCAACCTGGCTGGCTGCCGATGTTGAGCCGTCGCTGCATTTCTCACACGGCGTGCTTAAACCTGCGGCTGCCAGCGCAGCAGGTTAATCATCGCATCAAGATAAACCTCGGTGGCTTCATCCACCGAAATAGGCGGCATCTCGGCGGTTATGCACAGCAAGCCGAGATCGTCGCACCAGCTGCCAAATGATCCCGGCGTGGCATAGCCCACGCTACTCACCACCGGTAATTGCGTTTGTTCAGCCAGCCACTGCGCGAGGTGACTGTGATGTGGATCATCAATACAAGCCAGTGGCTCATGCCAGGACACCACCCAACGCGGCTTAATCTGATGAATCAACTGGCAGAGTGCGCGCGTTTCCGGTTCAGAAGCGGGGCTGCTGCCCGTCGACAGCACCACATCACGTTCGTCCGCTGCGCTGTTCCAGCGATAGACCGTGTCGCCATTTTGCCAGTTGGCGGCCGGGAAATTGCGGTTGAGATCGACCCCGTTCGCATTGGCACGCAGCCCCAACTGGCAACCATCCGGATTCACCGCCAGCACCACATGATGACGGCGCAGTGGCTCCGGCAGCGTGCGCATTGCACCGGATAGCGTCGCGACCGCGGCATTTTCATCACCGTGCGTGCCGGCAATGATCAACCCACTGTCGGCATCGGCCGCCGGGGCCGGGAACCACAGCAGCGGTGCACCGAGCACCGATTGCCCATATTGTTGCCAGACCGCGTCGAGTTTGCCGCGCAGCGGGCGGGGATGATGTGACGACATGACATTCCTCTCTGAAATCGTGCAATGAGCGCCAGGATGGCCAGGCGCTTCAGTATTAAAAAATGTGACCGACAATTCAGCCTCAACATAACGGTAAACAGCAGACAGGGAAATAGCTATATATCAATCAGCAATTTGCGATAGAGTCACCAAAGACGCTGGCGACGCAGACCTCTTCGCAGTCGCCATTTTTTTGGGTAAAGGAGTGGTGATGAAATTAACTTTTCGCAAGACGCTGGCCGCCGTAATGATTGCTGGTGTTTTCTCACCGGTGTTTGCCGCTAATGTGCCAGCGGGCGCACAGTTAGCGCCAACACAGGAAATTGTTCGCCATATTAAAGACGAACCTGCTTCGCTGGATCCAATGAAAGCCGTGGGTCTGCCAGAAATTCAGGTCATGCGTGATCTGTTCGAAGGGCTGACCAATCAGGACGCACACGGAAAAATCGTGCCGGGCGTGGCCGAAAGCTGGCACAGCAACGACAACCAAACCTGGATTTTCACGCTGCGCAAAGATGCGCGCTGGTCAAATGGCGAACCGGTGACAGCGCAGGACTTTGTCTACAGCTGGCAGCGCCTGGTGGAGCCGAAAAACAGTTCTCCCTTTGCGTGGTTTGCCGCGCTGAGTGGCATCGAAAACGCGGATGCCATTACCAAAGGGCAGATGAGTGCCGATAAGCTGGGCGTGACAGCCACTGATGCTAATCACCTTAAGGTGACATTGTCACGTCCTGTGCCATGGTTCCCGAGCATGGTCGCGAATGCCGCAATGTATCCCGTGCCGCAAAAGGTGATTGAGCAAAACCCTGATAGCTGGACGGCCCCGGGAAAACTGGTGGGCAATGGCGCCTATCAATTGCAGGATCGTGTGGTGAACGAAAAGATTGTACTGGTGCGAAATCAACACTATTGGGATAACAGCCATTCCGTACTGACCAAAGTGACCTTTATCCCTATCAATGAAGAGTCCAGCGCGACCAAACGCTACCGCGCGGGCGACATTGATATCACCGAATCCTTCCCGAAAAATATGTATGCGCTGCTGAAAAAAGAGCTGCCGGGACAGGTGTATACGCCGGATCAGTTGGGCACCTATTACTACGCCTTTAACACGGAAAAGGGACCGACTGCCGACGTGCGCGTGCGCAAAGCGTTGTCATGGAGCATCGATCGCCGCATCATCGCGGAGAAAGTCCTGGGCACCGGGGAAAAACCGGCCTGGCACTTCACTCCGGATGTCACCGCAGGGTTTACACCGCAGCAAAGTTATCTCCAGCAGCACAGCCAGCAAGAGCTCAATGCTCAGGCAAAAGCGTTGCTGACCTCCGCCGGTTATGGTCCTGGCAAGCCACTGCATTTGACGCTGCTGTATAACACCTCAGAAAGCCATCAGAAGATTGCCATCGCCGTGGCGTCAATGTGGAAAAAGAACCTTGGAGTGGACGTTACGCTGCAAAACCAGGAGTGGAAAACCTACATCGACAGCCGCAACAGCGGTAACTTTGACGTGATTCGTGCGTCATGGGTCGGGGATTACAATGAACCTTCCACTTTCCTGAGTTTGTTGACCTCAACGCACACCGGCAATATCGCCCGTTTCCACAGCGCGGATTATGATGCGGTGCTGACCAAAGCCAGCATGGAAACCAGCGTGGCTGCTCGCAATACCGACTACAACAAAGCGGAGCAGATCATTGCCGATCAGGCGCCGATCGCCCCGATCTATCAATATACCAACGGGCGCTTGATCAAACCGTGGGTCAAAGGTTATCCGATCACCAATCCCGAAGATGTCGCATACAGTCGCGAACTGTGGATCGAAAAGCACTGATTTAACGACGCTAATCAGCAGAGTGGCGTGATGGTGTGCGTCTCCTTAACCGGTGCAACGGATTAAGGAGACGCATCCAGTGACGTTGTTGCCGCTCTCGCTCTCGCTTTCTGCGGATGCTCACCTCTGCCTTGTCATCTTTGCTCACAGCCTGATGATTGCAACTCGTCGCCGCCACGCTAGACTGTATCGTATTGATTTTGATAGTGAGGCGAGTCAGTGAACGTCATTGAAGGAAAAGCGCTAAAAGTATCGGATGCGATTATCTCCTGCCAGCTGGACGGCAAAGGCGGGGTGATACCGATTGAAGATAAAGATGTGATCAACTGTGAGCGCCCATGCTGGTTGCATCTGAACTACACGCAACGGCAAAGTGCCGAGTGGCTGCAAAATACCCCATTGATCCCCGATTCCGTGCGTGATGCACTCGCGGGCGACAGCATGCGTCCACGCGTCACTCGCTTAGGCGATGGCTTTATGATTGTGCTGCGCAGCGTCAACCACAATGCCGATTCACGCCCCGATCAACTCGTCGCCATGCGCGTGTTTATCAACGATAAAGTGATTGTTTCCACGCGCCGGAGAAAGGTGTATGCCATTGATGAAGTGCTGGCCGATTTGCAAAACGGTAACGGCCCGGTGGATGGCGGCAGCTGGTTAGTGGATGTCTGCGATGCGCTGACCGATCACGCCAGCGAATTTATCGAAGAGATGCACGACAAAATCATCGAGCTGGAAGATGCGCTGATGGATCAACAGGTCCCGGCGCGCGGTGAGCTAGCGCTGCTGCGTAAGCAACTGATTGTGATGCGTCGTTATATGGCGCCGCAGCGTGATGTTTATGCCCGTCTGGCGAGTGAAAAACTGCCATGGATGAATGATGACGATCGCCGCCGCATGCAGGACGTTG
Source organism: Pantoea sp. C8B4 (assembly GCF_051336905.1). Classification (NCBI taxonomy): domain Bacteria; kingdom Pseudomonadati; phylum Pseudomonadota; class Gammaproteobacteria; order Enterobacterales; family Erwiniaceae; genus Pantoea; species Pantoea sp. C8B4. The sequence continues at coordinate 90,426 of NZ_JBGMNK010000013.1, forward strand.
CCGATCGTCTGGGACGCGGCCTGGATGACCTCAATGCAGGCGTAGCGCGAACGGGGATACTGGCCGATGAAGTCGCGTCTTTGCTGGCAGAATCAATGAACCGCCGCACCTATACCATGTCGCTGATGGCGATGATTTTCCTGCCTGCGACATTCCTGACAGGATTGTTTGGCGTCAACCTTGGCGGTATTCCAGGTGGTAGTTGGCCGCTGGGCTTTACCGCGTTCTGCGTACTATTGCTGGTGATGGTGGTGGGCGTGGCGATATGGCTCAAACGGCGCAACTGGTTGTAATGTAAGGCTCAGGTTATAAGCGTTAACCCGCTGTTAAATAAAGTGCGGCAAGCAAAAAAGCGGGAAAAACCTGATCGATATCAATAAGTGGATCGCCTAACAGGGGCAAACTCTCTCTCGCAGGTGAATGCAACGTCAAGCGATGGGCGTTGCGCTCCATATTGTCTTACTTCCTTTTTTAGAATTACTGCATAGCACATTTGATTCGTACAACGCCGGCTAATCCGCCGGCTTTTTTTTGCCCGCTTGGCTTGGCCGCGCTTCATTACCTATGCTTTAAGGACATTCAGCAATAAGGAGCAGGGCATGCAAGAACTCATTGCGAGCGATCCCATTCCAACCGATCCGCCACCGATTCCAGAACCGATTCCTCATCCGCAGCCGATTCCGGAACCTGATCCTCCCTACGATCCCGAGTTTCCACCGATCATCGACCCGCCTCCCCATCGGTAATAAAAAAGGCGCAGAGCCGAAGCGCTGCGCCTGTTTTTAATTCGTCTGCCAATTACTTAATTTCTAACACATCCAGACGAACGCTCATTTCCGGCGCGTCTTCTTCGTCCGGCTGCCAGCCCGCAGGTTTCACCGGCAGTGTTTCGCGATCAAAGCCAATATCGCCGCCGTCGACCACTTCATCGCCGTGCTGGATGCCTTTAAAGTCGAACAAATTAATGTCCGCCATGTGCGAAGGCACAATGTTCTGCATCGCACTGAACATGGTTTCGATACGGCCAGGATAGCGTTTATCCCAGTCACGCAGCATATCCGCAACGACCTGACGCTGGAGGTTCGGTTGTGAACCGCACAGATTGCAGGGAATGATCGGATACTGGCGCGCTTCAGCAAAGCGGATGATGTCTTTTTCGCGGCAATAGGCCAGCGGACGGATGACAATATGTTTGCCATCATCACTCATCAGTTTTGGTGGCATGCCTTTCATTTTGCCGCCGTAGAACATGTTCAGGAACAGGGTCTGCAGGATATCGTCGCGATGATGGCCTAGCGCAATCTTGGTACAACCCAGTTCAGTGGCGGTGCGGTAAAGAATCCCGCGACGCAGTCGTGAACAGAGCGAACAGGTGGTCTTACCTTCCGGAATTTTCTCTTTAACGATCGAGTAAGTGTCTTCGTCGACGATTTTATACTCAACACCCTGTTCTTCCAGATACGCGGGCAGAATATGCGCCGGGAATCCTGGCTGTTTCTGGTCGAGATTAACCGCCACCAGTGAGAAGTTAACCGGCGCGCTCTTCTGCAAATTGCGCAAAATGTCCAGCATGGTATAGCTGTCTTTACCGCCAGACAGGCAGACCATGATGCGATCGCCTTCTTCAATCATGTTGAAATCAGCAATGGCCTCACCCACGTTGCGACGCAGACGCTTCTGAAGCTTGTTCAGGTTGTATTGTTCTTTCTTCGTTACTTCTTGATTTTCATGCATTATTAACTGTCTCAGAAACCAAAAGGGGCATGCAGGGGGCAAGTCATTTCAGATCGCCAGTTTGCTGTTGAGCATATCAACCTGCTCGCCATTCATCTCTTCAATCCATGTCGCGTAGATTTCATACACCATCTGCGCGTTCTCATGTCCCATCTGATTCGCTATGAATGACGGGTTGGCGCCAGCCGACAAAAGCCAGCAGGCAAAAGTATGTCGCGTATGGTACGGATTACGGCGGCGAATTCCAGCACGTTTTACAGCCGCATCCCAGCGCGCACCGATACTGGATAACGAATAGCCCGGTTTTTGCTTACCATTCTTCATGCGCGGGATAAAAACGAACCGCACTTTTTCTTTCTCCGTCTTACCATATTCGCGATGGTGGATCACTATCATGGTCCTGGGCTGCAGCTCGGTCAGCAGACGCTGTGCTTTCAGTGCGTCGAGTGCCGGCTGCAGAAGCTTAATAACGCGGATGCCGGCAGCGGTTTTAGGTGGGCCATAAAGTCCCATTGCAGTGAGGTTGCGACGCACATGGATTGTACCGTTCTCGAAGTCCACGTCCTCCCAGGCGAGTGATGCCAGTTCACCATGGCGCATGCCTGAGAAAATAGCGAATTTCCACATATTCTGGCTTTGACCGGTTTCGCTTTGCATCAGCTGTTCAAACTCAGATTTTGAAAGCGGGTCAGGTTTTGGCCGGGACTTCTGCAGCTTTTTAACCCCCTCAAAAGGTTTGTTCTTTATGTATCCCGAGACATATGCAAAACGAAGCAGAGAATTCAGCAGCGAAACGTAGTTATCAACAGTTCGCACAGAACGACCGATTTTATTGGAGCGATCATTATGGCTGTATAAAGTTGAACCAGTCAGCAGCTCAAGTCGGTAGTTGAGAATATCACTGTGTCGTATGGAGGAAATGGGGGTTTCAGCATTGACCACGTGCAAAATCGTCTTCAGCTGGGACTTGGTTTTTCGCATGGTATTCGCGGTTAACTCGGTTTCTTTAATCCTTACCCATGCCTCGCAGAGTTGGCCCATCGTGTTTATCGAAAGAGTGGTGACGACTTCGCGAGCTTTTCGTGAGGAGGGGAACCGGTGATGATAATCAAATTCTCCCAGGTTGATTTCGCTGACAATGACAGCCCGCAGGTTACCGGCCTTTTTGATGTTGGCTGGCGTGTTCAACCATCCTTTGAGGACCTCCCGGCATCTTTTACCACGGTACATGAACCAGATGTAGATGCTCTTCCCTCTGATTTCTACGCCTGTAGGTAAAGCCGCCATGACTATGAGTCCTGAATAAATTTGTTTATTCTTGGATAGTTATACCAGGTAGTTCCACGTTTGCTGTCCGGATTTCCCTTTGGTGAGACACGTTTGAAATGAACACCTTCTATCCAGCAGTTCTGACGGTAACTTTCAATCTGTCGGTCATCCAAACCGGTACGCTGCGTGAGCTTAGCCTTTACCACCCATTCTTCATTGAAAATGATTTGAGCCATACGCTATCTCGATCTGAGTTTCGAATACTGAATGATTTAATTATTCCCCGGTGAGAAATGCTTACAGGTACTTGATTATTAATAGGTTATATATTATGAGTTTGTCGCGCTATCCTTAAAACAGGACGTGCCTATGTGTGGTCGATTTGCGCAGTACAGCAGCAGAGACGAATACTTTGAATCACTCGGGCTTAAGCCTGATGAAATCCTTTATGACCCGGAACCAATAGGGCGCTTTAATGTGGCTCCCGGTACCAAAGTGCTATTGCTCAACGAGCGGGATGAGGAGCTGCACTTTGACCCTGTTTACTGGGGTTATGGCCCTGAATGGTGGGACAAACAGCCGCTTATAAATGCCCCTGGCGAAACAGCTGCGACTGGCCGTATGTTTAAACCGCTGTGGAACCATGGTCGGGCAATCGTTCCGGTCGATGCGTGGTATGAATGGAAGCGAGACGGCGAAAAAAAACAGCCATACCTGATCTATCACAAAAAAATGAACCGTTGTTTTTCGCTGCCATCGGTAAAGCGCCTTACGATAAAGACCATGGCCATGAAGGCTTCGTCATTGTTACGGCAGCGAGCAACAAGGGTATGGTGGATATCCATGACCGACGCCCGCTTATGCTTACGGCAGATGCTGTACGTGAATGGCTAAGTGCAGAAACCAACCCGGAACGGGCGCAGGAAATTGCGCACGATGCCGCCTTGTCTGAGAATGATTTCTCATGGCATCCTGTTACAACCAGAGTTGGGAACATCCATAATCAAAGTGAAGACCTTATAGATGAAGTTTAAAGCGATAATATTGAAAAAATGAGAAATGAAGACCATGCTCAAATGGTCTTCGTCTGCGTTGAACATTAGCTTTCAGTGGTATGCTACGAAGTCATGAAATAAAGGCTGATGCATCAAGACTGATAGTGTATGTGTCAGAGGGAACATTCTGGTCCCCAAAAGGCCTTATTGAACCAGTCAGGGTTGTCATTTTATTATTAGTAATGATCCACCCGTCATCATAAATTTTTGTCGGTTTGTATGTTTCAGTCGTAATAATTACAGTAAGTATGTGCTTATTGTTATGCTTCCCTTTTATTTTTGCAATCGTTTTAGTCACATCACTATTACCTGGAGTCCAGCGCAGGCCTAATCGTGTAGGCGGAAAAACATCTATCTGGAAAGAAGCAAATATTGCAGCATGCTTAACTTCTCCACTATTAAGATCATTTCTGGGAGAAATTTTGATTTCCAGGGAGGTGGGTTGAGCAAAGACTAAATCAAAAGATTTATTCAAAGGCATCCCCAATTGCCATTCTACTTCACGCAGCGATGGATCAGAGCGTATAGGATGTGCATCAGCCAGCACGGGTTTGATGGGAAATGTACTTGTTAGGAATATCGCTATAGCTATATTGATTTTCAAAAAGATCACTCCCTAAAATATGCAGTCATTTCAGTTGTGGTTATTAATGATCGCATCCGTTAAGTAAAGTTCATAAAAGGCTGAAGTATTTCGATCATTCCCTTACGATGCAAAAAAACTGGCATCCATACTGACTGTATAGGTATCAGGTAGAACGAAATGGAAACCATTGATATGTATGTTTCCCGTAAAAAAAATCAGCTCATCTCTGGAAATTATCCAATTCTTGGTAGTAATAAAAGGGTCAACCGGGTCCAACTTAAGAGATAGTGTGTGGCTCGTATCATTCTTACCTGTAACGGTTACCTTATTGACACTGTCTACTTTACCGCTCCCTGGCGTAAAACGTACACCCAGCTTTGAAAGCACACTCGAATTGACAGTGAAACTCGCAACCCTGGTATCATTAGCATATTTACCTGCCTTTAAGTCCTTAGCAGGTGTAATTAAAAGGCTGATTTCTCCGGGGCTATGGAAGATCAAATCTGCAGACTGCGTGACCAAGTCACCAACTGGTTCTTTTGCCAATGCTGATAATGATGCAGTAACGAAGGTTATAATAACGGTCGATTTAATTAATTTCATTTCTTCATCCTTCTGATGTGGTTGTAAATGTTGTGTCGTTTCTTTGATACACGCCTGGCTGAGAATTTAGGTCGAAGACTTTTAGTTTCCAATGGCAAAAGCTTCCTGGTGGTTTAATTGATCGCTTTGGATCTGCATATAGCGGTTAAATCTATTAATAAGGTGCTGGCATCTGTAAACTGCTCACCCCGAGTTGATAAAATCAGTGTTGTATTATTATCAATTCCCATAAAAGATAAGCCTTTACCGGTCTGACTGTTTGGCTGCCAGTTCTCCCCGGAAAGTTTTCGTTAAGCCTCGTCATTCCTCCTTTATCATCGAACATTAGCTTTCAGTGGTATGCTACGAAGTCATGAAATAAAGGCTGATGCATCAAGACTGATAGTGTATGTGTCAGAGGGAACATTCTGGTCCCCAAAAGGCCTTATTGAACCAGTCAGGGTTGTCATTTTATTATTAGTAATGATCCACCCGTCATCATAAATTTTTGTCGGTTTGTATGTTTCAGTCGTAATAATTACAGTAAGTATGTGCTTATTGTTATGCTTCCCTTTTATTTTTGCAATCGTTTTAGTCACATCACTATTACCTGGAGTCCAGCGCAGGCCTAATCGTGTAGGCGGAAAAACATCTATCTGGAAAGAAGCAAATATTGCAGCATGCTTAACTTCTCCACTATTAAGATCATTTCTGGGAGAAATTTTGATTTCCAGGGAGGTGGGTTGAGCAAAGACTAAATCAAAAGATTTATTCAAAGGCATCCCCAATTGCCATTCTACTTCACGCAGCGATGGATCAGAGCGTATAGGATGTGCATCAGCCAGCACGGGTTTGATGGGAAATGTACTTGTTAGGAATATCGCTATAGCTATATTGATTTTCAAAAAGATCACTCCCTAAAATATGCAGTCATTTCAGTTGTGGTTATTAATGATCGCATCCGTTAAGTAAAGTTCATAAAAGGCTGAAGTATTTCGATCATTCCCTTACGATGCAAAAAAACTGGCATCCATACTGACTGTATAGGTATCAGGTAGAACGAAATGGAAACCATTGATATGTATGTTTCCCGTAAAAAAAATCAGCTCATCTCTGGAAATTATCCAATTCTTGGTAGTAATAAAAGGGTCAACCGGGTCCAACTTAAGAGATAGTGTGTGGCTCGTATCATTCTTACCTGTAACGGTTACCTTATTGACACTGTCTACTTTACCGCTCCCTGGCGTAAAACGTACACCCAGCTTTGAAAGCACACTCGAATTGACAGTGAAACTCGCAACCCTGGTATCATTAGCATATTTACCTGCCTTTAAGTCCTTAGCAGGTGTAATTAAAAGGCTGATTTCTCCGGGGCTATGGAAGATCAAATCTGCAGACTGCGTGACCAAGTCACCAACTGGTTCTTTTGCCAATGCTGATAATGATGCAGTAACGAAGGTTATAATAACGGTCGATTTAATTAATTTCATTTCTTCATCCTTCTGATGTGGTTGTAAATGTTGTGTCGTTTCTTTGATACACGCCTGGCTGAGAATTTAGGTCGAAGACTTTTAGTTTCCAATGGCAAAAGCTTCCTGGTGGTTTAATTGATCGCTTTGGATCTGCATATAGCGGTTAAATCTATTAATAAGGTGCTGGCATCTGTAAACTGCTCACCCCGAGTTGATAAAATCAGTGTTGTATTATTATCAATTCCCATAAAAGATAAGCCTTTACCGGTCTGACTGTTTGGCTGCCAGTTCTCCCCGGAAAGTTTTACGTTAAGCCTCGTCATTCCTCCTTTATCATCAGATATTGTGAATTCACCCGGCATTGACTCTACATCTTTAAAGGTATTCCATGCTTCCAGATTGCAGTTCTCACGCCTCCCCCAGAATTGTATTGTCGCCAGCACAGTATTATCCGGGAGCACACCTGCGGTTAAATGTGTCCTGGGGATTATTCTCATCTGAATTGCTTCAGCTATCGAGTATTGCAGCTGCAAGCTGATACTCAGTATTGATATCAAAAGATATCTTTGTGTCTTACGCGGCAAAATAAGCTCCTTTCATCGGCACTGTGCTGTTAAAAAATAAATGCCATTTGATAATTTACTTCTGGCGAGGTTGTAGTGGCATTTATATAAGGTCAGGTTCTTTTTGAAAGTGAGATCCCCCTCAGCAGGCAAACCTGTCATATAAACTTTTCCATTGTTATCAATTATCCCTTGATTGCCAGCCGCTGATTCAAGATGAACGATAGTGCCGAAAGGCACCTTAACTCCATCAAGGAACCGATTTGCGATAATAGCCTTTGCACCTACACTGGTATTGAATTTAACGGAAATAACGGCACCGGCTGTAGGCACAACTTTCCTGTCGGTGATAGTAACCTCGGCCTCGGGCGGCAAGGTTGCCGGATCCAACGAGAGTGTATTTTCGTGATAAGGGCTTAGATAAGGCTGTGCTGTAAAACCCCTGTAATCGGTAGAAATACCCGGCGTACCCGACACTTTCACACCTGAAGCGCCTCTTGCCTCGATTAGAGCATTAGTCTCACCAAGCGTTTGCGTTAACGTTAAGCCATGGCGGTGTACGACAAATCCGCCGTTCAAAGCGATTGAGCGCTGTTTATAATCACGGTCGTAACTGTAGCCACCCGAAATTTGCCCATAGGTACCAGTCCATCCGATGTTGATATCGCCATTATTTCGGCTGTCTGCGCTGGAAGATGTAAAGCGCTGGTCGACATTCCAGTTAAGGCGCTGATCAAACGCATCACCGCTTAATCCTGTTGAATGGCTGGCGTGGCCTGACGAAGCATGTGTGTAACGATACGAGGCGCGGGTATTGCCTCCGACCCATTGCTTAAGCGGCACACTCAACCAAAGACTGGCTATATGGTTTTTTCGATGGCGGTATTTACTCTGATTCGCTGACCAGTTCAACGACAAGGTTATTCCGTTTAAAGGAATAGAGTACCCAGCGTTAAAGCTGGTCTCAGGGTTGCCATTGTTCCAGTACGTCTCTTGGTAAGCGCCGGCGTTGAAGTAGCCCCATTTCCCTAGCCCCTGACTGATGGATATGCCCGTACGACTTTTCTTTTTGAACCTTCGTTGCTGGCTGAAGGACGCGTTATCCTTTCGCCAGCTGTCTAATGTCTCCCCGAGCGTCAGGTAGTTCGCCTGACTGAACTGGAAATTAACCAGTGAGAGCGAGGTCTTTGTCGCGACAAGCTCTTTGCTGTAACGCATGCGCCAGGATTGTCCACACATGATATTCTGGCCATACGGTTGTCCGCGGCTGAAAGCCACATCCGTGGAGAGTGCTCCCCAGTCACCCAGACTCAAACCTACACCCAGTGAAGATGACTGGTAATGCCGGGCCGCCTGAATACCGCCATAGAGGGTGAATCCTCCTGGCAAGCCATACATCGCAGTAGATTCGACTACGGGTGCCTGAACAACCCCTTTATCCGATGAACGATATTGGCCGGCCATCACGCTGTAACGCAGATATCCTTCTTTTATTGCCACAGCAGGGGTCTGAAAAGGCACGGTGAAAACCTGAGGGACCCCATCCGTTTCCCATACGGTGACCTGAAAGTCGCCCCCCGACCCGGTAGGATTAAAATCGGTCAGCGCGAAAGGCCCCGGTGCAACGATCTTGTTATAAAGGGTATACCCGTTCTGCCTGACCTCAACGCGTGCCTGCGTTCTGGCCACGCCACGGATAACCGGCGCAAACATATATTGACTTGAAGGAACCATGCGGTCGTCTGACGCGAGCATGACGCCGCGGAAAGGGACACCATCAAAAATCTCTGAAGGTGTATAATGCTCGCCCAGAGTCAGGCGGCTGTTCATGTCATTGATCCCACGTTCCAGATAGGTGTTGATGACCTCCCAGCGACCGGGGTTTCCCTTTGACTGATGCCAGTGGGTTGTATTTCGCAGACGCCATGCGCCAAGATTGGCCCCCGGATTAAGCTGAAGCCAGGAATAGTGTGATGTTCTTCCTGAGGGGCCACGCATCACACTCTGGCTCGAGCCCGCATGGTAGTTCAGTATGAAGGCGGGAATACCGTCATCCCACAGTGTTTTAGGTGCGATGCCGATGAGTCTGGGTTTGAGATACACCTGAGGAATGCTAAGAACCAGTGTCTGCTCGTTGAAAAGAAAATCGACCTTAGCACCCGGTATTCGGGACAGGTCAAACTGCCCGGTGCGAATTTCTTCGCGCGTAACCTTAAAACCCCCCATGCGGATCCCGTAACCTGAAAGCACATCGCGGTTCAGCAAGGGTACGAGTATCTGATGACCGTGTTTATCAAGCACCGATACGAAAACAAGGGCTCGGTAATCCACGCGCATTTCATTCAGTACAACGTCGACAGAGTAAGTGCCAGGGAGCTGACTACCTTGATTTAATAGCGACAAGTCGGCCTCGTTCCCGCCTCCCGAAACTAGCACAGGGCTAAAGGTGTAGGCCTTTCCCTGCGCCTGAAAAGCGGCCAGCGCAATACCTATTACAAGTATGGGTCTTGATACAAACATGAATCAGATCCTGACAAAAATTTAAGTAGCGAGTGAGTGCTAATTAAGGGGGGAGGTAAATTCCTGACTGTCCCCGCCATAATCTGTAATCAACCTCCAGTGCACCGGGCCATGGGCGGAATCGGGCAGGATGAGTTCCCGCTTCCCCATGGGCGGAACAAAATCCAGATTGTTCACACTCTCTTTGCCCAGCAGAACGCTTTTAAGATTGATGAAGAATGGCGTTGGATTAGTGACGGTGAGCGTTTTACCGGTTTTGACCCAGGTCAGGCTGGACGCAAAATCGTCAGGTGTGCCCCTCAGGGATGAGGGGCGGACAATAAGTTTTAGGCAGCTTTTGATGCGTAGCTGGGTCAAAATCGTGGCCTTTTTTCCGGTCTGTTTCTTCTTATACGCATCATCCGTCCAAGCGGAGTCCTGTTCTGGAGGGATACCCGTCAGGCACAGCCAATAAAGTGATTCCTTTTGGTCATCGTCGTGATTGCTGGTCGCGATGACTTTTATACGGCTTTGCTGATGTCCATCCAGTCGGAAAAGCGGCGGAGTGACAATAAAAGGGGCTTCTGACTTACGGTCATTCCCAATCACTTCTGACTGAACCAGCATGGGATAAGATTGCGGATTCATCACCGTCAGAGAGGCCCCGTTTGATCCAGCAGGATATATAAGACGTGTCGCGCCTGTTTTTACAGAAAAGCTCTGAAGTTCATTTTCAATCGGTACGTTTCCAGCTTGGGCAAGCGTCATGGTGCACATCATGGCCGCCATGAGGACAATGCAATTAACTTTTGCCATCATTTTAATATTCCTGAGGGTTTTCATTTCACCAGACTTAATGAAATGGGTTTCGTTAAATTCAATTCAATAAATGACCCGGCCTGCAATCATGTAGCGCCTCATTAATTTCTTCAACGCGGGGATAATAGGGTGCCCACTTCGTCTTTCTCCCATATTTACTATTACCGTCGTGAAGAGAGGAATAATGCATTCTTCGGCTCGTCCGCTTATAGCTTTATGATGATTGTCTCCAATGCACTTATCCATAGCGGAAAATTTACTATTAGTATTCACTTCGAACTGATGTTGATTGGAATTGAGTTGTTCAATCCTCTCACTGTTCTGTGAGATCAAACCGTTCGCATGTGAAATCACGTTCCGATTTGTGCTCATCTCGCCAGTGTTATTGCGGATTTTTATCTGTTTTTATTTCATCTTCCCCATTAATCATTGTGGTTTCCTCATTATTATCGATGAGTACTTTATGCTGACTGATTTTTTCAGTGTTTGTGTTAATGACGCGCCGGTTAATGTTGGCATTTCTCTCATTCATGCTTCTCCGTAGTTGAGTCCGGTAAGGAATCAATTTTCAATCGAATGCAATTTTGACATTCTTATAAAGGGGGTATAAATAATCATTTTTCCTTCCATGATTTGTCAGAAATCTCTCTGCTCCTTTTTTATTTAGGTATAACATATCTTCACTATCCATCCTTTTAACTCCCCAAGCTACTGGTGAAGCAATGATAGATAATTTTGCGGAGATATAAACTAATTGCTCCATAGGCTCGGAAGTTGTTTGTTCCAGTCGGTGATTAATGTAGTTTAATAAGGCTCTTTTCATTCATCCCTCCGGAATAAAGCTGCAAAATTCGAGTGATCTAAGGTTAGCTTGCCCATTTAAATGCATTGGTTGTGTTTGAATTCGGGAGAAATTAGCACTTAATGAAATATTCGTGAAGTCATTAAAATGAATTATTCTGAGTTTTCGCATTTGAAACCCTGGTGCGTGACATTAACTTTTATTTACTAAGACCAACCATTACGTAAAACACTCTGACAATACTGGCTGCGATGTTCTGACCATTCAGCATTAACCTGCCTCCTGGCCAGCATCATCGCTTTTAACCAGAGTTTCCCGGCTCTTTCGTATTCACCAAAACCTTCTGCAATGGCAGCTGCTTCAGCGACATAATAATACCGGTTATTACGAACAGTTCTTCTGACACTCATTCCCTGGCTCATTTTAATACCTGTATTCACTAAATTATTTCAGACTGGCTGCTTCTTCGATTTCGGCTTTTCTCACCAGAAAGACATCGGTTGCCTTTTCAAGCAATTCTGGCGTAGCAGCCAGAACCTTTGATGCGTAGGCATAGCACCGGGCCACCGCGCTGACGGTTTCCGCGTTCATCGCAGCCTCACAGAAATCGGCCAGCAATTTATCAGGGGTCCGCTCCTGATTATCCTCTTCTGTCTGTTTGGCTTTTGATGTCCTTGCGGGAAGTGGAGTTGGTTTTGGCACAGGAACGACAGGTTGAGGTGCTGGTGAGTTGGGCGGTAGCGCCGGCGGCGGTGTTTCGGAAGCACTTTGTTCAACACCAGATACTTCGGCTTCGCTGTGTTTACCGACGCCCTCGGCTTCCTGTCTGGACTGATTAATCATCGCGTTCAGGTCGGTCGATTTCGCCGGGGTAATATCCCTTTCAGCAGGCCGTGCTGTGTCGATTTCGTCTGGTGTATAAACGCCCAGGATAACATCCGGACAATGCAGCCTTGCCCACCGTTTAACGGCGAGGTAGGCCAACTGTTGTTTCGGGTCACTCGCCCACAGTGTTGAGTTGCGCACCTGTGCCTGTGATAACAGGATTTCTAGTTCGCGTGGCTGCTCCTCATTTTTCATCGTTGCCCATACACGAACACCACAGCCAGTTTCATCTGCGAGTGTCCAGCCGGGGGCCGCGTACTTGTTTCCCTTAGATGAGGTTCTTTCAACGAATTTGCCAATGACATTTTCCCAGGGACCAAACCATGCGTACTGAATGCGATCGCGGGTGGGGGCCATGGTGGTGATGACGGCATTAACCAGCTGAGCCTCATAACCCAGCACACCGTTAACCATGAAGGTCTTCTGGGCCACAGCAAACGGGTTCAAGCGCCACTGCACTGCCTGCATTGTAACGGCAAGGCAGTCAGAGGCTTTCCCGGCGAGGTGCGCTGGTACAGTCACCCGGCTGCCGGCCATTATCTCAGCGAAGCGAACCAGCTTATCCAGGGCTTCCGGGCTGAATATGGTTGCGGCCGTGCTGGTGTTATCTGACATGGGGTCCACAAGTTGATTCTGCATTATTGATTCTCCTGTTTGCGTGCCCAGGCCGGGCGTTGAATTGTCTCAATGCCACCCCAGTAATCGTTGAGCCGACAGTGGTGGTAGGTGTTGAGATTCTGGCGGAAGAGGTTTTTACCTGAATGCATGTCTTCGTCATCCAGTTCAAAAACTCTGACGGGGTAACGGCCGCAGTCGATCGATTCACTGATGGCAATAAAAACAAACTGAGGGTACTCGCCAAAACAATTGTTAAAACCTTCGCAGTACATCGCGGCCTGCACGTGGTAGCGGAACTCCTCGATGTGACGAGAGAAGCGGGACATGTCTGCAACTTTCTTCACATCAATGATGACAGGGCGGTCGGACAGGTATTTATCCGGGCGAATTCTGCAAAGCTCATCTGTTTCATTGTCCCTCCAGTAAATCGATGATTCGCAGAACCCGTTATGTTGCAGGAGGAATTTTGCAGCATGGTGTGCCAACGCACTGTCACGCATGAGCAGGAGTTTGCGCCCCTGTTCTGCATCCAGCACGGTCATACCCATCCGGCTACTGTCATCCAGAAACTCCTGTTCCTCCTCTTTTCCCTTATTGGTGCGACGGTTAAATGAGGGCGCGACGACATACCGCCTGTCAAACTCATCAGGTTCCAGCAGAATGCAATGCAGGGCGCTGCCCATCTCAAGTGCTGCGGTTTTTTCCGTATCGACAGGGGCATCTTTACGCCATTTATAAATGGCAGGGTTAAGCGCTACATCATCAAGCTGTGACTTACTGACGCCTGGGCCCGCGTGATAATCCGCGTTGCTGATGTCGTGATACACACCGGGTTTTACTGGCATGTTTCCTCCCATTTCAGCAACACCCGCAGGTCATAATTTTCATTTGCCTGGAGGTAAGCGAGGTTGAGAATGAAATCCTGATACACTGCGTTTGCACTGGCACCGGTGCAGCACTGACTGGCCTGCGGGTGCAGTTGAGAAGGACGAAATTCACTGAGTTTGTCTGGAAAGCAGGTGAGCAGGCGGGCGGCTTCATCGTCGATCCATTGTTCCTTCTCAATGGCTGCCTGCTCTGCCGCATCGAGTTGATCCTTCCGGCGTTCGAGCTGGATATAGGGCATCATGGCTGCCCCTCCTGAAGAATCATTTCGGTCAGTCGATCGGTCAGAACCTGCAGTAACGGTTTAGGCGGTTTACGACAGAAACTGTCACTGTTCAGAATGTTTTTACGGCTGAACTCGACAGATCGAATGGGATGAAAAGGGCGTGCGCAGGCGGCATCGCCCCTGATGCGTTGATTCATCATGGGTAAGGTTCCTGTCAGTGGGTTGGGCCAGGGATATTGCTGTGAAGAAAAGGGCTAAGTGAGGTTAAAGGGGGGCAGTTCTGGATTTTTATTCAACGTTTGATAACGAAGATTTCAATTACGACCATCTTCGGGTGGGCTTTTGCGTTGTTGTCAGGTAACAGGGCACCTTCGGTCAGAGCACCCTGCAAATCTGCACCTGCAAGTCTGGCTGTGCGCATATCTGCATTACGCAGATTCGCAGCCATCAGACGTGCGCGGCTGAAGTCGGTGTTGTTCATACTGGCGCCGGAGAGGTTGGTAAAAGGCATAAACGCGCCGCACAGGAGAGTGTTGTTCAGACAGGCGCCCTGTAAATTTGCACCAATCAGAATGGCACCCGTGAGGTCTGCCTCATTTAGTGGCGCATCTCTCAGGTCAATAAAACTCAGATCGGCGCGTTTTCCATCCAGGCCATTTGATCGTAACCATGCTTCATGGGCACGCAGTTCAGTTTCCAGTTTTGATGGGTTCATGATGTTGATCCTTTGGTTGGGGGGACATCAGCAGCAGTAAGAGAGCGACCTGCCAGATTCATTGCGTCAGGTCGGATGGGTATAGGATGCAGGGAACAACGGTCCTGCTGACGCAGACCGTAACGTTTAAACACGCCTGAATCAGATGACTGACCGTGACGACAGTGCGGAAGGTTTACTGGCTGAAAGAGGGTGAGTAATACAACGAAATGAAGCATTCATTTAAACTCTTCACGCCTGGCTGCTGCACGGGCTTCAAAAATGGCTGGTTTATCACCTGAGATGACCGTTCTCAGGCAAAAGAGCCCTGAGGTGGTGACAGTTGCACCTGGTGCAGCGCTAATCGCTGCATCAGTCACGCGGGCATGAGACAGCAAACGCAAAAGACAGGATTTAATGACGAGCATGGAATGTTCGCCATTGGTGATATAAGTGATTTTCACAGGACAACTCCGTGTTGGATATTCAAAGATAAGAATGGAAGGGTGCGCTAAAGCCAGTCTGGTCTTTCTCATTTTCCCGTATAAAAGTCCAGTATGTCGAGCAACCTAGGATGGAATTTTATTGCGCGTTCGCCATCCATGGATTCAATATCGTGTTGCCTGAATCGTCGCCAGTCTTCAATTTTATGGACCTGACAACCTGCACTTAACGTAACGCCATGCGTAATCTGAATTCGGTACTCTTCACCGAGAATGAGCCAGGTGTCAGCGGGTAACCGCGTGCCGAACAAATGAGCGCCTTTAAGGTTGGTTCCCGTTAAATCAGCGAGGTGAAGATTGGCATTATGAAAATCAGTGCAGAAAAAGGTGGAATAACTCAGTGAGGCATATTCAAACTTAACATGTGAGAAATTCGCTCTCTTCAGATTGCATCTTTTTAAAACAGCATGACGTAGTTTCGTCCGACTAAAATTACAGTTACTGAGGTCGCATTTAGAAAATATATATTTCTCAAGATTGCTGTTATAAAAACTGATGTTGGATAAATTCCGGTAGTTAAGTACTAATCTTTTTCCACCTTCACCTGCAGACTTGAGCCAGACATGATGTTGCTCAAGTAACGCCGATAATTCACCCTGACTCATTGCATTCTCGGAGGACGTGAAGGAATGACTTAAGGTTGAAAGATCCAACATATTCCTTAGTTCCTTTTCAGATTTCTTTGTCATAATCGGCATGGCTGAGTAACACCCACTTTCTGCCTCCGTTTTTTGAAAGAAGTCGCCAGGAAGGGGTCACGCAGAATGAAAGATAGCCATGCCGGATGGTACGTCTTGGTTTTATTTGTCCCAGACGCCATTGCCTGAGGAGACAGCGTGCCCGAATGCACACGCGCTGAGGTGCCCTATGTTTATTCATGGTTGACTACCCAGTCCTCTGCGCATGCCGCAGCAAGTTTTTGGGTGAATACCCAGTCGACACCTTCGCAGAAATGGACAAATCTCCTTGAGCGTTTCAACGAACTGGCTGTGAAGATATGCCAGCCCTCTCTGAATGTGTAAATCATGTATTCTCCGCTTTCCAGGTAAAAAAAAGTCCCGCCTTTGGCGGGACAACAGTGTTCAGGGCTCTTTTTCACCAGACGATGAGGCTGAATGGCGTTTGTTATACTTTCCGATTTTGTGGTGTCAGACGAAATACATCACGCGTTATTTATAGCGGATAATGGTGTTCATTAACCTGAATAAATAGCAATTACTGATCTTGCTCAGATTCATGCTGCTGTTCACACCCGCAGCATTTAGGACGTAAGTCAGGGTGTACCGCATACAGGGGTTCCAGAATTTCACTGATAATATTATCAAGCGAGACCTGCACTTTCTCCATGTAGTCCTCTGACTCCTCTTTAGATACTTTTCCCTCAGCTTCATACTCATAAATATTACCAACTGAGATGCTCAGTTCACGCACAACCATTAAAACCGATTGTTTAACGCTGACTGCTGCTTCGCGATTTTTCATAGGTACTCCTGGGTTGATTAAGCCTGTTCAGGCTCAGAATGTGGGGGACTAACGGATTTAACAACGTGAGGTAAATACTGCTGGTGGATTTCACAGCCAGTTGGACATTTAACTAGGGCGAAAAAAATCCCGCACGAGGCGGGAAAGTATTACAGGTATGCAGGTGGACGGCCTGATACCGTACGCCCGGCAAGTTGGGCTAAATCGCTATTGCGATATGACTAGACGAGGAGTCAGAATTACTTCCTGACGAAGCATTTATAATCTAATCGTTATTCATTTTGCTGAATAAATTCAACTTCTCGCTCATTTCACCTCTGAAGATTTTTATTGGAAGAGGATATAAGTCAGGCCTTGTTTGTTTTCATTAAAAATATCGATAAGCAAGGCGATTTTTGTTTATGAGGTTTACTTTGCCTAAAACAGCTACGTCGAACATCACGAATCCTTGCCAGCTCAAAATCACTGGCATTGCGATGATAAGTCTTGATGTGAGTCAGAGGTGTACGTGGGTCGAAGCGTCTGTTACAAAGCGGGCATACAACGGTAGTGTGTTTCATGCTTCCTTCTCCAACAAAGGACATGACACTGGTTAATGCCATGTCTTTTGTTGCGAGATAGGGTGGGTTTTGCCTCTTCGGGATATCGCACTCCTGTGCTCCTCCCGCCCGACTTTACTGTGCCGTGCAGACTAACTCCTAATGCGTTAGTTCGAGCGTTTCCGTTCCGCTGAATCTAGAATCACATCATGTGATCGGTTTAGTCAACACGTTTTGCATTAAAAATTTTTTGTTCACGTTTTGTCTTTGAAAGATATGTGATTTTAAACTAGATGAAACCCAGCGTGTGGGTTTCACCTTATTGGGGGGAATTTGCAGTTCGAAATAGGTGTCAGGAGGGGCGTGGCGGGGTGAGGTTATTTTGTGGTCTTTAAAAAAAATCATCATCCCACTGAGCTTTTACCACTTTTCCTAGTAACCGGCAGCTTTGATCGATCTCAATGCTCTGATATCTCGCGGTTGTGTTCATAGGCTCAAGCCATTGCTTACCATCTTCAATCACAAATTTTTTGAAAGCTACTTCCGTTTTATCGTAAACAACGCAGACACAATAATCACCTGTCTGGATAGGTGCGTCAGGATCGACTAGCACCAGTATCCCTTCAGGAAAACTTGGCTTTACTCCGTACGGTGAACTCATTGAGTGACCCGAAACTTCAAACCAAAATGACTTCTTTCCGACACGCTTGGTTGAGGGGTGATACTTAGTGTTGTTGTCCAAATCGCTCACCCCACCGAACTCTTGGCGGAGTATCTGATCTTTAGTAAGTAGTGGGTATTCATGTTGTTTATAAACCGTACTTGAATCATCTCCGAACAAGATAAATGCTGGCGTGACCCCCAAGGCCAGGGCAAGTAATGTTGCATCTTCTGCGTTTACCTTACGTGCACCAATCTCATAATTTCCTAATCTGGAAGGCGCATCCCAGCCGCACTGTTTTGCTAACTGAGCCTGACTAAGCCTTCTTGATTCTCTTAACGTCCTGATTCTTTCACCGATTTCGTTGTACATCGTTATCTCTTTAAATGCGAATACACATATCGTGAGTATAGCAGTATCACAACACGCTTGAAAATATGATCACAATTTGTGACACTAATTGTGTGATTAAACCGGAGGTATTATGAACAACCTTGCTTTAGTACGAAAAAAAACAGGTATCACCCAGTTACAGTTAGCCAAAGCCATTGGCTGGGGGCCATCTCGCATTGCTAACTATGAAAGCAACATCAGAACACCAAGTCTTGCCAATTGTCGTTTGATTTTAAAAGGCTTAGAGAAGCTTGGCTTTAAGCACACACTTGACGAGGTTTTCCCACCCAAAGAAGTGTAAATACAGCAAAACCTTAACTGATGTTCAGGCGTCGCAAAACATCATTAGCGCTTTCGATAATCATCATTTTGGAGAGCGCTGTTCCCTAAAAACATTGCCAGGAAATTATCAAATGGACAGAGCAAATACACGCAAATCAGATGGGACGAGTGTGCATGGTCGCCATCTACTCACTTTGGCGCACAAGGCCCTGCTACGAACACGTCAAACTGAAGTTGCCCGCCGACTGAACGTGGCCGACTCCACAATTCTCCGTCGAACAGAAAAGTATCCAGAAATCATGGAAACGCTGGCAGCAAGTGGAGTAGAGGATTTTGTGTTAAGGGGGGAGATGAAAGTGCCACTGGATCAATATCGATGGCTGCTCACCGTGGCTATTCAGTTTGCCGAGTATGAGCTGGAACGCACCAAAGAGAAAACCCCGGACTGCTGTAACAGTACCGGGGTTTAGTGCAGAACAGTTTCGTCAGAAACCATCTCGATTATGTCAGCAGCAGCCGTTTAAGTAAACGGCTGCAATTTGAGTTTAGGACCAGGAAATGAACGCTGAAAAAAAGAACATACCAGCAGCTCCTTCTTACCGTTCAAAGGCGCATTTGTTGGCGCAGCATCTCCCGGCGTTGAACTGCTCAGAAGGTGAAGAATATGACCCGGCAATGCAAAAGCGCTTACGACAGGAAGCAGTCCGTGACCATCAATATAATACTGTAACCGGGCTGGTGGAGTTCTGGTCTGCTGCGAAACATCATGTCCGAAACGGCGTGATACCGGATGCTGATCTCTCTTATGTTGATGCCATCGCGGACTATCCCGGTTTTGGTCACGCCATGCAAATGGTGGGGTGGATTAAATATGACAAAAAGAAAAACTGCCTATTGATACCAGCAATGAAAAGGGAGCAACTGAAGGCGGAAGTCCAAAAGGCGCAAGCTGCAGTGAGACAAAAGCGTCACCGGATGAAGCTTAAGGTCAGAAACTGGATTATTGAAGGAAGAAAGGCTGCTGCTGAACTTGCTAATTGCTCGCGTTTTA
The DNA here is from genome assembly GCF_051336905.1 of Pantoea sp. C8B4. Taxonomy (NCBI): domain Bacteria; kingdom Pseudomonadati; phylum Pseudomonadota; class Gammaproteobacteria; order Enterobacterales; family Erwiniaceae; genus Pantoea; species Pantoea sp. C8B4. Next base: position 110,026 of record NZ_JBGMNK010000013.1, read on the forward strand.
AAAATGAGAAGGCCGTTACCAATAATGATGTGGCCTACGATGAACACGGAAGAATGACCCGACTTGGCTCGGTCATCATGAATGGAAACGAGATGCAGGTCTTTTTCACTTCTCCCCGACACCGTTTAAGAGACCGGCATGGCAGCCCAGCCGGGGCATCTAATAAAACGGTCGGTGGTTCAGCCGTCATTCCGAACATCGCGGAAAGCATTACGGTCGTTGCCTCAGACGTTACTCCGCAAGTCGCGGAAAGCGTGACGCACGGTGATTCAGGCATCACTGCAAGCGTTACGGAATGCGTGACGCAGGATGATTCTGGCGTCACTCCGAGCGCTGCGGACAGCGTTACGGAACGCGTTACGGTCGGTGCCTCAGACGTTACTCCACGAGTCGCGGAAAGCGTGACGCACGGTGTTTC
>NZ_JBGMNK010000014.1:0-104129 GCF_051336905.1 Pantoea sp. C8B4
GGCGAAACGGGAGGCATGAAGAAAAATCAACCGACATTACTAACTGAAGGTTGTATCTAATACTGGGGGCAGGTCAGTGGTGTTGGTTTTTTGCGTACTAAAGCATGGACCCTCTATTTATCATTCATCTTGCTGGCCGTTAGCCTTATCTGGGCTTTCTCTGAGGTTGGTACCGATTTCTGGCAACTAGTTCCGCGTACCGTCGCTTTCCTTGTTGTCTTCATCCTGGCCGCAATCTGTTCGCAAGCTCTCACAAATAACGCTGGCCGCCCTGCTCTGCCTAAAATGGCTTCGGTCATCGTGTCACTGGTGGCCATTGTTTCACTCGTTACCATCTTCGCCAACATGTTCCGCGTGCATCCGGAAGTGGAAGCAGATACTAGCGCTGGCCCTGTGAAAGTCATTGATCAAGCGGCTGAAGATAAGAGTGGTGATGACTGGACGGCGTGGGGCCGCAATACCTTAGGACAGCGCTTCGCTCAATTCCAACAGATCAATACTACCAACGTTAAGGACCTGAAAGTCGCGTGGACCTATCGCACAGGTGACCTTGCCATTGATGGTGCTGAATATCAGACAACGCCGTTAAAAGTGGCTGACACCGTTTATCTGTGTACTCCGCTGAGTAAGGTTATTGCGGTTGACGCCACAACGGGTAAAGAGAAGTGGCGTTTCGATCCACAACCAAAAATCTTTGAAAGCGACAAGACCTGGAAGCGATGCCGTGGGTTGGGCTATGCCGATCTCGACCAGTTGCCGGCTAGCAACCCAACCACGGGCGGCGTTGCCGCCACGACGGTTTCCGCTGCGGCCACCTGTCGCAAACGCATCATTGAAACCACCATTGATGCCCGCATCGTAGCGCTGGATGCCGAAACCGGCAAACTCTGTGAAGACTTTGGCAACGCGGGTTACGTCGATCTGACACTGAACATGCCCGCTGACGCCAAAGGCGGCCAGCAGGGTAGCTATAACGTGACCTCTGCGCCACTGGTAGCCGATGGTGTGATCATGGTGGGTGGACGTCTTAACGATAACCTCACCGTGGGCGAACCTGGCGGCGTGGTCCGTGGATATGATGTGGTCAGCGGTAAGATCCTGTGGGCCTGGGATGCGAAACGCGGTGCCAGCGACAGCAGCCCGCTGCCAGCAGGAGAGACTTACCCGCTTGAAACGCCTAACTTCTGGGGCACAGCCGCTTACGATCCTAAACTGGGTCTGGCTTATTTCCCGACAGGTAACCAGACGCCAGATTTCTGGACCGGCAATCGCCATCCGTACTCGAACGAGTATACCGATGCCATCGTGGCCGTTGATCTGAAAACCGGTAAGGAGCGTTGGCACTTCCGCACCGCCAACATTGACCAGTATGACTATGACGTTTCCTCCCAACCTATTCTCTATGACCTGCCAGGCAAAGAGGGTCAGACAACACCAGTGGTCATTCAGCTGACAAAACGCGGTGAAGTCTTCGTCCTGGATCGCCGCACCGGTAAGCCAGTGATCCCAGTTGAAAATCGTAAAGTGCCGACCGATGTGATGCCAGGTATGCAGGTTTCCGAAACACAACCGTTCTCAGCCATCTCAGTGGGTACAACACCGCTGAAAGAGAGTGACATGTGGGGCGCATCAATTTTCGATCAACTTTACTGTCGTATTCAATTCAAGCAGATGCGCTCGGAAGGTCCATTTACTCCGCTTTCTGACAAACAACGTACGCTGATTTACCCGGGTTACTACGGTGGCTTTAACTGGGGTGGCGGTGCGCTTGATATGTCTACCGGCACATTGATCGTCAACGACATCCGTATGGCGCAATGGGGACAATTCATCAAACGTGAAGATGCTGACCGCAGAGGGCTGAAGGCCACGACTGAAGGTGAATACTCTGAGCAGCTGGGAACCCCTTGGGGCGTAGAACGTGGAATGTTTATGTCGCCATTAGGCGTGCCTTGTTTCAAACCACCATTCGGATCAATGACAGCGATTGACCTTACTACAGGCAAAACTCGCTGGCAGGTCCCGGTTGGTAGCATCAAGGATGCACCGATTCACGGTGTGGCGCCAGGCGTCAACATCCCGCTGGGTATGCCAACGATGGGCGGTCCACTGGTCACCAAAGGTGGACTGACCTTCTTCCATGGTTCACTCGACTACTACGTGCGCGCTTTTGACAACAATACCGGTAAAGAGCTGTGGCGTGGACGTCTGCCAGTCGGTGGTCAGGGTGCGCCAATGACCTATATGGGCAAAGACGGTAAACAATATATCGTTGTGGTGGCTGGCGGTGCGACACGCACCGGTACCAATGACAACCGCGGTGACTACGTTATTGCTTATGCACTCCCTTAACTGCCAGCTGATGCTTAGCAGAAAATAAAAAAACGGGCGCTGTTAACAGCGCCCGTTTTTCATCCTCAAGCTTTTCGCTTTAACGTCTGTGCATCCAGTTCCGAATGAAATCTTTCAACACTCCACTGCTCATCCAATGCCTCCACAACCAGCTGCTGCTGCGTTTTAGGCACCATTCCTCCCACTGGCGGGTCGGTATCTAGATTGGTCGGGAATGAGTAGCCGCGGGCTGCCACCTCGATCAACGCCTTGGTTTGATCGGCTGGTTTACGGCTTTTCAACAAAATCGGGTACACCAGTTTAAGCAAGTTTTCATGATTCACTTCTTCCATCGGAACGCCAAACGCCGATGAGATCTGCAACAGATTGGCCGTCCTGACGTGACTTTCGGTAGTGTTGTTACCGGCAGCATGGAAAAGAGCAGGATTGAAAAATAATCCATCCCCTTTTTTCAGCGGTAACTGCACAAAATTCTCTGCGAAATATTGGGCAAATTCAGGCCGTCTGTAAGCGATATATCCCAACTCATATTGATGTGACCAAGGCAGTAGCTGCGTCGGCCCAGAGGCCAGCGGCATGTCAGAGTGGGCAACTGCACCCTGCAAAGTCAGATACTGCGTCAGGATTTGTACCGGTATGGGAAATTCAGTAGCAAATGAACTTTGCTGAAAACCGAGGTGATAGTCACGGTGGGGTTGCTGCGCTTCACCGCCTGGACGAACCTGATTGACCTGTGAAGTCATTCGCCAAGCGGGACCTAACCAGGCTGTACAAATTAGGTTGAGCATAGGGTTAGCGTAGTACTCGGCAAAGATTTCAGGACTGGTTTCGCCAAGCTTTTGCAGCGCGTTCCAGATCCTTCCATTGTTGCCTGCTTTTGAGAAATGGTCCGCCTGAACTTTCGAAGCGGCCTCTGCACGCATGATTTTCTCAAATGCTTCTGAAGCTCTATCGATGACGGATAAATCAGCAAAAAGATTTTTAACAACAAAAACGCCAGGCCCGTAGGAAAGCGCTTTGTGAAGTTCACTCAGTACTGCCCGTTTGTCCGTGGCGGCTGCATCTTCCAACGTTGAACGATCATAGATAATCACCTCGGATTGCACTGCAGCGGATAAAGGGTAATCAGCAGCATTCATGCGCTGATTGCAGAAGGTTTTGAAATCATCTACAGAAACCTGACCCTCAGTTGCGAAATATTCTGGAGACATAACGACCTCATTTTATTTTAATCATTGCAGGGTTTGCTTAACGCATCTTCAGCCCAACGACTGGCTTGCTACACCACAAGCTAGCAGTTACATTGAGTTTACAAAACATCAAAAACCCCTCAAAAAAACCTCATAATATGAAGCAGTTTACGCTTAAGCAGATATCGGCACAGTCAGGCCTCAGTCTGGCAACGGTTGATCGGGCTCTCCACCAGCGGGGCAATGTCCACCCGCAAACCGAGCACCGGATACGTCAGGCAATAGCCGATCTCGAATTACAGCAGAAAGCCAGCCTGGCAAAAGGGCGAACCATTTATATTGACGTCATTCTCCATACTCCCGAACGATTTAGTGAGTTAGTGCGTGAAGCCTTCGTCAGCCAGATATCCAGCTTCGTTTCATTCCGCATTCAACTCCGTTTTCACTGCTATGAAGACCTGAGCTTCTCCGAGATTAAAACGCTGATAAAGAAGTGTGCCGTGGACAGTCATGGCATTGTGCTCAAGCTTCAGCATTCGCCAGAAATGATCCCGGTCATCGAGGGACTGATACGTCAACGTGTACCTGTTGTGACGATCGTGACCGATATTCCCGGCAGCGCCCGACTGCGCTATATCGGTATGGACAATTACAGCGCGGGAAAAGCGGCCGCGTTGATCATGTCGAAATGGCTATCACCCGAGAATGGCACTATCGCGACGATTGTGGGGAGTGAGGACTTCACCGGAGAGATGGAGAGGTGTGAAGGTTTTACCAAAGCCATTACTCAGTTCAAGCCAGATTGCAGAATCGTACAATTAGCCGGCGGTTATGGCATTGACCACCAGATGTACGATTACGTCAACAAGGCACTGGAAACGGAAAAGGAGATCATAGCGGTCTACACCGTCGGGGGCGGAAATGCCGGGATCCTCAGGGCATTAGATGAACATGGCATCACTATCCGTGCGTTTATTGGACACGATCTCGATCGTGAAAACAGAGCCTTAATGCAAGCTGGTAAAATTGATGTATTAATTGAACATAATTTACAGCTTGATGCCCAGAATGCGCTAAAAACGCTTTTGGAATTTCATAACTTTTTACCTGTGAACGAAGTGCAACCGCTTTATTCAAAAGTAAATATCATCACCCGATATAACATGCACTCATGAATTCGCGAAACGGGTCATCAACCTTCAAACAATCGCGCCCAGCAGATCACCGCCATATACCGGCCTAAACTTAGGCCCCCGGATGATGAGCAAAAAATCCCCTGATGCATTGCCGCCCGCCGGAATCGTTTTTCAATTCTCTTAAGAGAATCAACGTCGATAGGGACCACGGCGGTTCTCTGCACAGGGGAAGACTCTTTTTTAAGGCGTTATCGATATTTAGGTGTGATCCAAACGTTACCCTGCTCGTGGCTGTCCACCACGGCATCGACAAAAGCCACGCCTTTCAGGCCGTCATAAATCTGCGGAACGGCAGCGGCGATACCGTTGATTTCACGCTGCAGATCGCGCGCGCGCAGAGCCGAGGCAAAACCGCTATAGAGGTTGGTGAAGGCTTCGATATACCCTTCCGGGTGACCAGGGGGTGTACGCGTACGCGCTTTAGTCAGATCGTAGAGATCATCCCGGCCGCGCTTGATCGTTTGGGTGTAGCCTTCAAGGGGGGTATAGACCAGTTCATTAGGCTGTTCCTGGAACCAGGACAGACTCCCGGTTTCACCAAACACCCGCAGGCGCAGGGAATTTGAGCAGCCGATGGCGACCTGAGAAGACCACAGCATGCCGCGCGCGCCGCCTTCATAGCGGATCATGACGTGTGCGTTATCATCAAGCGCACGACCTTCGACAAACGTCGCCAGATCGGCAATCACACTTTCCGCTTTTAACCCGGTGACGTAACCCGCCAGATGATAGGCATGCGTCCCGATATCGCCAATCGAACCGCCGCGACCGTTTTTCTTCGGATCTACGCGCCAGGCTGCCTGCTGGTTGTTTAATTCAACCCCTGTCGCCATCCATTCCAGTGGATATTCAACCTGCAGAGTACGCACTTTCCCTATCAACCCTTCAGCGATTCGATTACGTGCCTCCATGATCATGGGGTAACCGGAATAGGTGTACGTCACACCAAGAAAGCGCCCTGTGCTGCGTACCACTTCATTCAGCGCTTCGGCGTCATCCAGTGTCGTGGTGAGCGGCTTTTCACAGATAACATCGATACCTGCTTCCAGAAATGCACGGGCAATCGGGAAGTGAGTGAAGTTTGGGGTACAGATTGCCACCACGTCGACGCCATCTTCGCGTGCCGTTTCTGCCGCAACCATTGCAGTGTAATCGTTATACGATCGGTCTGCTGCAATGTAGTTCTTTGCGGCAAACGCGTGGCCCCTCTCGGCGTTGACATCGAACGCGCCCGCCACCAGCTCATATTCATTATCAAGACGCGCAGCAAAGCGGTGAATGCCGCCAATGTAGGCGCCTTCTCCACCGCCGATCATACCTAAACGAATACGACGCCCCTGCAGGGATGACTTGCTCATAATGCTCTCCTTAAATGCCCAGAATTTTCTTGTTCAGCGACTGATCGGCGTAAGACTTGCAGAAATCATCAAATGATTTTCCGGTTACACGGATGATGTGATCATCGATAAACTGCGCACCTTCACGTGCACCATCTTCAGAGTTTTTGAAGCAGCACTCCCACTCCAGAACGGCCCAGCCGTCAAAGTCATAACCGGTGAGCTTGGAGAAAATGGCGCCGAAATCTGTCTGACCATCGCCTGGTGAACGGAAACGGCCCGCGCGGCTGGCCCAGGGCTGGTAACCCCCATAGGCGCCGGTTTTACCGTTTGGGCGAAACTCTGCATCTTTGACGTGGAAGGCCTTGATGCGCTCGTGGTAGTGATCGATATAGCTGAGATAGTCGATCCCCTGCAGGACCAGATGGCTCGGGTCATACATGATATTGCAGCGCGCGTGGTTGCCTGTTTTCTCGAGGAAACGTTCAAAGGTGAGTCCGTCGTGCAGATCTTCCGTGGGGTGAATCTCATAGCAGAGGTCAACCCCCTGTTCGTCATAGGCGTTCAGGATAGGCGTCCAGCGGCGCGCTAATTCGCTGAATCCCTCTTCAATCAATCCTTCTGGCCATTGCGGATAGGGATAAAGGTATGGCCATAGCAGCGTGCCTGAGAAAGTCACGTGTTTAGTCAGTCCGAAACGTCGCGATGCTTTTGCTGCCAGATAAAGTTGTTCTGTCGCCCACTCCTGACGTGCCTGAGGATTATTTCGCACTTCCGCAGGGGCAAAACTGTCTGCTGGCAAATCGAAGGAGGGGTGTAAGGCAACTAACTGCCCCTGAAGATGACTGGCCAAATCGGTTAAGGTCAGGTCATGCTCATGCAGTATGCCCAGAATCTCATCCACGTAAGTCTGGCTTTCCGCCGCTTTACGCAGATCGATCAAACGCGTATCCCAACTTGGGATCTCCACCCCTTTAAATCCTTTTTCTGCTGCCCAGCCCGCCATACCTGCCAGCGTGTTAAAAGGCGCACTGTCTCCGGCAAACTGTGCCAGAAAAACGCCAGGACCTTTAATCGTCTTCATAACTACTCCCGATTTAAAAAAGTGCACCTGCAACTTCACAGGTGCGAAGGACACAGATAGGAATCGTATTTAGTTGGTCATAAATTTCTGATAGTTCTGCGGCGTGACGAGCTGGAAAGGAATGAAGTTAATATCCTGCAGCTTTTCACCTTTTGCGGCTTTATCTGCCATATCAACGGCACCAAATGCCTGGGATTTCGCATCCTGGAACACGGTCACTGTCAGCATGCCGGTTTTAATCGCCTGCAGACCGTTTGGACCCCCATCTGTACCGCCAACAAGAATGTCTTTACCGATGTTGAGTCCGTTACTCTTAATGGCCATCGCAGCACCAATCGCCATCTCGTCGGCATTTGCAGACAGGATGTCAATTTTCTGCCCGGTGAGGATCCAGTTATTCATCAGGTTCATCCCATCCTCACGCATCCATTTCGCGGTATCTTCCAGCACCACGTGCATATTGGGATGCTTGGCAATCACTTCCTTCGCACCCTGGGTTCTGAAGCGTGTCGCATCATTACTCAGCAGCCCTTTCATAATGGCGACGTTGACACTTTTACGGTCTTTCACCATATCGGCGAGATAACCCATTTGCAGTCGGCCGGCTTCAACTTCATCGCTGCCGATATAACTCACGCCATCACCCATTTTTGAATCAGCGGGCATACGGTTGAGATAAATAATGGGAATGTGTGCTTTACGTGCTGCTTCAGACATATTTTTAGTGCCCTGCGTATCTACAGGGTTAACAATAATGACGTCGACTTTAGCGCTGATAAAACTTTGCACCTGGCTTAATTGCTTATCAACAGCACCCTGTCCATCCTCAAATTGTATTTTCATATCAGGATACTGCTTAGCATGCTCGATAATATATCCTCTCAGACGAGAGAGAAATACATCATCCATTTGTGCGATACTGACACCCACCTGTATAGCAAACACTGACGGGCTGATTGAGAGTAAAGCAAGACAGAGTAAGATGATCTTTTTCATATAATCCTTCCACAATAGTCGTTAACGTCAGCGGGAAGCTGATACGATGATGTTATTATTTACTGCTATTACGTAGGGTTGAGTTCGACTGCTGATTATCAGCGTGTTTTTCTGTTGCGATATATATCAACAGAAACAGCACTAACAATAATGATTCCTTTCATAATATCCACGACGCAGGCATCCATACCTACAAAAGTAAATCCGCTTTTATAAGTCCCAATATACAGGCACCCATTTGTGTGCCTGTTATTTAATAAGTGAGGCTTCCAGCCTCGCCTGAGCATCCTGCCTTCTCACCTCTACGTGATTAAATCGGACCCAGCTACGTTCGCGTGATGACACCAGAGAGGCGTCCACCAGCTTCTGAATCTCATAAGCTTCTTTGAAATCAGGACCGACTACTTTTCCGCTGGCGATAGACTGGATGAACTCCAGCATCTCAATGGTTTTCAGATCGTTGAAGCCAATCTGATGACCTGCCGCAGGGCAGAACAGGTTGTAAGGTGCATGTTCAGGGCCGGCTACGATGGTGCGAAAACCGTTACGTCCGTCGTTCTGCCCGAACTGATAAAACTGCAGTTCGTTAAAGCGCTCCTGATTGAAGATCAGCGAACCGCGCGTGCCCGTGATTTCAAAACCCAGTTGCATCTTATGGCCGGAGGCGACCCAGTTAGCCTCAATGTGCCCGCCACAGCCGCGTGCGAATTTCACGGTAAGGCGGGCGATATCATCAACTTCAACCGCCTTAAGTATCGTGGAGCCGGCACTTTCAGGTCGAGATTTCACTACCGTATCCAGATCGGCAAAAAGTTCGTTGATGGGCCCAAGCAGAAAACGCGCCATACCGAGAATGTGACTTCCCAAATCGGCAACCGCTCCGGCTCCACCGGTTGGGTCCAGACGCCACGACCAGGGAACTTGAGGGCTGGTCATAAAGTCTTCAGCGTGAATCCCGCGAAAACCGGTGATGTCACCGAGTTCTCCTTCTGCAATCATCTGCTTCGCCAGCTTAAGCATCGGGTTCTTGATGTAGTTAAACCCCACCTGGGTCATCACCCCTGCTTTTTCCGCCGCCTGATACATCTGCTCGGCAATCAGGCTGTCCGGTGCCAGCGGCTTTTCGCAGTGCACATTTTTTCCTGCTGCAATAGCCGCCAGGGATTGCTCAGCATGGAATCGGTTGGGCGATGTAATAGAAATCACATCAATCTCAGGGTCATCAATCAGATCCTGCCAGGTTGTGGTCCATCGCTTGAATCCAAACTGGTTCGCCGCATTTTCGGCAGCTTCACCGTTGATATCCGCCACACTGACTAAGATCGGCTGGATGTCACCCGAAAATGATCCCGCAGCACGCCACGCCATCGCGTGGGATTTGCCCATAAAACCTGTGCCAATAAGTCCGATTCCAAGCTTACGCATCCTGCTCTCCTTAATTGAGTTTCACGACAGCATGGGTATCTGCTGACAGTTGCGCCGCATCCGCCAGACGTAAGGCCTGACAGCCATCAAATACCGTGGTCGGCAGTGCCACACCTTCTTTAATGGCAGCGATAAAGGCTTCCATTTCCAGGCGATAGGCGTCGGTATAGCGTTGCATAAAGAAGTTCAGCAGCGGGCCACGGGTTTCCGTTTCCTGCGCGCTGTAGTGACGCACCGTGGTCTCACGCAGGTTGTCGTTCAGCAACATCCCTGCCGATCCGAAGACCTCCATACGTTGGTCATACCCATACACGGCTTGCCGACTGCAGTTGATCTGGCACTGTTTTCCTGATGCCGTGCGCATCTGCACCATAACCGTGTCGTAGTCGCCGAGCTTTTCCAGCGCAGGTTCAAACAGGCGACTGCCCACGGCAAACACCTCCGTCGGCTCTTCACCAAGGATCCAGCGCGCAAGGTCAAAATCGTGGATCACCATGTCGCGGAAGATGCCACCAGAGGTTTCCAGATAGCCCATCGGTGCCAGCCCCGGATCGCGACTGGTGATGATCACCTGATGCAGATCACCGATATCACCACGCTGGATACGCTGTTTGATCTCTGCAAAGCCTGGGTCGAAACGACGATTAAAGCCGAGCATCACTTTTTTGCGCTGATCGCCAAGCGCCTTGTCGGCTTCGATAGCTTTACGAATATCCAAATCTACCGGCTTTTCGCACAGCACTGCTTTACCTGCCTTAGCGGCTGCCAGCATCAGTTCGACGTGGGTATGAGTCGGTGTACCAATCACCACCGCGTCCACATCCGGATTGTTAATCGCCTCCAGCGGGTCGGCGATGGCCGCGCCGCCCCAGGTGGCTGCTAAAGCCTGCGCGTTGCTGATAAAGGGATCCGCGATGGCAACAAGCGTGGCATCTTTGTGACGCGCAACGTTTGCGGCGTGCACGTGACCGATACGACCGGCACCAAGAATGGCGACTCTGATCATGACTCTCTCCAGGTAACAGGGGTTTTAATTGTTTTTAGGGCAGTTGGCTCATCAGGTTCTGGAGTGCCAGCACCTGCTTATTCACCACCAGCTTGTCGTCAAGCTGGCCATTGAAGTAATCGACAATATTTGTCGCCGCCGAGACGGACATGCGCATTGCCGCCTCTTCGGTTAATCCCGCCGTGTGCGGGCTGAGAATTAACCGGTCACTCTGCTGCAACAGTGCATCACTGAGGCTGGCGGGCTCTGCCTTGAGCACGTCAAGGCCTGCGCCGCCGAGATGGTTGTCAGCCAGGGCTTGCGCTAACGCATCTTCATCAACAATGCCGCCACGCGCGGTGTTGATAAGGAACGCGCCGGGTTTCATTAAAGCTAACTCTGCCTGTCCAATCAGCGGCTTATCACCGCTCAGCGGCAGATGAACGCTGACCGCATCAGCGTGCTTCAGCCCCTCATTGATGTCGGTGATACGCTCGACTTTCTGCTGTTGAAATACCTCGTCCGGCAAATAAGGGTCATAGGCCGCAACCTGCATACGAAAACTTTGCGCCAGTCGCGCCACTTCGCGTCCGATCCGGCCAAAGCCGAGAATAAACAGCTGACGATGAGCGATCTCAACGGCGGAAAAGGTGTTGCGACGGTTCCATTCGTTGGCCCGGATGCCACGGTCAAACCAGGTAATGCGTTTTGCCAGCGTAAGCAGCAGGGTCAGCGTGTGTTCTGCCACTGAGAGTGAATTGACATCACCCACAATGGTCAGGGGAATATGGCGTTCACTCAGCGCCTCGACGTCCACGGAGTCGTAGCCCACGCCATGTCGTGACACCATTTTGAGCTGGGTGGCGCTGGCAATCTCTTTTGCCGTCATTGGCTGCGTGCGGATGAGTAAGGCGTCCGCCTGCGGCAAGTGAGGTGCATAGCTTTCAACACTCACTTCCGGCACCAGCGTGACAGTGAAGCCCGGCGCGTTGCGGAGGATTTCCATCCCCGCTTCATGAATCTTTCCGGCGACCAATACGTTTGGCATCTCAGTATCCTCCCGCCTGTGCAGAACCTTTATCCTGGGATTTCCCCTCATTCAGCTCGCGGAATTGCTGCACGCTGGCCGCCGCTGAGGAGCGCAGCAATTGAACGTCATTGGATACGGTGACCAAATCAAACCCCCACTCCGCCGCCTTAGCTGCATAGGTCGCCGTGCCGTTATGTAGCCCGGCTTTTTTACCAGCGCGGTGTGCTACCTCCACGATGTGTTTAATGGCATCGACAATCTCGGGTTCGTCACGATCAAAGCCCGTGCGGTATTTGCGTCCCGTCAGGCCCAGTGTCAGATCGGCTGGGCCGATATACACACCGTCCAGGCCCGGCGTGGCGACAATCGCCTCCAGATTGTTGAAGGCTTCGGCGGTTTCAATCATGGCGAAGCACACCACATGATCATCGGCGTGCTGGCCATAATCGGCCCCTTCCGAAATCGATACGCGCGTTGGGCCAAAACTGCGGCTGCCATTTGGCGGATAGCGGACAAAAGAGACCAGCTGCTGCGCCTGTTCGGCCGTGTTGACCATTGGACAGATAACGCCCCATGCGCCGGCATCGAGCGCCTTCATAATGATGCCGGGTTCAAGCCAGGGAACGCGCACCATTGGCGCCACACCGCTGGCACGCATCGCCTGCAACATGACTTTTGCTTCGTCATAGCCCACAAATCCGTGTTGTAAATCGATGGTCAGCGAGTCGTAACCCTGCTGCGCCATGATTTCGGCGCTGAAGGAATTCGCAATACTGAGCCAGCCATTCAGGACCGTTTTGCCGTCATTCCAGCGTGTTTTGATGTTATTAAGTTTCATCCCTGCTCCTTACACCACAATTTGGGCCAGTTTGACGTTCATATAATCGTGAATACCTTCGCTACCGCCTTCACGTCCCATGCCACTGGCTTTGATGCCACCGAAGGGCACTTCCGCCGCCGCCAGCGCGTAGCTGTTGATGCCGACCATGCCGGCTTCGAGTTTCTTCACGGTTTCACGGATACGAGCCGGATCGCGCGTAAAGGCATAGGCCGACAGCGCAAACGCGGAGCTATTGACGCGTGACCAGAGATCTTCACTGTTGGAAAATGAGGTGATCGCCGCAATCGGGCCAAAGTTCTCCTCGGCAATGGCCAGCGCGTCGTCCGGCACATCGGCTAACACGGTCGGTGCAAAGAAATACCCGCCATTGAGGTCGATACGGTGACCACCGCTTACCACTTTCGCGCCCTTTTCGCGTGCATCGGCGACGATGGCTTCAATGGCTTTCAGTCGACGAGGATTAATCAGTGGGCCCATCGCCGTGCCCTCGTCCTGACCGTAACCCACTTTTAGCTGGCTGGCGCGACGCGCAAATCCTTCCACAAACGCGTCATATAACGACTCATGAACATAGAAGCGATCGCAGGTCACACAGACCTGCCCACAGTTGGCAAATTTAGTCGCAACCGAGAGATCGAGCGCTTTTTCCAGATCCGCGTCATCAAACACGATCACCGGTGCGTTACCCCCCAATTCCATACTGAGACGTTTAATGGTGTCAGCGGAATCGCGGATCATCTGCTGCCCCAGTTGGGTGGAGCCTGTCAGGGAGACTTTTTTCACCACCGGTGATGCAATCAGCGGCTCGTAAGTATCTGCAGTAGGACCGACTACCAGATTAGCCACCCCTGCCGGAATACCAGCTTTGCGCAGGCATTCAAACACCATCATTGCTGAGCCGGGCACTTCGCTGGAAGGACGCAGCACAACGGTGCAGCCCGCTGCCAGTGCCGGTGCCAGCTTACGCGCCACCAGCACCACCGGGAAATTCCAGGCGGTAAAAGCAGCCACCACACCCACCGCCTCATGCGATACCTCACAACGTCCACCTGGCACGCGGCTTTCAACCACGCGGCCATAAATACGGCGGGCCTCTTCGGCGTACCAGACGAACTGATCAACAGAGAGTTCCCATTCACGTTTGGCCTGAGCCAGCGGTTTACCACTCTCTTTTGAAATCACCATTGCAGCTTCAGCGGTGGTGGCTGCCATCTCACGCGCCACGGCCTGTAATAAATCAGCGCGTGTCCAGGCTTGCGTATTCTTCCAGCCGTCAAATGCCTTCTCCGCTGCAGACAGTGCAGCAAGCGTGTCTTCAGCGGAAGCTGATGGGATAGATCCCAGCAATGTGCCATTTCCCGGATCGCTGACGCCAATTGGCTCCTTACCCTTACCGCGGCACCACTTGCCATCAATAAACTGCCCAAAATTGTCGTACATGATTCATCACTCCTTCGCTATCAGGTCTGGCTGTTATGCCCTGCGACCTGAATGACATGGCAACTGCTCAGGAACCCCCTCAACGTGAGTGAAGAGTCCTCGTGCAGCACTGATATTTGCAATAATAGGATCACAGCAATTAAAATTGCAATGCGGGTGACAATCTCTCAAATCCAACAAAGATGAGAATTTAATTAATTATTTATCAATGTATTAAATCGAAACCTTGATTTCTGGCTTCGACAGGAAGGAAAAATTAAAATGATTTTTTCCGAGTGAAATCACAAAATTCATGAAGAAATTTTCCACTGCTGTGCTGAATGCGTTAGAACTAATTGCATTACAGTGTTCACTGCAATTTTTATTGCGAAAGAAAATGAAATTTGATGAAGGCGATGCTTTAGAGGTAAGTCAAGAATGACGAAAGTGAGCAAAATCAAAACAACCGAGAAACCATTGCCGCATGAGACGTATGAGCAGGTTGTTAACGACATCACTAAGCACTACCCAAAATTGTCTGAGCGTCACAAACAAGCTGCAAGGTACATGACCCAAAACCCCAACACCGTGGCGCTGGAGTCAATCAACGCCGTGGCGGCAAAATGTGGTTTGCATCCCTCTGTGCTGGTGCGCTTTGCGCAAGTGTTTGGGTACAGCGGTTTTAAGCAGATGCAGAGCGTATTCCAGTCTCGCCTGGCAACTGCCGCGCCGGGCTATAACGAACGTATCAATGCGCTTGAAGCCGACTTGCAGAAAAACGAAGAGAAAGGCAGCGCAGGCTTTTTACAAAGCCTGGTGATTCGCGATATCGCCACGCTGCAGGAGTTACTGCAAAACGTCAGCGGCGCCGAACTGGACGCCGCAGCCAGCATTCTGAAAGAGGCTGATACCATCTATATCATTGGTCAGCTGCGTTCAGAGCCGATTGCCATGCTGCTGCGTTACCTCTTTACCATGTTGAATCGCCGGGTTGTGCTGCTTGACTCGGCGGGTGGCCTGGCACCGCAGATGGCTAAAAATATGCGCGATAACGATGTGCTGTTCGCCATCGCGTTCCGGCACTACGCCAAAGAAGTGATTGCCATTTCCGATGAGGTTCATGCCAGAGGGCTGCCGATCGTTGCCATCACTGACAGCAACTTGTCGCCGTTAGCCAAAAATGCGCGCGTGCTGTTTACCGTGCCAGAAGAAGAGTACAGCTTCTCACGTTCGCTTGCGGCACCGGTGTGTCTGGCACAAAGTATTGCAATGGCCTTAGCCGCTGCGCTGCAGCCGGAAAAAGAGCAACCGCGTATTGAAACGATTACGGAGCGGGAACAGCGCGCGGATACCACGCGCAAACGCACTCGCGCCTGATTGAAGGTGGTTATTTTTCCCCTAACGGGGAGGGATAACTACACGCAAAATTTGCAAATTTTATTGCCATTGTATTCAACAGGCAAATAACGTTGTTGAGTGAAACCCAGATGCTGTTTAAGCGTCCCATAACAGTGAGTGACATTATGGCTACGATTCGTTGCACAACAGCTCAGGCAATTGTTCGCTACCTGAGCAATCAGTTTACGGAAATTGACGGGAAGCGTGTTCCGCTGTTTCCCGGGGTCTATGGAATTTTTGGCCACGGCAACGTGACCTGTCTGGGTGAGGCGCTGGAAGCCGCACAGGATACCTTACCCACCTGGCGCGGTCAGAATGAGCAATCGATGGCGTTTGCTGCGGTGGGTTTCGCTAAAGCCATGGTCAGGCGTCAAATCATGGTGGTTACAGCCTCAATTGGTCCGGGCACCACCAATCTGCTGACCGCAGCGGGTGTCGCACACACCAGTCGCCTGCCGGTACTCATGATTTGTGGCGATAGCTTTGCCCGTCGCGTGCCAGACCCGGTGATGCAGCAGGTGGAACACTTCAACGACCCCACGCAAACCGTGAATGACGCCTTTAAATCGGTGACCCGCTACTGGGATCGCATCACCTGGCCTGAACAGATCCTCTCTTCATTGCCGCAGGCGGTGGCGACCATGCTGGATCCGGGCGACTGCGGACCCGCCTTTATAGGCGTCTGTCAGGACGTGCAGGAGATGGCTTACGACTACCCGGAAGCCTTTTTCCAGCCGCGTGTGCATTCCATGCCTCGCCCTCGCCCTGATACGCAACTTTTAGATCGTGCAAAAGTGTGCCTGCTTCGCGCGAAACGTCCACTGATTATTTCAGGTGGTGGCGTTCGCTATTCCCAGGCAGAAGCCGCGCTTGAACAATTCGCCCAGGCGCACGGCATACCGGTGGTGGAAACCATTGCCGGGAAAGGCGCTTTAACGCATGACCATCCTCTGCACATGGGGCCGATTGGTATTTTGGGATCCACCTCCGCGAATGAACTGGCGGGCAACGCCGACGTCATTATCGCAGTGGGTACCCGCCTGATGGATTTCGTCACGGGTTCCTGGACCGTTTTCAGTGATAAAGCACAGTTTATTGCGCTGAATGCTGCGCGCTTCGATGCGCACAAACACCGTGCTTTTCCACTGGTGTGCGATGCGCGGGAAGGCCTGAGCGAACTGAGTACTGCCCTCGGCAGTTGGAAGGCAGACAGTGCCTGGCTGGAGCGTGGCCGAAAAGCGTTTGCGGGTTGGAACGAGCTGATTGCCGCGCGTCAGGAAAGAACCCAGACCAGCGACGACCCGACTTACGCACAAGTGATTGGCGTAGTGAATGCCCAAGCTGCACCAGAAGACTACATCATCAGCGCAGCCGGTGGTTTACCGGGTGAACTGGTCAAAGGCTGGAAGGTTAAAAATCCTGGCACCTTTGACTGCGAATTTGGCTTCTCCTGCATGGGTTATGAGCTGTCGGCGGGCTGGGGGGTGGCGATGGCGGAACAGGATCGTGATGTGTTCGTGATGATCGGTGACGGCACCTACATGATGATGAACTCTGACATCTACTCCAGCGTCCTTTCCGGACACAAGTTTATCCTGCTGGTGTGCGATAACGGCGGCTATGCGGTCATCAACCGACTGCAGAATGCCAAAGGCGGTGCATCCTTTAACAACCTGCTAAAAGACTGTCGCGTTAAGGAACCCTTCCACGTCGATTTCGTGGCAAATGCGCAATCAATGGGTGCACTGGCACGGAAAGTCGCCTCACTCGATGAACTTCAGGAAGCGATTGTCTGGGCCAAGGGTAACGACCGTACCACGGTGATTTGCATTGATACCCATCCCTTTGACTGGACGCCGGGTGATGCCTGGTGGGATGTCGGCGTACCCGAAATCAGTGCCCGCGATAGCGTTAATCAGGCTCGCGCGGAACATGTCGCCGGACGTCAAAACCAGCGTGTGGGTATTTAACAGGAGTCATAACGATGCTGAAAGCAAAACTGGGTATTGCACCTATCGCCTGGTCTAACGACGACCTGCCTCAACTGGGTGGAGAAACACCGCTGGCGACCTGCCTGGCTGAGAGCCGTCTGGCGGGATTCCAGGGCGTAGAGACCGGCGGGAAATTTCCCAGGACCAGCGATGTGCTAAAACCGCTGTTGCGGGAGTTCCAGCTGGATTTGGTTTCCGGCTGGTATTCGGGCACCTTGCTTGATAACTCCGTCGAGGACGAGATTAAGAAATCGTTGCCGCAAATGCAGTTATTCCGGGAGTGTGGTGCCGTCTGTCTTGTTTATGGCGAGACCGCTGGCACGATCCAGAACAGGCAAGACGTACCGCTGGCTCAACGCCGCCGTTTAACCGATGAACAAATCAGTGAGTACGGTGAAAAGCTGTCGCGCTTTGCCGAATTCTGTACCGACTATGGCGTCCCTCTCGCCTTCCATCATCATATGGGGACGGCAATTGAAGACGAGCATGATATTGACCGTTTAATGGCCGCAACCACTAAGGATGTTGGCTTACTCTTTGATTCTGGTCATTTAGTGTTTGCAGGCGTAGACCCGTTACAGATCCTGAAAAAACACGGTGCACGAATTAATCACGTGCACACGAAAGATGTGCGGAAAGAGGTGCTCTCCTCACTCGACTGGAATAAAGACAGCTTCCTGAATGCGGTACTCAAGGGGGTTTATACCGTACCCGGTGACGGCATGATCGATTTTGATGAACTGACCCGAACACTGGCCAACTTAGGTTATCAGGGCTGGTTTGTGGTGGAAGCTGAGCAGGACCCGGCTAAAGCCCCTCCGCTTGAATATGCACGTATTGGTCATGGCACGCTGCAAAAAGCACTTCACGCAGCGGGATATACACTTGTCGAAGGAAAAATGTAATGAACCAGTTAGCAGGTAAAGTTGCCGTTGTCACCGGAGGTACACAAGGACTGGGCGCCGCTATTGCGCACCACTTTGCGCAGAATGGCGCAGCGGGCGTTGTCATCTGCGGCCGAAATGAGACGAAAGGTAAAGCGGTTGCCGCAAAACTTAACGCCTCAGGAAAAGCGCGTGTTGAATTTGTTCAGGCCGATCTTTCTTCTGTCGAAGACTGCCGTAAAGTCATTGCCACGACTGATGAGATCTTCAATCGCGTCGATATCCTGGTGAATGCTGGTGGGATGACCGATCGTGGTTCCATTCTCGATACCGATCCCGAACTGTTCGACAAAATGTTTGCCACCAATGTGCGCGGCCCCTTCTTCCTGATGCAGGAAACCATCAAGGTGATGCGTCGCGAGAAGATTGAGGGCAGCATTGTGAATATCTGCTCAATGTCCGCTCTGGCAGGGCAGCCATTTATTGCCGCTTATTGCTCATCCAAAGGTGCACTTGCCACGCTGACGCGTAACACCGCCTATGCCTTATTACGCAACCGCATCCGTGTAAATGGCCTGAATATTGGCTGGATGGCTTCAGAAGGTGAAGACCGCATCATGCGTACCTATCACGGCGCGGAAGAAAACTGGCTTGAAAAAGCCGCTGCGGAGCAGCCATTTGGCCGGTTGATTTCGCCAGAAGAAGTGGCGCGCGCCGTGGCGTTTCTCGCCAGCGAAGAGTCAGGTTTGATGACCGGCTCCATGGTCAATTATGACCAGACCATTTGGGGCGCATACGACCAGGCGGACACGCCAGATGCACCACTTTAATTTAATCTAAAAATTATCAGCCTGCGCTGCAGGCTGATAGCCGTATTTTTTAATAAATTGAATTGATGAGGCGGTCATGAATATCAAACAACTCAGTGACATTCATAATTTCTATACGCACTTCCTGGCTAAAATCACCTTTATTCAAACCACCAGGCGTGCCCTGAGCGATAATGAACAGGACAAAAAGTCAGAGTTGGCAGAATGGTTAAATCAACACAAAGCCGATAAAACATTTGGCGAAAATGTACGCCATGAAATATTTCATATGCTGGAGCTTATTGAAGATACGCCAGTCAATTTACTGGAAAACAAAGTCGCCACATTAGAGCGAAACTGCGAGATCATTTGCAATAAAATGAAAGAAGAAAACTTTATCAACAAAATCTCAATCAGATCGCAAACGAGACCTAATGTGATGTTGCAACTTTAAAAATACTAAAACGATGCCTGTAATACTGTACACCTTAATTAAAAGACGTTACACAACGTGTAGATAGTTAATGCTGTATAAGCAGCAAACAATTTGGGGGCAACATAACACCTTTTCAGTGCTTTTTTACTAAGAATCCCATGCGAAAATGTCACCTTTCAGATGCAGTTAGTATGTTCGACTAATGACGTGCCGATACCCTAATGCTGCCGGTTATTTACCAGACTCACTGAACATGTTGAGATTTAGATATTTCTCTCATGAGGAGGCAATGCTGACCGACCGCTTCGAGCAACCTGATATGACGACTTCTGGTGTGGAGTTTTTCACGATATAGGTTAAATCTCTAGGAGGGTCTGATAACTGGCGTTATTAATCGGCCATCTCAGGTTTGCCTTCTCAAACCCATTTTGATTTTTACTCGGGCCGTTGTGTACCGGGACATCGTTTGCGTCCATAGGCAAGCCGGCTATCGAATGAGCAGAGCTTCTAATTTGTCGAGCTGATAGGACCACTTCTCCGGTTGTTCTTTCTGTAATTTTTCGAGGTTGAGCAGTTTCCATTTCACAGAGGGATGATCGCGAAATTCATATTGGGACCAGTCGGGATCGAGGCGATTTAAGCTCAAAAGAAACGCTTTGTCTTCGGCTGTCAGACTTTCCCGTATTATACCAATAAGCTGTTGCCTCGTTTTCTCATAATCCTCATAGCTGAACGCGACATCACTCATGCCCAAGAACTGATTTTCATAGGCGCTGCGCTGATCTTGCAAATTGGGAGCAAGCATTTCATGTATCGGCCTCGTGCTGCTGGCCAGCCCATACATGAGCCCCCGCTTGATATCGTCCGTGAACCCTTCTTCCTCAAGCATTAATTTAACGTCGAACAGATCACGGGGATGCTGTCGGTCCAGTGCTGCGCACAACTTACCGCCGTAAAGCTGAGACAAAGGGACTACAGGTATAGAGCAGAACGCGTCAAACATCTCCTGTGCTGTGTCACAAAGCGGCATCCTTACCGGTTCAGCGATCAGACCTCTGCCAACGGGATTCACTTCAAGTTTGATCAGCACATCGTTTTCCGTCACCTGAAGTTTGCATACGGCTGCACGGTGCTCGACCTGTATGCTGCCCCTCAGGGCCTGGATATTTTTCTGCACACGCTGTAAAGCCTGGTTGATCCCCTCCAGACTCTCATTGCGTTCAGCAATAGGAACATATGTAAGATCGATGTCTACTGACAGCCGAGGCATATCACGGTAGAACAGATTGATTGCTGTGCCGCCGTGCATAGCAAAACATTCTTCTTTTGCCACTTCGGGGAGCACATCCAGTAGCAGTTGAACCTGCTTTTTATAACTTACATTCATTTTGTCGACTCCAGTTCCCTTGGGATCATTATCTGATATTTTGCGTTTAAACTCCCACCAGAGGTGATGACTCTTTTACCGCTGCCCAGATCGATTTTTTCGAGTTTAAGAAAATTGAACCAGTCGTGTCCGGCTTTCTCTGCCATATACAGGAAGAGTCGCTTTACCTTTACCGAGGTGCAGCTCTCAAGCAATTTCTGAACGGCTAGCGGTCGCAGGTTATTCAGCCCTTCCATCAGTTCGTACACTTCCAGCAGAGGCTGATGCTGAGGAGCAAGGTACAGGCACTCCATAATGGCACGTGCCGGACTGGATACACTGATTTTGAAAGACTTATGCTCAAGTTCGACCAGACCCAAGTCTCGCGGTAGAAAATCTGAAGACTTCGCGTTGATCTCAACACCCCAGTCATAACACTCATACCATTTGGGCAGCTTCTCACCCAGCGGGCCAAACAGCGTCGCGCGCTGTTCATTAAAACCAAGGTAATGCGCGCGGCCCTGAAGGGCGAGTGCCGTTTTGGCTCCTGGATGTATGGCCATGCCAAGCTGCGCCTGCAGGGCATAGATCCCCCCCAGATAGTCAATTTTATCGCCTTCACGTATCAGTGCACCTGTTCCAATCGTTCTGTACCACTGGCTTTTACGGTATTGCTTCTGCAAAGACTGGCTGTAGCCTTGCTTATTTAGCCATGACGACGTCAGCACCACCCCGGCAGGGGAGGTACTCAGCAGATGGTTTAATTTTGATATCTTTTCGGCATTCATACTAACTTTATATCTTTTTTTTTAAACCAACACAATCAAGGAGGTTTAATTAATTATGCATAAGGTTATTATAAATACCCTTAAAAGGAAAAATATAAACCTAAGGAAATAGCCCTTTACAGCAAAGGCGCTGTGGCTTCAGACACTGCGCCCCCCTTATTACATACAGCTACCTGAGCTTGCCTTCACTGCCGCACATACGAATCTTCTCCTGCACGATGCGCTTCATTGCCCGCTTACCCGGCTCCATATACTCACGTGGATCATTGGCGTGCGGGTGCTCTCCAAAGAAGGCTTTCACTGCATCGGAGAAGGCGATTTTCAGTTCGGTCGCCACATTCACTTTACAGATACCCAGCTCAATGGACTGCCGCAGCATCGTTTCTGGGATGCCCGATGCGCCATGCAGCACCAGCGGAATATCCACACGCTCGCGAATTTGTGCCAGGCGTGCAAAATCCAGTTTCGGTTCGCCCTGATACATGCCGTGCGCCGAGCCGATGGCGACGGCGAGAGAATCAATGCCGGTGCGCTGCACGTATTCTGCTGCTTTGAGGGGGTCGGTAAAGAAGCTGTCCTTTTCATCCACCACGATGTCGTCTTCCTGACCGCCGAGACGTCCCAGCTCAGCTTCAACGCTGGCATCATAGCGATGGCAGAGGCGCACGGCCTGCACGACTTTCTCAACATTCTGCTCAAAGGCGAAGTGCGAGGCATCAATCATCACCGAGCGAACGCCCGCCTTCACTTTAGCCTCGATATCCGACAGATCTTCATGATGATCGAGATGCAGCGCGATGGGTAAATCGTACTTCTGTGCGGCCTGTTCACAGATCGCCACCAGATAGCCCAGCCCGGCATATTTATAGGTGCCCGTGGTGCCCGCCATAATCACCGGCGATCCCAGTTCCGCTGCGGTTTCCGCAATCACCTGCACGGTTTCGAGGTTATGTACGTTAAACGCAGGCACGGCATAACCGCCCTGCTGCGCCTTGATTAACATGGCGCGATTAGAGACGAGGTACATTAGACTTGTCCTCCCAGATGGCTTGAGAAGTCGAGCATGATTTTGCCGCTCATGGGTTTACCGTTCAGATCGGTGACGGCACGGGCATAAACATCGGCATCACCCTGTACGGCGATGAGTGCGGAAAGATCGATCTTTCCTGCTTCAAACAGCTGAGTCGCCTGTGCCCACTCCACACCAGGCCACGCCCCGGAGTAGTTCATCCAGCTGCCCAGCACCTTCAGCTCTTTACGCAGGATCTGACCAAAGGTGGCGCTGCTCAGGTTGAGGTCTCTGTGCAGGGTGCCAATCAGTCCCACCTGCGCCTGCGGCCCGGCAATCTGGATACTGACCTCAACGGTTTGAGGCGATCCGGCGGTTTCCAGGATCAGCTGATCAAAGCGGCGATTGCTCATTTCACTCTGGATGTCGCTTGCGCTCATTTCGGCGCTGTTAAAGACGTAATCCGCGCCCAGA
This sequence comes from Pantoea sp. C8B4, assembly GCF_051336905.1. Classification (NCBI taxonomy): domain Bacteria; kingdom Pseudomonadati; phylum Pseudomonadota; class Gammaproteobacteria; order Enterobacterales; family Erwiniaceae; genus Pantoea; species Pantoea sp. C8B4. The sequence continues at coordinate 23,011 of NZ_JBGMNK010000014.1, forward strand.
CGCTGAGACAGCGCCAGTCGTTCAGGGTTGATATCAATGGCGGTCACCGAGCGGGCGCCCAGCGCTTTGGCACACTGCATCGCCAGCAGGCCAATGGTGCCCGCACCAACAATAATCACCTCTTTATCGCGGCAGCCCCCTGCCAGCTCAATGGTGTGCAGGCTGACCGTCATCGGCTCAAAGAAGGCGCCTTCAACGGGCGAGGTGTTGGCCGGTAGAAGAAATAAGTTCTGACGCGGCACCACGATGTACTCCCGGTTACCGCCATCGCTGCGTGATCCAATAAAGCGGTAATTCCGGCACTGTGACCAGAGCTGGCGGCGGCACTCTTCGCAGTCAAAGCAGGGTTGCAGTGGCACGCAGGAAACCAGGTCTCCTGCCTTTAAGTCACTCACGCCAGCGCCGGTTTCAGTCACGCGGCCACAGAACTCGTGTCCAAGCGTAATCGGGTAGAAATGGGCTCCTGCGTGAAAGATGCGCGGAATATCTGAACCGCAGAGTCCGGAGCAGAGGACCTGCACCAGCACGTCATCTCTGCTTTCAATCTGAGGCAACGGCTGTTGTTCAACCGTAACGCTGCCTCCGGCGTGTATCACGACAGATTTCATGGGGTAAACTCCGGGAAGTACGGGGGACTCGCCCCCGTCGGTTATTTCGCTAAAGAATTACTCTGAGAAAGGGTGTTATCCGGTTCTGGCTGCATTGCCTGGCGCGCTCTGCGCCATGTCAGCACGACGCCCAGCAGATAAACCGTACCAATCACCACCAGCGCGGTGACGTTCTGCCAGGTCAGGAACTGGATCAGGAGATAGGTCACCGGTGAACCGCCCTGGTCCAGCGATGCCACCTGGCTTCCGGCCTTAAGTGCGCCAGCGTTGGCAGCAAGCTGGGTATGCAGCCCGATAGTCTGGGTGGCAATCCACAGCGTCATGCCCATGATGATGATGCCGGAGATCAGGGTGCGGAACAGGTTGCCCTGGTGAACGGCAACGGCCATGGCCACGAAGAAGCCGATGGTAGCTAGGTCGCCGAACGGCAGCACACGGTTGCCCGGCACGAACACGGCAATCAGGATGGTCAGTGGAATAAAGATGAGGCTGGCAGAGACCACCGAGGTGTGCCCCAGCAGCAGCGCCGGATCGAGGCCAATCAGGAATTCCTGACCACCGAATTTTGCCTGCAGGCGTTTACGGGCCTGTTTAGCAATAGGGTTGAGGCCATCCATAATGGGTTTGATCACGCGCGGCATCAGCAACATCACTGCACCGGTTTTCACCGCCAGCTGCAGCACGCCTTTGGCGTCGTAGCCTGCAAGCAGACCGATCACGATACCCATGATGAAGCCGACAGTCACCGGCTCACCAAAGGCACCGAAGCGCTTCTGTACGTCATCGGCACTGAAGTGAATACGCTTCAGGCCCGGAATTTTATCAATGATAACGTCCACCAGCACCGCCACCGGCCCCATATAGGCGGAAGAACCGTGCGGCACGGCGATGCCGTCGAGATCGAAGTAGTTTTTGGTATCGCGCGCAAACCAGTCGCCCAGTTTGTAGGCAAAGGCCGCATGCAGCACCACGCCCAGAATGCCCAGCCAGTATGAACCTGTCGCCAGATGCAGCATCGCGCCGGTGAATGTCATGTGCCAGATGTTCCAGATATCCACGTTCACCACGCGCGTCATGCGGGTGACCAGCATCAGGATGTTCACTACAATCGCAATCGGAATGGCGACCAGCGCAATCTGTGACGCCCAGGTCATTGGCGACGATCCCGGCCAGCCGACATCGACCACATCGAGGCCAATCTCAAAATTGGCCGCCATGGCTTTGGCGGCAGGTCCGATAGAGTCGAGCATCAGACCAATCACCAGCCCAATGCCGACAAAGCCGATGCCGATAAACAGGCCGGACTTAAAGGCATCGCCCACTTTCATCCCGAGGCAGACGGAGAAAATGATGATCACGATCGGCAGCATCACTGTCGGACCGAGATCGAGGATGTAACGCATGATTTCAGTAAACATAAGCTTACCCCTGAAGAACGGTCAGGATTTTGTTGCGCAACGCATCAATACCCACGCCTGAGATGAACGGCATGCCGTGCACCACCGGGATATCACCAAACTGACGGTCAACGCGGGCCGTGGTACAGATCAGGTCCACGCCGTCCATGTAGGTTTCGATCTCGTTAACGCGGCACTGCACGATTTCGACGGTAATGCTGTTCTCTTCACAGAGATCTTTGATTTCCTCTGCCGCCATGGTTGAGGTGGCAACGGCGCCGCCACAGGCGACAATCACTTTACGTTTCATTGTTTTTCTCCGGGTGCAGGGTCAGGTGTTGTTATCAGGCCGCCGGTGCGAGCAGGCGGTGGGTAAAACAGTCGGCCAGTTCGCTCTCAGGCGCGCTTAGCAGACTTTCAATAAATTCAGGCTGCTGCAGCTGGCCGAACAGCGCCTTGAGCAGGTTCAGCTGCTGTTCAGGGTGCGTGACGACCAGCGCAATAATCAGCTCGGCGCCGATCGTGCCGTCATCGTCCGCCTGCTGAAACTGCACGGGCGAGGCGGGACGGATCAGATAAATCGCCGGCTCCACAGCGTGTGACGCATCGCAGTGCGGGATGGCAACGGCGTGACCGTCCAGCGCGATGCCGGTTGGGTACGCGGCTTCACGTTCAAGCAGCGCGGCCGGGTAGCTGTCGCGACAGATGCCGTCGCGCACCATTTTCTGGCCAATGTGATTCAGCGCCTCTTCGGCATCCACAAAGCTCAGGCCGGAAGAGACGAGAAGGCGGTAGTTATGCATGGCTTACCTCTTTTTGCAGGTTCAGTTCAGGTTCACATCCGAACGCGTAGTCACGCAGGACGTCCTGAATCTTGTCGATGATGAGGGTGTGGGGATCCGCGCTGATGCTGCCGTTCAGCACGCGGTCGAACTGTTTAGGCAGGTACTGGCTCAGCAGACCGAGCGGCAGTTCAACGCCGTTAAGGTTGGCAATCAGCGTATCAAAGGCACTGACAATGCGCGCATTCGGCCAGTAGTAGCGGATGCGGTCTGAGAGGCTGTAGTGAATGTCCACCAGCGAGTCGGAGAACGCCGGGCGATAATACTTTTTCCAGTAGCCCGGTTCGTTCAGCATCACCTGATCGATGACCGCGAGGATCTGGCTCTGCTTTTCGGGCGCAATCAGGGTTTTCTCGATTTCGGCTAACGCAAAGATGGCTTCGCGCAGCGCAAAGGTCAGCGCCGGACCGACTTTCAGAATGGCGAAGTGATCTTTTACCAGCGCGCGATAGGCCGTGCGGGTCTGATAGTCGGTCGAGTGGGCTTCATACACCACCGGCGTTGACTCAATAAATGTGCTGAGTTCGCGCGCTTCGGCCGGGGCGTAGTGGATCACGCTGCTGTGATCGAACTCCACACCCGGCTGCACCACCAGCCCGATAATGCGGCCAATCGCGTCATCTAAGCCGGCGGCACGGAACGCTTTATGATGTACATCCAGCGTGTATGCCGCATCTTCTGGACGCGTAACCTTTACCTCGTTAATGGCGTGCGCTTCGCCGCCCGGTACCGGCACTTCGGTGCCGATGATGTAGGTCAGCGCGGCCTTCTGTTCTGCTGTCGCCGTTTCTTCCGCCACGCGGCACAGTTCCGCGGCGCGCTGTGCGACCACGTCCGGCGACAGTGGAACCGGGTCATCCGCACAGGACATCGAAGCATCGAGATGGATCTTACTGAATCCCGCTTTCACATACGCCGCGATCAATACGCGGGACTTCTCCATCGCCTGCTCTGCATTCTCGCCCTGCCAGACGTTAGGACCGAGGTGATCGCCGCCGAGAATCAGGCGTTCAGCCGGGAAGCCAACCCGCGCAGCGATATCCAGCACGTAATCACGAAAATCCTCCGGCTTCATACCGGTGTAGCCACCAAACTGATTGACCTGGTTTGATGTGGCTTCGATCAGGACCTGTCGCTGAGTGTGCAGATCGAGACGCAGTGCCGCTTCAATAACAAGTGGATGTGCGGAACAGACTGAGCAGATACCGCAATCAAGACCGTCTTTGTGCTGCTGGATGATTTTCTTCATTTTGTCCTCCGAAAGTATGCCTATAACCATCACAATCTTTCGTTTTTAGCACAATTGCTTTCTTTTATTTGTGTGACGGAGATCTTAATATTTTCGAATTTACACTTTATCTTTCGATATCTTTCTAAAGCAAGTCAATACCACCAAACCACCAGATTTAAATAATTCCATTTATTAACAGTGAGTTATATAACGAAATCATTTTCTTAATCATAAAAACCTCAAAGTTTGTGCTTTGTCGTTTTACTTTCTTATCCTTTCGTTTTAGGATTGGTTTTCATCTAAGGGGATCGTTTATGAACGCGTTTGAACGCAGAAACAGGATTGTTGATATGGTCAACAGCACCGGCAGCCGGCTGGTGACTGACATCTCTGCCGAATTAGGCGTGACGGAAGTCACGGTGCGGGCCGATATTCGTCTGCTGGAAGAGCGGGGACTGGTCACCCGATTTCACGGCGGTGCGGCCAGTATTGAGGCTTCGGCTAACGACGCCAACGCATCTCATACTGAAGTAAGTCTCAATGAACGTTACCAGCTGGCCGCTGATCCCAAACAGCGTATCGCCATCGAGGCCGCCAGGCTGGTGAAAGAAGGGGATACCGTGATTCTCGACAGCGGCAGCACCACTAAGCTGTTAGCCGAAGCTCTGGCCGAGCGGCAAAATATCACGGTGATCACCAACAGCCTGCCCGCCGCCACCATCCTGTCTGACAACAAAGACATCATCCTGGTGGTGTGCGGTGGCACCGTGCGCCATAAAACCGCCTCATTGCACGGCAGTATTGCCGAATTGGCATTACGCGACGTGTCGGCCAATCTGATGTTCGTGGGGGCGGATGGATTAGACGTCGAAAACGGGATCACGACCTTCAATGAAGGGTTTGCCATCAGCGCGGTGATGGCGGCCGCCTCCAGACAGGTGATTGTCCTGACAGACTCCTCCAAGTTCGGCCATAAAGGATTTAATCAGGTTCTTGCGCTCGACAAAATTCATACGGTGATCACCGATGAAGATGCGCCTGCTGAGGCGCTGGCAGAACTGAGGAAAAAAGGTAAAACGGTGATTGTGGCATGAGTGTGCCGCTAACCCCGGCCTACTCTGAGGGGCTTTCATCCAGATAGCGGGCTTTGCGTTTATCCACCTCAGCGTGATAATGCTGATAGATCTGCCGGTATTGCTTGCTGATAACTGGATCAGGCGCGATCGTCTCACTCTGTTCAGCGGTCAGCCATTCTGGGAGTAACTGTGACAGGGGAATCGTTTCGGCATGAGACGTACTATTGCGATAACACCAGTGCGCCTGAATGGCGGCACCCAATGCCGCCGCGTCAGGTACGGCTGGTCGGGTTACGGTGAGCCCGGTAATATCGGCAATCATCCCACACCAGGCTCTGCTGTTTGCGCCGCCGCCAATAATACTGACGCCGTCGAACACCAGCCCTCTGGCTTTGAAAATCTCAATGCCCTTGCAGAGATTGAAGGTCACCCCTTCGACCACCGAGCGTAACAGGTGCGGTTTGGTAAAGTTCGCCATCGTCATCCCCGAGATTTCTCCACGCGCACCCGGCAGATTGGGCAATCGCGCACCGTTCAGCCACGGAAACGAAAACAGCCCTTCTGAGCCGGGTTTACTCGCACTCAGGTAATTGTCGAAATCTTTAATGTCGATATCCATCAGCTGTCTGTAGCTATTGATGGCGTTGGTCACGTTCATCGTGCTGATAAGCGGCAGCCAGGCTCCGGTCGAGGAACAGAAGGTATTGATGTCCTCAAAGCCGCTGCAATCGATCTGTTCGGGCTGGCAGGTGGATAGGGTTCCTGATGTGCCCAGGCTCATCGTCACCTGCCCGGCAGCGATATTGCCTGTGCCTATAGCAGACATCATGTTATCGCCGCCGCCACTGGACACCACAATGCCGGTTGAAAGCCCCAGATACGCAGCAGCCTCAGCGCGGAGAAAACCGTGGGCCTGATGGGAAGCCATGATTTCGGGTAGCTTATTACTTAGGCCGGGGTCTATCAGTTTGAGGACCGTGGTACACCAGGTTTTTTGTCGGGTATCGAAATAGCCGGTTCCGGAGGCATCACCCGGCTCGGTACGAAAATGGCCGGTGAGGAAATAATTGAGGTAGTCATGTGGCAGCATCACTTTGTCGATGCGGTCGAAATGGGCGGATTCATGCTGCTTAACCCACAACAACTTACCCAGCGTAAACGCCACCGGGACCGGGATACCAATGTCAGCACTCAGGCTTTGGCCATAAACGGACTGATATGCCTGCAGAAAATGCGTCAGCTCGGAAGCACTTTCCGTATCGCACCAGAGTTTCGCCGGACGGATCACGGCGTCATGCTGGTCGAGAATCACCAGTCCATGTTGCTGCCCTGAAACACCCATCCCGATAATTTTATCGTGACCAATGCCCGTTTTTTTTATCACATCCCGCACCCCTGCTCGCATGGCATTGAGCCAGTCAGCGGGATGCTGCTCTTTCTGTCCGGGTCTTTCGTTCAGCAGAGAGTGGGCATGAAAACTGGTTGCCAGCACGTGCTGATTTTCTGCATCCCACAACAGCACCTTGGTGCCCTGCGTCCCACAATCAATTCCCAGAAACATGGCTACTCCGGCCGCGATTATTTCAATCAGGTTGAGGATCAGACTCAGGACCGGGTAGCACGTGCGGGTTAAAGCTTTTCAGTTTGAATCAACAGTTAACCCACTGATTAAAAGCGTCCTGATAATCCGGATGCCAGCGTGACAGCGCTGGGCGATTCTCAATGATATCCTGCAATGCCCAGGTGATGCGCTTTTTATCTAACTCAGCAGATACGGCGTTATCCGGACAAATGATATAGAAGTCCCCCGCCCTGAAATGCGCCACGAAATAATCAATGACCTGGCTGGCGGTCCAGGCTTCATCGGGCTTAGCATCCATTTTCTCATCGAGGCCGGGCGAGTTCATGTCTGTCCAGGTATATCCGGGCACCAGCAGATGTGCCGTTACACGCCCTGATGTAGCCTTCATTAGCTCGTGAGCTAATTGTTCGGTCAAAACCTTCATGGCCGCTTTGCCTGCACTGTATGCCGCATTGCCCGGTGGCGTCGTGATCCCTTCTTTGGACCCCAGATTAACAATCGCCCCCTTTACTGCTGCTTCCAGCATCACGGGGACAAAAAGGTGCTGAACCGACACTGCGGACAGCAAATTGATCTCAAGATTTTGCCGCCATTTTTCCGGGGCATCCCAGGGGCCCGCGCCGGCTTTTACGCCAGCATTATTGACGACCAGGGCAACCTCACCAAAGTGCTCAAGCGTCTTATCACGGAGTTGAGTCAGGTCCTCAATACAGGAGACATCTCCGGTCACGACACAGCATTCAGTCTTGAGGCTGGCAGCAAGTGCAGACAGGGAAGCTTCATCACGATCAAACAGGCTCAGTAACATCCCTTCATTGCTGAGGTGGCGTGCTAAAGCTGCACCAATCCCCTTTGCAGTGCCAGTGATAACCGCGACACGTCCGGGGACAATAATTGAATCTGTCATTGCTGACTCCATTTGTTGATGTGAACGGAAAAATACATCAGTGATAGCGCTATTACGGAGAACACCACACCTACCCAACCGGTAGAAATCCACGAGCCACCGGCAGAAATTGCCCACCCGCCAAAAGCGGCCCCCAGTGCATTAGAAATATTGAATGCACTGTGCGTGAGTGATGAGGCTAGCGTCTGAGCATCACCCGCAATATTCATCATGTGGGCCTGGAGTGCCGGGACCAGCGCGAAACCATTGCCAAGCAGAAAAACAGCAAACAGTACCGGAAGTTTCCATGAGCCAACCAGCGAGAACAAAGCCAGCATGACCAGGTTCCAGACGATTAAGCCAAAGATGGAGGGGATGAGCGCTTTGTCAGCCAGCCGGCCGCCGATGATGTTCCCTGTGACCATGCCAATCCCCCACAGCACCAGAATCCAGGGTACCGAATGCAGTTTGAAACCGCTGATCTCGGTCAGGGCGGGCGTAATGAAACTGTAGACGGCAAACATGCCAGCGAAGCTGACGGATGCCACACCAAAGGTCATGATAATTTGCGGGCTGCGGAGCGCACTCAGCTCTTTAACGGGTGAGGCATTCGCATCCGGTTTCTTTGCAGGCACAAAGAGCATAACCATGAGCGCTGTCATCGCCATGCCTGCCGCAACCATAGCGAATGACACTCGCCATCCCAGTGCTTGCCCACCCCAGGTCACGAGCGGTACACCCGCGACATTGGCCACCGCGAGACCCAGCATCACATAAGCAATATAGCGAGCTTTCTGATTGGCCGGGACCATCGACGCCGCAACCAGCGCGGAAACGCCATACCATGCGCCATGTGGAAGGCCTGAGATGAATCGTGCTGTGAGCAATGAGCCGTAACTCCAGGCTGTCGCGCTTAAGCCGTATCCCACAAGTGCGATGGACAATAACAGCAGCAATAACATTTTTCGGGGCCATCGCGCGCCAATGATGGCAAATGCCGGCGCCCCTATGACCACACCCGCAGCGTAGGCACTGATATAACTCCCCGCAGTGGGGATAGACACCCCAGTCCCTTTCGCCAGGTCAGGTAACAGACTCATTGGAGAAAATTCGCCTGTGCCAATAAATAATCCCCCTGCCCCTAGTGCCAGCATGGCCAAAAAGAGGCTAGAGGGAGGATGAACAATTTCTCTTTGTGAACCGCAAGTCTGTTCAGACATAACGCTTGAATCTCTCTGTTGAAAAGTTGCTATAGTTGAGATGTATTGCACCTTAATCGACAAAGGTGTGATTACCGTTGAGTTTTTCCGCATTGTTTATTGAATTAAAATCAACCTTGAGTGGGTAGTCATGCCTGTAAGACCCCTGTCCAGACTTTCACGCAGTGATTTAGCCGATCTCAACGCCTTTAAGGCTGTAGAGAGAACACGCAGTTTTACTAAAGCGGCCATAGAGCTGGGCATTACCACCTCGGCCTTGAGCCATTCGGTGCGCAACCTTGAAGAACGATTGGGGGTCCGCCTGCTTAACCGAACCAGCAGGACGGTTGCCCCGACTGAGGCAGGGGCTAATCTGGCATTGCGTCTTGAGGTGGGATTTAAAGAAATCAGTGAAGCGCTGGACGATATCAATCGCCTGCGCGATCGCCCAGTGGGCCGACTACGGCTCAATGTTCTCAGCGACGGTGCCCGACTGATCATTGCCAAACATCTCCCCAAATTTGTCAGCTTGTATCCCGATGTTGAAGTTGAGATAACCGTAGATGACAGAATGGTAGACATCGTCTCGGAGGGCTTCGATGCGGGTTTACGCTTTGGTAATACCGTTCCGGAGGATTTTGTCGCAATCCGACTTGGTAGCGAACTCAAATGGGTCGCCGTCGCCTCACCGCGCTATCTATATCTGCGAACCCCGCCACAAATGCCTGAAGATCTACGCTCTCATTCCTGTCTTCAGATGCGCACAGGACAGGGGACCATCTATAAGTGGGAGTTTAGGCGTGGGGAGGATTACCGCGTAATCGATGCGCCGGGTCAGATTTGCGTCAGTGAAACAGCATTAGCAATAGAATTAGCCCTCGCCGGCGCGGGTATCGCTTATTGTCTGGAACAACGCGTCAATACCTACCTTCGTGATGGCAGTTTGCGGGTCGTTTTATCCGATTGGTCCCCTACCGAGCCCGCGATTTATCTCTATTATCCTGGGCATCGTCGTGTTCCCCAGGGGTTAAGGGAATTGATTGACGTATTGAGAGAGGGCATTGAGCTGGAACAACGGATCAATCCTTGAGCAATCCACATGTCGGTTGCTATGCCTCAGAGAACCCAACTTTAGGTTCTCTGAGACCCGGTTTATTTATTCGGCTTTAAACGAAATAGATCCCGCCATCGACAACAATCGACTGCCCCGTTACTGCATAATTTTAAATCCCCTTATTTACTGACGACAGTGGGGAAACGACAGATTAAATGGGCAAACCAGGTCTGGTTAAAAATCCTATCGCTTGCTGTTTCACAACAGCCCAAACTTCCAGTTTACGACCAGCATATTCTGATCCTGGCTACGCGTGCCGGTAATATTGGTACGGTAGGTCACGTTCTTCCAGGCCAGCGTAACACCTTTAGCCACGCTCTCGGGCAGTTGATAATTCAAGCCCAGTGTGCGGACCCATTCATTCTGATTGCCACTGGTGTTGGAGGCGCGTGCATGGCTGCCGGAAACATAGCTGCTATTAAAGCTGAGCCCCGGCAGACCCAGCGCATCCAGTTTTGCACTGTAACGCAGGACCAGCGCACGCTCATGTGCCGTCTTAAATTTAGACAACGGCGACTCGCTCACCAGCCCAGTTGAGCCGCCGGATGTATCAGTGGATACGCCATCAACCGTCTGACCCGGATCAAGGTAGGGGAAACCACTCGACCCCGTTAGCTGCTGATAACCCAGACCAAAAGTGCTGCCCCACGCTGACCAGGATACAATCCCGCCGTAAGCGTTGTTATCGACACTTCCACCATACTCGTTGCCATTGCCCCGGCTGTTGAAATAGCGCAAATCCGCTTTCAGTTTTCCCGGTCCTAACGACAACGTCTTGGTCAAACCGACATAGTTTTGCTGGTAGAAATCATTGAGCTGCGCAAAGTAATAGCTGAGTTCCAGTTGTTTTACTGGCGTGTAGCGGCCACCGGCATAACTGAAGCCGGAGCTGAATCCGCTCGCTTTGCCCGTGGCTTTCAATGGCTGATAATGACTTTGATTGCGTCCCTGAACACGATCGATAAAACCAGCATCCAGTACCAGATTATCTACGTCGCGAGAATTAAGCGTATACCCGCGATAGAGCGAAGGAACTAGCCTGCCATCATTGGTTTTAATCACGGGCAAGTTTAACGATTGAAAACCGGCTTTCGCCTCGGTTTCGCTCAGCTTCGCCTTAAAGGCAAAGCGGGCGGATGCGAAACTGCGTGGGGCGCTGTTGTCATCATGCTGCGGAAACAGCCCTGTTGCGGTGTTGTATCCCTCTCGGCCTGACAGCTTTAGACCCAGCATACCCATCATATCGGCGCCAAAACCAATGGGCCCATCGGTATAACCCGAACGGCCATTAAGAATGAATCCCTGCCCCAGCTGTTCGCCGGTAGGCTGATTTTTTACCGCGCCACGGGTGTCGTTGTTGTAGTACAGCGTGCGAGCAGTGAGATCGAGATGGCTGTCATCAACCAGATTAGCTGACGCTAAAGAGGGCACAAGTGCGCTACTAAGCAGCGCACATCGAATGAACTTGTCCATGTTTTTGAAATCCAGATAACCAGCAATTAAACACTAAAAAGAATGATAATTATTAGCATTACTGTTAAACCATTACTCAATGGTGACCGATAAACAGGTTTTTTCGACAACATGTGTTCGTTTAATGGGCTACAACCATTATCAATAGGGATGCCTGCGCCGATGCAGGAGATTAACGGAAGAGAATGTGAGGTAGAAATAGAACCGGACATTTGGATGCAGACCGGAAGTTCTCTTTTGCAACCTTCCCCAGTGCCTGGACCGAGGAAGGTTTACCTTTAGAACGACATCAAACCAGCGTACCCTTCACGCCATGCGGTTCAGAACGCAAATACTGTGATGGCGCCTTGACCTGTGCATTGAGCGCAGCGGCCGCTTGCCACGGCCAGTGTGGGTTATAGAGCACCGCGCGGCCCAATGCCACCAGATCGGCATCGCCTTGCTCCAGTACCGCTTCCGCTTGCTGTGGGTCAGTGATTAAACCGACGCCCATCACTGGAATATTCACCTGCTGGCGAATGGCGCGCGCAAAAGGCAACTGATAACCAGGTCCTACAGCGATGTTTTGCAAGGGTGACAACCCACCGCTCGAAACATGCACATAATCACAGCCCAGCGCTTCCAGCTGCTGGCTAAACACAATGGATTGCGCTTCATCCCAACCGCCATCGACCCAGTCGGTGGCAGAAAAACGCACGCCAACCGGAATTGAAGCCGGCACGGCGGCGCGCACAGCGGAAAATACCTCCAGTGGGAAACGTAAACGGTTATCCAGCGAGCCACCATATTGGTCCTGACGCTGATTGCTCAGCGGCGAGAGGAACTGGTGCAGCAGATAACCGTGTGCCGCATGGATCTCAATCAGGTGAACTACCCGCCCTTAAAGGGACAGGGCTTCCAAAGGTAGCGTAGTGCTGCCTTTTTCTTTTTTGACGTTTCGCTGACCATTGCGGGCAGGGCTTTTGGCCTTGCTCGTCTTACGTTGATCTCCACGTCCAGTAACCAATTCGTTATCGTTGATTAACCCCGTTCCAGGGTGAAGTATTAACTCTATTGCCCGTTTTTTGATGATATGCGCCGCGTTGCGGTCTGCGTTGTCAGAATGTCCACACGACACACACACGAACGCATCTTGCGTCCTGCGGTTGTCGGGGTGAGTGTAGCCGCACGCGGCACACTCCTGGCTTGTATACGGGGCAGGAACGCGAAAACAGGCTTTACCCTCTGCTTTCGCTTTGTATTTCGTGAATAACTCTATGCGATGCCAGCCAATGTTGAGAATCGCCGCATTGAGGCCGCTTTTGGCCTTGCGCTGGTTCGGCAGGTAACGCCCGGATTCGTCCTGTACTGGCTTCGCCCTGCGCGTCATGCGCTGGGATTTCAGGGCTTCGAATACGATGACTCGCGCACCGTTTACCAGCGTCCGGCTGGTCTGGTGTGCAAAATCAGTGCGGATATTGGCTCGCCGGGCGTGGTAGCCGGATAACCGCTGTCTGGTACGATTGCGGCGATTGCTGCCCTTCTGCTGGCGTGCCAGGCGGCGCTGTAGGCGCTTTATATAGCGCCCGGCACGGGCGGTATGGTTTTTCTGGGATGACAGGTAGTCCAGCGCCAGATCACCCGCCTGGACAGGCACGGCAACACCACGGTCTACGCCGACGGTATTTTCTTCCAGCCAGGCGCGCTCAGCACCCGCCAGCATTGCCAGATCATCGGCATAGCTCGCCGCTTCTGGCTTACCATCTTCATAGCTAAAAGACACAAAATACTGGCCTCGCTCTTTCCTGATATACAGGGAGTCAGGCAGGTTATAGGCCGCGTGATTCTTGATCGACAGATAGCCAATATTGTTCGTCTTCGTACCGATAAACAGCCGTGTAACGCCATCGGCGCAACGGTCAAACCGAAAAAGCTCGCGCGTCAGATAGATGCTGGCGCGGTCTGTTTTGGGGTGGCGCTTCGGTCTGCCGCAAACACCTTTGAGGAATTTCCGGTACGTGTTGTACCAGTTAACGGCGGTGTTACGGATGATTTGGCTGGGGCATTCCGACAGCCACGGGGGTTAACTCCGCGTCCTTAAAATGCGCTGCCGTCTGGTCTACCGGCGCATACGTACCGACAGGGTAATACTTGCGGGCAAACGTCCGGTAATACCGTTCCTCGTCTACTTTTGCATTCCAGATAACGCGGGCGCAGCCCATCCAGCGCGATAGTTTCTCACGCTGGGAGGCCGTTGGATTCGCTCGCAGTTTTATTCCGGTCAGCATCGCTGATTACCCTTATTTATGTGTGGTTATATTATTACCATCGGGCTTTGTTATTGTCTAATGCGAGGCTTTATGTATGAGTGGAGAATCGGTAAAAGCTGCGTTTATAAGAATCATCTAGATCTAGTGTTTTCTATGAAATACTGCCGAAATGCTGGAGTGCGTAAAAGGCGTTATGGACGAAACCTGTAAACAGATGGATTGTGAGTTGCTGGAGTTTGGTGGGGAGGACGACCATGTACATTTGATGGTCGCCGTTCACTCCAACGTGGTGGTGAGTAACCTGGTCAGTAAGCTGAAAGGGAAATCATCCTGTGTGCTGCGCCGTGAATTCCGGGAAAGCGTGCGCCATAAGCTATGGGGAAACCATTTCTGGAGTCCGTCTTATTACGTGGTCAGTTGCGACGGGGCATCGCTTGATGTAGTGAAATCATATATCGAACAGCAGCAAGCCCCACCGCCGAAAAGCCTGTAAAGCAGTAGCTGGCCTTGCGTAAGGTCAACTAAAACATGTTACGCAGCTAGCACCCGCTTGACCCCCGCCTAAAGACGGGGGATTGCAGGGGCATTATGTTCAACTGCCCCTGCGCCGCAAGATTCACAAGTGGTAGCAGGGTAGGCATGACCTGAATAAAATGGTAATAAGAAATTCGCTTAACGATTGCTGCATAGAGCATTACGCTTGACCAAGATGCTGCCCTAATCCGCAGTGACTATAACTTCCGCCCTCTCCTCTCAATGCCCATGCACCGTCAGACCCACCAGCCTGACCACTATCGGGCGCACCACCAGTATGCAGACAAAGGCGGCAGGCATGGCGACCTGGTAGGCATTCATCACATTTGTCATGTAATACGGTCCCACACCAAATTCGGCAAAGGTAATGACCACACTCATCAGAAAGGCCATGATGGTCGCCATATATAGCGCGAAAATGTAAGGTGAAGTGTGCTTCGGAAAGCGAACTCTGGCGATTTTCTTGGTGGTTGCATCCGTCATAGCGTTATCCTGTTCAATATGGGTTAGCAAGGCAGCCGCTAAGCTACCAAGCTGACTAAAGCAGCGGTAGAACGGTTCTGCTTTAAACATTATTAAGCAAACATGACGAATTGAGCGCTGAGGTCTTATGGATTTGCTAGGGTTGATCGGTAGCTTTATCCGGGTAGTGGAAAACGGCAGCATCGCAGCGGCAGCGCGCGCGAAAGGGATGAGCCCTGCGGCGGTCAGTCAGAGCCTTGCCCGGCTGGAATCTCATCTAGGGGTGCGCCTTCTGTCACGCACAACCCGGAGTATGACCCTGACCGAAAGCGGTAAACGCTATTTCGAGAAAGTGCGTCATATTCCTTATGACGTGGATATCGCTTCGCAGGCTGCGGCATTGGAAATCAAGCCGCAGGGGGCACTTTGCATTGCCACGACCGCAGCATTTGGCCGCTACGTGCTCGCCCCACTGATGCCGGCATTCAAAGAGGTGTACCCCGACATTGATATTGAGCTGATTAGCACCGATCGCAATGTTGATCACCGGCGGGAGGGTGTCGACGTCAGTATTCGCATCGAAGCACAGCTGAACGATCAACTGATTGCCCGCAAAATTGCATCGTTACCTTTTATTTTCTGCGCAGCACCTGCTTATCTGCAGCGTGCGGGCATGCCGGAAAGTCCCGACGACCTTAGCCAGCACGCCTGCCTGGTTTTCCGCTATCCCACCGATGGACGCTTTTTGCCCTGGACGTTTCGGGTTGATGGCCAGGAGATGGCGGCGAAAATCAACCCGGAATTTATCAGTGACGATATTGATATCATTGCCAATATCGCGGTCAATGGCGGTGGTATTGCCCGGCTGGCGAGTTTTATTGCACAACCCTTAATCGACAGTGGGCAACTCATCGCTTTATTCCCTTCCGACCAGAACAATGAAAGTCGTGTTGCCTCTTCACCCATGAACATTTTCGCCTGCGTCAACGAACGTTCAGCGCTCAACGCAAAGGTCAGAGCCTTTATTACTTTTATAGAGCAGGCGATGCAGTCAACTTGACTCACTCCAGCGGCAGCGCTGTCTCCTGCAGGTGACGCCAGAGCACATTTCCCTGCGGGTCTAACGTGAAAACAACTGTCGAGAAACGCAACGTCTTATTTTGTCCGGGAACATGCTGCTGTTCTTTGTAGCATACCGTTGCCCCCTCCTCGCTTTCAGCCACCATCTGCATATCCAGGATGTCCAGGGTAAGCCCTTTACGCGCACCACGCTGTGTGCGGAAGAAAAGGCTCAAAGCCTCAAAATTCAGTACGACACCCGTCGTACTCACCATCGTGAATTCTGGACTGAAACGGGCTAGCAAGTTATCGCAGACACCCTCTTGCGCTTCTGCCTCACCCAACCAGCAACGAATGAATTCGTGTGCATCTAAAACTTCCTGAAAATAGCGGTTCATGACTTCTCCTGATTTAGGGTAAATAGTACGTTTCGGTTCGCGATGCGCAGGCAACATAAAATCGGCACGACACTGCTACAGGCCGCAATGACAAAGCAAAGTTGATAGGCACGATCATCAGATATGCCGCTGTTAGCCAAGAGGTTAAACAGCAGGCTAACAAGCGTGACACCCAGACAGAAACTGAGCTGACGATTGATATTCCAAATCGCACTGGCATCCGCCAAGTGCCCATCAGGTATGTACAGGAAGGCCGAACTTTGCGCCGTACTGCTGCACAAACTGCCACCCAATCCCATCAGGCAGAATGCGATCACACAGACCGTCGCTGAAGCGGAATGGCCGGTTGTGGCCAGTAGCCCGATCCCCAACGCCTGCACGGCGCACCCGAGAATAAACAGTGGACGCGGTCCCCACGAATTGAATCGCTTACCCGTAAAGCTAATCGCGATAAAAGAAGCGATCGACCAGGGCAGCATCAAAGCACCGACAAAGGCGGCATGCATGCCAAGTTCATTCTGCAGGTACAGCATGGTGATCATACTGACCCCGGTAAAAACACCCGGAACAAACTGGTAAATAAGCATGGCCGTCTTGAACAGAGGATCTTTTATCAGATGCAGATTAATCAGAGGCTGACTTTTGCCCAATGCATTCCATACGTATCCGCTAAAGACAATGATCCCACTGATGAGCATCAACACGCCCTGGTGAACAGACTGGGATTCGCCCAGTGACGTCAGTCCTAATAGGATCAAGGTCAAGGCCGCACAACCACTGACTAATCCCACCAGATCTAAACGGCCTGCTGCCTTAGTAGGTTTATCCGCGTTCAGCCAGAACCCCGCCAATACCAGTGTCACGACAGCCAGCGGTAGGCTTGCCAGAAACACCCAACGCCAGTTAAGGCTCTCAATCAATAGCCCCCCGGCGGCTGGCGACAGCGCCGGAGCCAGCAAAGCCACCAGCATCACGACAGAGGAGAGCTTTGCGCGTTCATGACTGCGATACAGCGCGTAAGTCATGGTTTGCCCGATGGGAATGAGTAATCCACCGCCTACGCCCTGCAAAAAACGCCAGCCGATAAGCTGTAAAATCGAAAGGGAAGCGGCTACGCCAACGCTACCGAGCATGAAAATGATCAGGGAGAGGATAAAAAGACGTTTTACACCAATGCGCTTCGCCAACCAGCCACTAAGCGGTATCACCAGAGTCAGGCCTAAAATATAGGCATTACTCACCCATGCCAGTTGACTGACAGGAGCATGAAAATGCCGTCCGATCTCCGGATAGGCAACATTGGCGATAAACATGTTCACCAGATCGATAAAGAATCCCAGCAAATACACAGTGGCAACGCGCACGCGATAACTCATGATTTTCTCAGTCAAAACAGTGGTCTTGCGCGCAGTATAAGGATCGGGATAAATGCGATAAATCCACGCTCAATGGTTATACTGTCAAAATAATTTTGACAATAATCCTTCATCAGCGGAGTCGATGATGATCAATATGCAGCGACTGGAAATGTTTGTTGCAGTGGTTGAGGCAGGAAGTTTTACCGGTGCCGCTCAGACGCTGGGGCTCACAAAAGCGGTGGTGAGCTTTAATATAAAACAGCTGGAACAGGAACTTGGCGTCTCTTTGCTGACAAGAAGCACACGTCGCGTTGCCGCGACGGACACCGGCGAGACGTTTTATCATCGCTGTCAGCACCTTCTGCAGGATGCAGAACGTGTGTTAGATGATGTTCGCAGCGATCACCTCGGACTCAGCGGATTGCTGCGTATCACCACCACGCCCGAATATGGCGCGCGCGTCGTCGTCCCCGCGCTGGCGGCATTTGCGGGTAAGCACCCGCAGTTGCGCATTCAGCATGTTTCCTCATCAAAAAATGATGATCTGATTGCCGGCCGTTTTGATGTGGCAATCCGCCTCGGTCAGTTGGCGGATTCTAATCACCACGCCCGCCTCATCGATCGGTTCGCGATTCTGCCCGTCGTGGCTCCCGAGTATCTCAACACTCAATCGATTGAGAATCTGGATCAACTCGCCGAAGCGAAATGGATTGGACACAGCCGCTTATCCACCCCCCTGAGCTGGCAGGTCACCACACCCGCGGGAGAATCGGTGCTTTTTAGCGCGCGCCACCCCGCAATGATCATGGCCGACAGTGCAGCATCGTTGCTGGCGTTTACACTAGCGGGAGCAGGCGTCGCGATATTACCCGCCTGGCTGGTGCAGGATGAATTGGCTCGGGGAGAGTTAATACAATTGCTGCCAGATCATCATTTTCCTCAACAGGGGATCTACGCGCTGTATCCGCATACCCGCCATCTGCCGGAGAAAGTGCGCGCATTTATTGATTTCCTGCACGCGTTTTCGAATAGCTGAGCCTCTGAAATTGCTGGAGCGGACGGCGAGAACGGCGCCTTAGCGCCGATTTCATACATCGGAAATGAGGCAGATCGCGCTGAAAAGTATTCAGTTTTGCGCTGAGTCTACCCTGAAGGTTTCAATTCGCTCTTCACGCAACAGCTGTTCGAAAGCCTCAGGCGGTGCAGCATCGGTGAAGAAGGCGTTTACAGAGCGGGCATGATTTACTGCAACAGCAGCCGACGCGGCAAACTTCGTGTGATCGGCAATCAATAAGGTCTGGCGGGCGTGTGACATCATAGTGCGCGCCACCGTCGCTTCATTGACATCAAACTCCAGTAGCGTGCCATCGCTATCAATAGCACCAATACTGGTGATCAGGTAATCGGCGCGAAAACCCTCGATAAAACTCACCGTATTAGGGCCGACAATGCCGCCGTTGTGCGGTCGCAGCGTCCCTCCCGGCACCATCACCTCAAGATCGGGATTCTTATACAGGATGTCGGCAACACGCAGGCTGTTAGTAATAATGCGCAGATCGCTCCGATAAACTAACGCTCTCGCCACCGCCTCAACGGTGGTACCAATGGTGATAAACACCGTACAGCGCTCGGGCAGGAAATCGGCGACGGCCTCAGCCATCAGTTGTTTTTCTCGAGTGAACGACTGCTCGCGCTGCTCAAACGCCACATTCATCACGCTGGAAACGCGACCAGCACCGCCGTGATGGCGCGTAATTAAGCCCTGCTCGCTCAGTTTACGAATATCCCGGCGTACCGTTTGAGTGGAGACATCCAGCAACTGCGCCAGCTCTTCAATATTCATATAGCCGCGTTCAGCAATCAGGCCGATTAGCTGGTCGTGGCGAGGATTACCCGTCATCTCTACTGCGCTCATTGTCCCTCCGATCGCCTTAATGGACAGTATTACTCATAGCGTGACAAAAACGCTGCGGTTTGCGCGCGGTCTGGAATGCCGTCGCGTCCGCCGGGTTGTGTGCACTTCAGTGCAGCTACGGCGCTGGCAAAACGGATGGCTTCACGCGTAGCCTGCCCTTCCGCTATAGCTAAAGCCAGCGCACCGTGGAACACGTCACCTGCACCTGTCGTGTCCACTACGTCAGTCTTAAAGGCAGAAATATGACATAAATGATCATCCTCACGCCACTTTATCCCATCACTACCCTGTGTCACATAAACCTGACCATCAGTGATGCGGGCAGCCATCGCTAACCCGGCATCAGCGTCGTGTGTTGCGGAGAAACGCGCCAGACCTGGCGAAGAAAATACGGCATGATCGCTCAACGCCACCAGCGAGGTAATATCCTGCGGCGTCACATCGCCATCCAGCAGTGTCGTGACACCTGCACGCTTCGCCAGCTCAAAAGCATAACGAGCCCCCTGCTGCCAACGCACATCTGCCAGCACCAAATCGTACTGCGAGAAGTCCACGGCCGTGAGCCAATCTGCATCGACGGGCAGGTCTTTGCTGGGATAATTGACGATCAGCCGCTCGCCATGAGCGTCGACCAGGATGGTGGAGTGGGTTGACTGTGCGTGTTCCACTTTGCGACATAGTGCGGTATTCACTCCCCAATGCGCGAGTTCCGCCAGCAGTGTTTCTCCAGCAGCATCATCACCAACACGTCCGATGAAGTCTACCTGTGCACCAAGTCGCGCAATGGTGACTGCCGCCGTTGCCGCGGGTCCACCACCACACTCCTGATAGCGTTGCGCTTCATATTTACCGCCTTCTTTTGGCAGATCCGGCAAGAAATAAAGACGATCCAGAACTGCAATGCCAACACAGGCTATTTTGAGCATTTATGTCACTCCATGGTTGATGTTGTCGCTTTATGGACATTCTAATCTCATAAATGATCAAAAAAGTGATCGCAGTCCCGTTTTGTCGCCTAAATTACAAATATGATCAAAAACAGACAGAAGATGTCATTTTATCATTCATGCCACACCAGGAGAATGTTATGTCCACCATCGGTTTCATTGGTCTGGGTCAGATGGGATATCCCATGGCCAGTAATCTGGTTAAGCACGGTCATACAGTGCGCGTTTTTGATCACTCTGAGAAGTCTATCCAGCAGTTGGCTGCGCTGGGTGCTGTAGCAGCAAGTAGCCCTGCTGATGCCGCCCGGGATGCAGAATTCGTGATTACCATGTTGCCCAATGGGGATGTGGTTCGCGAGGTCCTGCTGGGACAAAACGGCGTATGTGAACAACTATCCCGTGATGCGCTGGCGATCGATATGTCCACGATTCATCCGCTGCAATGTGATGCACTGATTGCCGAACTGGCACAACGCGGCTTCAGCATGATGGATGCGCCGGTTGGCCGCACCTCCGACAACGCAAAAGATGGCACCTTGCTGATTCTGGCCGGAGGCAGTAGCGACCAGGTGGCCAAAGCACGGGCAGTGCTGATGTGTATGGGCAATGAGTTGATTGAAGCAGGCGGTCCAGGCATGGGCATTCGCGTAAAACTGATCAACAACTATATGAGCATTGCACTCAACGCGCTTTCTGCAGAAGCGGCAGTGCTGTGTGAGTCGCTCGGTCTGAATCTTGATGTCGCCATAAAAGTGATGAGCGGAACCGCTGCCGGTAAAGGCCATTTCACGACGACCTGGCCTAACAAGGTACTGAAGGGCGATCTCTCGCCTGCCTTCATGGTGGATTTGGCGCTCAAAGATTTGCGCATTGCATTAGATGTCGCCCAGCAAACTCAGGTGCCACTTGAAATGGGTGCCAAAGCTGAAACCTATTACCGTGCAGCCAGTGAACAAGGCCGTGGTCGTCAGGACTGGAGTGCCCTGCTTTCACAACTTCGTCAGCTCGCTCATCGTCCCGATTCCCTTTAATCACTGACTATTTTGACAGGAGAGATCTATGTCCACCCCCACTGCGTTTACTTTAAAAGATATTGCTCGTCCTGGCGGCGGCTTCGCCATGCTGGCTGTTGATCAGCGTGAAGCCATGCGCCTGATGTTTGCTGCTGCAGGTCAGCCTGCTCCCATCGCCGATAGCGTGCTGACTGAATTCAAAGTCGCGGCGGCGCGTACCCTAACGCCCTATGCGTCTGCGGTATTAGTCGATAAGCAATTTTGCCTTGATGAAATCGTTAAACAACAGGCAGTGGCCAGCAACTGTGGTTTGATTGTCGCTGCTGATAACTTCCTGCCGGGTAATGGCATCCCGGTAGACAGCGTGGAGATCGATCGCAACATTGATCCACACCAGGTCCGTGCTTTGGGCGGACGTGCGCTGAAACTGCTGGTGCTATGGCGCGAAGATGAACCCGCAGAACAGCGGCTGGAAATGGTTTCAGAATTCAATCAGATCTGCCGAAGCGCCGGATTAGTCAGCATCATCGAACCCGTGGTTCGTCCACCACGCCGTGGCTGGCACTTTGACCGTGAAGCCGCCATTGTTCAGGCTGCTGCTGAGCTGGGCGACAGTGGCTCAGACCTGTACAAAGTCGAAATGCCGCTCGGCGGAAAAGGTGACAAGCAAGCGCTGCTGAGCGCCTGTCAGCGCCTTAACGATCAGATGAACATGCCTTGGGTCATCCTCTCCTCGGGCGTAGACGCCAACATCTTTGGACGCGCAGTGAGCGTGGCAATGCAAGCGGGTGCCTCCGGTTTTCTTGCCGGGCGCGCAGTGTGGGCTTCAGTGATCGGAGCGCAGGACGCCAACACCATGCTGCGTGATGTCTCCGTTCCGCGCCTGCAGCGCCTGGCTGAAATTGTTGATGAAGGTATCGCCCAACGCTGAAATACGCCCAGAAAAATGGAGAACAAGATGCAGATTACTCAGGTTCTTTTTTCCGACATCAACCAGGTGAAGACCGAAACGGTTGATCAAGCCTGGCGTGCGTTAGACCCAACCGAAGTGCGCATCGCCCCCGCATTCTTTGGTATTTGTGGTTCTGACCTGCACGTTTTACACGGCCATCATCCGTTTGCCAGACCGCCGTTGGTGCCGGGCCATGAAATTGCCGCACGCGTGCTGGAAGTGGGCAGCGCGGTCACCGGTATCCGTGCTGGTGACCATGTGGTAGTGGATCCGATTATGGCCTGCATGGCCTGCCGCGCCTGCAAAGCGGGTCAGTTTAACCATTGCGAACCGCCGCAGGTTGCTGGTTTTCGTGCACCAGGTTTTGCCCGTTCCCAGCATATTGTTCCCGCTCGCAACTGCCACGTCGCCCCAGCGTCAATACCACTGAAAGTGCTGGCCTTCGCTGAACCTGCTGCCTGCGCACGTCACTGTGTCAGCCGCATGCCCGCACGTTCACTTGAAGACGTGCTGGTTATTGGGGCAGGTACCATCGGGCTCTCAATCGTGCAGGCTTTACGCATCATGGGTGCGGGTGACGTCACCGTCGTCGAGCCCGATGCCGCCAAGCGTGCGTTAGCGGTAAGGCTAGGTGCAGCACGCGCTTTTGCGCCCGGCGAATTGCCGGAAAGCCTGCGTTTTAGTGGCGTCATTGATGTGGTTGCCGCTCAGCCCACGCTGAACGAAGCCTTCCAGCGCGTCTATGCCGGTGGCACCGTGATGTGCATGGGTGTTCCCGGTGGAGCACGTGAGATCCCGCTGCCCATGATGCAACGGTTCGAACGCGATCTGCTCAGCTCAGGAATGTATATTCCGGAAGATTTTGACGAAGTTATCGCCTGGTTGGCGGATGGTCGCTTCGATACTCGTGAGTTGATTAGCGACCTTTTCACGGTGAGCGAAGCGGATAAAGCTTTTGTCAGGGCGCAACAAAACGACTCCATCAAAGTCCTGCTGCAGTTTGCAGATGCCTGAATAAATGAATATCCACGGGGCACATGTGCCCCTTATTGATAACAATGAAAAAAGGATAGCGTGATGGCGCAGATAATTTCTCCTACCCCCTACACAATTAGTCGGCCTCAGGATGTCATCGACATCGTAAATGAAAATTCGGCCGTTCGTGCCAGCACCGGGATCATCTTTATTGCTCTGGGCGGTATCCTGATTGATGCCTATCAGGCTGCAATGGTGGGCTTTGGCAACAAATACATTGCGATGCAGTTTGGTATCTCCCCTGGACTGGCCGCGACCGTCAACGCTTCGGTGCTGCTTGCTGCGCTCATTGGCGGATTACTGGCGAATCGAGTCATTAACCGCTTTGGTCAGCGTAAAGCCTTTCTTATCGGGATGGCACTCTGCACACTGGGCGCCGCCTGCGTGGCCATCGCCCCTAACATCTGGTGGGTTCTGGTGTGTCGTATTGTCATGGGCTTTGGCCTTGGCATTGATTTTCCCCTCGCCACCAATGCGGTGGCAGAACTGCGCGGGTCGAAATCGAAGAAAACTGGCTCATCGGTAAACCTGTGGCAAATGGCATGGTATGTCTCGACGACGGTGGTCTATCTGGTGTTGCTGCCACTCCTGTTCTCGGGCGTGGACGAGGCGCAGCTTTGGCGCTATGGCATCTTTATTGGCGCGCTGTTTGCTGTGCTGATCATGGTGCTGCGTTATGTTTACATCGGTGAGTCAGCGATGTGGGCGGCTCGCGCCGGACGATACGACCAGGCCTGCAACATTCTCCTCAGTCGCTACAATGTGCACGCAAGCGTAGCGCCAACAACGCCTGTCCGCCCGGACGATGCACCTGACGTGAAAGTACAGGCCGGATATGGCGTGTTGTTCAATGCCCGTTATCGTCGCCGCACCCTTTTAGGTTGCATCGTTGCCACGATGCAGGCGTGGCAATATAACGCCGTAGGCGTTTACCTGCCGCTGACGCTGGCGGGGATTCTCAGCGGTGGCCTGAGTGGGGCATTAACCGGATCCGCGATTGTGAACGCAGCCTGCGGTGTAACCGGTGGATTAATTGGATCGCTGCTGCTGCAACGCTTTGGCACACGTCGACAGTCGATGTATGGCTTTGCCGCCGTTGCGCTGGCATTGCTGGCCCTCGGCGCACTGGCGACCACCAATCCATGGCTGTCACTCGGCCTGCTCGGCACTATTATTTTCTTCCACTCCGCCGGTCCTGGTGGGCTCGGGATGACTATCGCCACCCTCTCTTATCCTCCCAGCATTCGTCCGTCCGGTGTTGGCTTCGCCCGCGCCATTATGCGCACCGGCGCGA
Source organism: Pantoea sp. C8B4 (assembly GCF_051336905.1). Classification (NCBI taxonomy): domain Bacteria; kingdom Pseudomonadati; phylum Pseudomonadota; class Gammaproteobacteria; order Enterobacterales; family Erwiniaceae; genus Pantoea; species Pantoea sp. C8B4. The sequence goes on from NZ_JBGMNK010000014.1 coordinate 47,635, forward strand.
TTGCTGGCCTGATATTCTGGCCAATGCTGTGGGGTGCATTGAAAACAGATGCGTTTTACTGGATGGCGCTGGTGCCCTTTATCGGCTTCCTCACCTGCCTGCTGATTAAATGGGAACCTCTGGGCGCCAACGTTGATGCCGAAGATGCTGATGTGTTGAACAGCGTCAAAAAATAATAATGACAGTGAGCGCCGGCTATACCGGCGCCTCGTTCTTGTACCCTGCTGTGGGTTTATCCCGCAGCTTGCTCACCATCTGGAGAGGAAGCGAAATGTCTGACTCTGCATCTCAAATCCAGCAAGGCCTGCACGGCAAGTCCATGCGCCGCGTGGTACTCGGCAGTTTCGCCGGCGCACTGCTTGAATGGTATGACTTCTTTATTTTTGGTACGGCTGCCGGGCTTATCTTTGCCCCTTTATTTTTCCCGGAAAGCTCACCCAGCGCAGGCATCATTGCGGCGTTCGCGACCTTCGGTGTGGGATTTTTCGCCCGCCCCTTAGGAGGACTGGTGTTTGGTCATTTCGGTGACAAAATTGGCCGTAAGGTGACGTTGATTTGGACGTTGGCGATTGTCGGTACCTCAACGTTCCTGATTGGATGTGTACCCGACTGGCACAGTATCGGCATTTGGGCCCCTATCCTGTTGATGGCACTGCGTCTGATTCAGGGCTTTGGGCTGGGCGGCGAATATGGCGGCGCGGCATTGATGACGATTGAGTCTGCCCCAAAGGCCAGACGGGGATTCTTTGGGTCACTGCCACAGGCAGCCGCCTCGGTCGGTCTGATGCTGGCGACCGGTGTGTTTGCACTTTGCACCCATTTGCTGACTCAGGAACAGTTCATGACCTGGGGCTGGCGTATCCCTTTCTGGCTGTCAGCTGTAATGTTAATCGTGGGTCTGTTTATACGCCTGCATACCGATGAGACCCTCGACTTCCAACGCCAGCAGTCAACTTCTCGCACAGAAAAAACACCCCTGCCGATCGTGACGCTGTTTCGGGAGCACCCACGAACTATTTGGCTGGCGTTCGGCGCTCGTCTGGCGGAAAGTGTCTCATCCAATGTCATAAACGCGTTCGGCATCGTGTATGTCTCAACACAGTTGCTGCTGTCGCGGGATGTGCCACTCACTGGCATGCTGTTCGCTTCCGCGCTCGGCATCCTGTTTTGTCCTCTTATGGGCTGGTTGTCGGATCGTATTGGGCAGCGGCGGGTGTACTTATTGGGTGCAGGTTTTTGCGTGCTTTACGCTTTCCCCTTCTTCATGCTTTTAAATACTCAGCATGCACTTATCATCACCATCAGCATGGTTCTGGGTTACAACCTTGGACCAACGACGATGTTTGCGGTTCAGCCAACGTTGTTTGCCAGCCTGTTCGGCACGCGCGTGCGCTACACCGGCTTATCCTTCGCCTATCAATTTTCATCAATTTTGGGGGGTATGAGCCCTTTTATAGCCGCAACCCTACTTTTAATGGGCGGGGGCAAACCCTGGCTGGTGGGGATCTTTATGATGGCGATTTCGCTGATTTCGTTCATTTGCGTCTGGAAGATTAAAGAAGCGGTGGCTTCTCAGGTAAGGCAGACAATCTGCGATCAAACCACCTCCGCGTTAAGGTAGCTGTCGATTGCGGCTGTGCATGCTTCGCGCAGCCGCAACCATAACCGCCGTCAAGGGATCAACAAAATCTTCGCCGCCGAAACCTGCTGCGACTCAAGGTCGGAGAAAGCCTGGGCGCCTTCACTGAGCGGTCGGACATCCACCCAATCCAGTTCCCCCAACGCGCCCTGCTCCAGCATTGTCAGAGTGAGACAAAAATCATCCATGGTGTAGGTATAGGTACCCAGCAACGTGATTTCACCCAGCGTAATTTTGCGCATATCGATCTCGCTGTCCCACGCTTGCAGGCCAATGTGCATCACTACTCCGCCAGGTTTCACCGCCTGAATCGCCATCTGGCGTGTTGCCGCCGCCCCTACAGCATCCACCACCAGCTGATAGCTCGATTCAACGATGCGGGTTTCCTTCGGATTGATACTGACGCAGCCGGTGTAGCGCTCAGCCGCCTCGGCGCGCAGCGCATTGGTTTCAGCCAAGGTGATGTGACGACAACCCCATGCTCGCAGCACTAATGCCGTCAACATACCTATCGCACCACCACCCATCACCAGCGCTCGCGTTTCTGCCAGCGGTTGCGTTAACGCCCGCTGGGTTAAACGCATGGCATGAACCACCGTGGCCGCCGGCTCAGTCAGCGCTGCATGCTGGATTGAAATACCGGCCGGTAACGGCACCACTGAACGGGCCGGGATCACCATATACTCAGCAAACGCGCCGGGCCAGTCCATGCCGACCATATGGCGGTCGCTGCACAAGTTGTCACGTCCCTGGCGGCAATATTCACATTCACCACAGGTAATCAGCGGATTAGCCGTCACGCGATCGCCCGGCTGAAAGCGCGGTGACTGGCTCTCGACAATTTCTCCCGCCAGCTCATGACCAAGCACCAATCCCGGTTGGCGGCGCGGGTCCTGGCCGTGAAAGGCATGCATATCGGAACCACAAATGCCCGCCGCGCCAATGCGGATCACCACCTGCTCTTGCCCTGCTGCCAGTTGCGGATAGGGGCGCTCTTCAATGGCCATCTGATAAGGACGGCTGTAGATCAACGTTTTCATAAGCCCTCACTTAATCAATACAGAATTTGTCACCGTCACCCGACCGGCACCGTGGGTTTGTCGCCACAGATAGAGCGCACAGGCCGCACTGGTCAGGCCGATAACCAAAACATACGCGCAGATGAGCCACGGACGACCACCGAGCATGTTAGAGAAGATCGTAGCCAGCACAGGTGTCAGACCACCGGCAAACACGCCGGAAATTTGATAGGCAAATGAGATACCGGTATAGCGCACCGAAGCATCAAAGCACTCTGAATAAACCGATGACAGTGTGCCAAACACGGCGGCATGGAAAATGCCAAACGGGATGACGATGGCGGCCCATACCAGCCAGATGTTATCGGGATGGTTATGCATCAACGCGAACGAAGGAAACGCCGACAGCGCGGAAAGCGTTGCCCCCATCGCAAAGATGCGCGCTCGTCCCCAGCGATCGGCCATGTAGCCCCAGAACGGAATAAAGAAGCTCATGACAAAGGCGCTGGCAAGTATCGCGACAATGGCCTGATCGCGCGGGATATTCAGGTTTTGCGTTAGATACGTCAGGGAAAACACGCCAAAAATGTTAAAGAACACCCCATCAATCAGTCGCATCCCCATACAGGTAAACACCAGTTTGGTGTTGTTGCGAAACAGCTCCACCAGCGGAAATCGTTTCGGTGCATGCTTACGTGCTTCCTGGGCTTTAAGGAAATCCTGGGTTTCTGCAACGTTTTTACGGATGTAGGTACCGATAATGACAAAGACGCCGCTCAGTAAAAACGGCACGCGCCAGCCCCAGGACATAAAGGCCTCATCGGGCAGCAAAAACGACGCCAGACCAATCGCACCGGACGCCAGCAGCAATCCCAGTGACATCCCAATCTGGGGAATGCTGGCAAAGAAAGCGCGATGTTTTTCCGGTGCCGATTCAAATGTCATCAGCACCGCGCCACCCCACTCGCCGCCTAATCCAATACCCTGAATTAATCGACAGAGAATGAGTAAGCACGGCGCCCACAGACCAATCTGGTGATAGCTGGGAATCAGCCCAATCACCACCGTCGCGCCCCCCATGATCACCAACGTCAGGATCAGCATCTTTTTTCGTCCCAGCGTATCGCCGAAATGTCCAAAAATGATGGCGCCCAATGGCCGGGTTAAAAAGCCAATGGCAAAGACACCATATGAGAGCAGCGTGGTAATAAAGGGATCGCCTTCGGGGAAGTAGAGTTTATTGAACACCATTCCCGCGACGGTGCCGTAAAGGAAAAAGTCATACCATTCAATCGTCGAACCAAACAGGCTCGACAGCGTGACGCGTCGGAGATTACCAGCAGCAGGTGTTTGCATGATGTATTCCTCTGCACATAAGTGTTGATTCAGATAGCGCTATAACCGCCATCCACCATCAATGTTTGCCCGGTGATATAGGCGCTGGCGTCACTGGCAAGCAGCAGCGTCGCGCCCTGTAAATCCTTCAAGTCGCCGTTACGCCCCAGACAGGTGCGCGCGGCATGCCGTTCACGAAGGGCGGGATCGGCAAAAACGGGACCCGTCAGTGCGGTGGGAAAGAAACCCGGACCGATGGCGTTACACGTGATGCCGTCACGGCCCCACCGCTGTGCGATCGCGCGGGTAAGCTGAACAATGCCCCCTTTGCCTGCGCCGTAGGGTGCGCTGTTATCGAAAGCGCGATGTGATTGCAGTGACGCGAGGTAGTGACTGGCAGCACCTTTTGTCCGGCCACAAGGCCTGATGGCAATGTCACCTCAAAATCCTGGAGGGATTCACGCTGTGCGCAGGCAAAGGTGTAAACCTGTTCAATGGCGTAATCGATATCCTTTCTGACTTCTGTCGGCACTTCGCGGATCTGCACGGCTATCTGCTCCGGTGTCAGGATGATGTCGCCTGTCCAGTTATCCAGTTTCTGAGCATATTTCCGCACGGCATCTTCGCCTTGAGCCTTAATGGTGGCGAGCATCTCCTCTACCACCTGTCGCGCTTCAGCCGTGTTCGATTCCGGCGATTTAGTGGCTTTCTTTAACCAGGTCACTGACATATGCATCTCCAGAGATAAATGATGAGGTAAATTCCTGTGTCATATACATGACTACGTTTATCTATAGTGAGCAGGTAAAAATAGTGCAAAAACGAAATGAACAAAAAGTGATCGCGATCGGCATCAATACACAGAACTCATAAGGCGATCACATTTTAACCACCCTCTTTTAAGCCTTATAAATTAAACCATTATCAATCATCACTTTAACTAATTAAGCCCTGAATGCCTTCCTACTCTTCTGCTTCCATCCCTGCATTCGTGAAGCTGCTCGCAAAAAATGTGTCAAAACAGAAATAAATTTTGCCATCTCAATTCATCTATCATATGTCATATATATGAGTTCATTTGTTGTGCAATAACCGGAGGCTGTGATGAGTATTGATTTCGTGGTTCACGATGATGGCGACTCGGTAGGAGTCGTAGTGGTGGAAGGGGTCGAAGCCGGTCAAACCTTGACTGGCTGGATAATGGACCAAAACAAAACCATTGAGTTTGCAGTAAAAGACGCCATTCCAATCGGCCATAAGCTGGCGATTCGCGATCTGGCGGTGAATGACACGGTGATCAAATACGGTGAAGACATTGGCCGTGTCGTGGCGGCAATCCAGCAGGGTGAACATCTGCACGTACACAACGTTAAAACCAAAAGGTGGTAATGATGGAAATCAAAGGACGTCAGTTTGCAGGCTATCGTCGTGAGAATGGCCGAGTGGGTATTCGTAATCACGTGATTGTGCTGCCGGTAGATGATATCTCCAACGCAGCAGCAGAAGCGGTGGCAAACAACATTAAAGGGACCATCGCGCTGCCCCATCCTTATGGTCGCTTGCAGTTTGGTGAAGATCTTGAACTGCACTTCCGCACCCTGATTGGTACCGGCTGTAACCCGAATGTGGCAGCGGTGATTGTGATTGGCATTGAGCCAGGCTGGACACAGCGCGTGGTTGACGGCATCAAAGCCACGGGTAAACCGGTAGCCGGTTTCTGGATTGAGCAGAATGGCGATCACAACACCATTTGCGCCGCTTCACGCAAAGCGCGTGAGTTTTCGCAATATGCGTCTGAACTGCAGCGAGAAACCTGCGATATCAGCGAGCTTTGGGTATCGACCAAATGCGGCGAGTCGGACACCACATCAGGATGTGGTGCTAATCCTTCGGTGGGCAACCTGTTTGACCGTCTGTACGAGAACGGCAATACCCTGGTATTTGGCGAAACGTCAGAGCTGACCGGCGGTGAACATCTTGTGGCTGCACGCTGCGCGAATGATGATGTGCGCCAGAAGTTCCAGTTCATGTTTGATCGCTATAGCGCGATGATTGACCGCTGGAAAACCAGCGATCTTTCGGAATCGCAGCCCACCAAAGGCAACATTGAGGGCGGGCTGACGACCATCGAAGAGAAAGCTTTGGGCAATATTCAGAAGATTGGCAAGAAGTGTCGGGTTGATGGTGTGCTTGATAAAGCGGAAACCCCAACGGGTCCCGGCTTGTGGTTCATGGACTCCTCGTCTGCTGCGGCTGAAATGGTTACGTTGTGCGCAGCGGCCGGTTATGTCGCCCACTTCTTCCCGACCGGCCAGGGCAACGTCATTGGTAACCCGATTTTGCCGGTCATTAAAGTGTGTGCGAATCCACGCACGGTGCGCACCATGTCAGAGCATATAGATGTGGATGTCTCTGCTGTACTGCGCCGCGAGATGAATATGGAGGGGGCCGGGGACGCGCTGCTCGAGTCGCTGTTGCGTACCGCCAACGGACGACTCACCGCCGCCGAGGCATTGGGCCATCGTGAGTTTGTCCTGACCCGTATCTTTGAGAGTGCGTAACATACCTGCCCGCCGCTTTGGGCGGGCGTCATCTCTTTACTCGCCTGCGGCGGCTTCCTGAGCGCCGGTTCGCAGCCGTCAGGCTTCGCGAGGACAACCCAATGCGAATGCTCAAGCACCTTTACGTCCAGGTTCTTATCGGCCTGGTCGCCGGAGTTGCTGTGGGGTACGCTTTCCCTGATTTTGCCGTTCAGATGAAACCCCTCGGCGATACCTTTATCCGTCTGATAAAGATGATCGTGACCTTAGTGATTTTCTGTACCGTGGCGATTGGTATTGCAAGGATGGAGAGCCTGAAGCAAGTTGGCAAAGTCGGCGGCAAGACGCTGATCTACTTTGAAGTGGTCACCACCCTGGCGCTGATTATTGGCATGGTGGTGGCGGATGTGATGAAACCCGGCGCGGGCATGAACGTTGATGCCAGCAAACTGGACGGCAGCGCCGTCAATCATTACGTCAACGTCAGTGAGCACAGCAAAGGCTTCCTTGAGCAGATCATTCCGGACTCGGTGATTGGCGCCTTTGCCCAGGGCAACTTATTACAGGTGCTGTTATTTTCCGTACTGTTCGGGGTTGCGCTTTCGCTGGTTTCGCAGCGCAGTGCCTTTATCACCAAAACCATAGAACAGTGTGGCGAAGTCCTGATGCGGATTGTCGAGCTCATCATGCGCCTGGCACCGCTGGGGGCCTTTGGTGCCATTGCCTTTACCGTGGGCAAATATGGCCTCACCTCCCTGCAACACCTTGGCATGCTGATTGTATGTCTCTATATCACCAGTTTTCTGTTTATTGGCGGCGTACTGGGTCTGATTTGCAAGCTGGTCGGCGTCAACCTGTGGCGGCTCATCCTCTATTTCCGTGAAGAGTTGTTAATTGTGTTAGGAACATCGACAACTGAATCGGTGCTGCCGCGCCTGATGGTGAAAATGGAGAAGCTGGGTTGCGATCGTGCGATTGTCGGGCTGGTGTTACCGACGGGTTACTCATTTAACCTTGACGGTGCTGCGATTTACCTCACTATGACCTCTCTGTTTATTGCTCAGGCCACCAATACCGACCTGACGCTATGGCAACAAATTGGCTTGCTGTTGATTTTGCTGCTCACCTCAAAAGGTGGTGCAGGCGTCGCAGGCGCGGCACTGATTGCCTTAACCGCCACACTGGCAACGCATAACATTATTCCACTGGCCGGTATCACGCTGGTGCTGGGCATTGATCGCATTCTCAATGAGATGCGCGCCGTCACCAATATGATCGGTAACGTGGTGGCGACACTGGTCATTGCCCGTTGGGAAAAGAAACTCGATCTGGCACAGTTGCATGAACAACTCCGTCAGGGCCCCGGTGTCATCACCCTGCCAGAGCAGCAAAACCCTGACACGCCGCTGACAGTCACACAGGAAGAGAGGAGTCCATCACAATGAGCCACATGACGCTGGCGGTAGAAGAACTCAACATTATTGCTCAACAGGCATTGCGTAAATCCGGTGTTAGCGTCGCATCAGCGGCAGATACCTGTGCCGCCTTGATGGCCGCAGAACAAGCAGGTATTGCCTCGCACGGTTTCGCCAGGCTGCCGTTTTATCTCGACCAGTTGGATAGCGGCAAACTCAAGCCAGGGGCACAACCTGAGGTGGCTGCGCATGGCAATGTCGTGAACGTAGATGCCGATTCCGGTCTGGCGTTTCCTGCGGTACAGCGAGGTCTGGATCGCGGGATCGCCTTAGCGCAGCAAAGCGGCATTGTGGCGGTGGCGATCAGCCGCTCACACCACTTCGGCATGGCAGGCTATTACGCTGAACAGGCTGCACGTCAGGGCTTAGTTTGTCTCGCGCTCAGCAACGGACCGGCTGCGATGGCACCCTGGGGCGGCAATATCCCCCTGTTTGGCACCAACCCTATCGCTTTTGCTTCACCCCGTGAGAACCAGCCTCCGCTGGTGATTGACCTATCACTCTCTGAAGTCGCACGCGGTAAGATTATGCTGGCAAGCCAGAAGCAAGAGGCGATCCCGTTGGGCTGGGCGCTGGACAGGGATGGGAACTCGACTCAGGATGCCGACGCCGCGCTAGCAGGTAGCATGGCACCCGCGGGCGGAGCAAAAGGAGCAGCACTGGCATTAATGGTGGAGCTGCTGACGGCTGGACTGACGGGCAGCAATTATGGTTTTCAGGCCAGTTCGTTTTTCAATACCGAAGGAGGACCGCCACATATTGCACAGTTGCTGCTATTGCTGAATCCCGCGTTTTTCTCTCCCGGATATGTTCAGCACAGCGAGCAGTTATTCGCGGCTATGCTGCAGCAACCCGGTGTGCGCTTGCCTGGAGAACGCCGTCAGGCGGTGACGCAGCAAAACAGCAAGCAGATTTCATTGCCTGCGGCCTTGCTGGAACAGTTACGGATCAGAGCTGGTTAAAATAGGCGTGATGGCGCGTCATCACCGTGGATACCCGATATTCTACTGCTTTATCCTGGAAATCCCGTGCAATGCGGTAAATGCGCAGCAGCGCTTCCCCCTCTTCCGCCTCCAGATGCAGGACTTCATCCGGTCCTGCATTTACCGCTTTGATTTGCTCATGCGCATTGGCAACGGTACAGGCGTATTTCTGCTGGTACAGTTGATAAAGCGTATTCGGCAGGATGTCAGGCTCACGATCCATCCCGGAAAAACGTGCTGCATCAATATAGACGTGTTCGAGTATGGCGGGAGCGCCATCCAGATCACGCACGCGCCAGATGTGGATGACCTTGCTGCCTGGCACAATATCCAGCGCCAGCGCTTCTTCTTCTGATGCGGTGCGCAGATGGCGTGCCAGAACGCGTGACAGCGGTAATGAACGCTCACCGTTGTCGCGCAGAATATTAAAGAAACGGAACAGCGCGCTATCCGAATCGTGAGCGGCCACCACCGTTCCCTTGCCTTGATAACGAATAACCACGTTACTGCTGACCAGCTCATTCAACGCTTTGCGTAAAGTGCCAATACTGACGTTATAGGTTTCTGCCAGGCTCGCTTCACTGGGGATATAAGTGCCTGCGGGCCACTCACCAGAAGCGATTCGCTCCAGTAGTAGCTGGCTGATTTGCAAATAGAGGGGCTGAAAAATCGCAGACTTCACATCCGGTGACGCCGGTAATTCAGAATTCATGATTCACTCCTACAACATACATACGCGAAAATCATATTTATTTTACTATGACATATAGAGGAGTGTAGAACAGAAAAATCCCCACCAATACTCAATTTTGATGAGTTTTGTGAGGGATATCCAGTTTGCAACAAGGCTTAAACTCGGTAGCGGTATACTGGAGGGAATATTCTAAATGTCACATTGTATTGATTCATAGATTATTTTTTCATTTCCCTCGCTTGCCGTCGCGAATACAAAGAAATATTAACCGCCACTCCCCATGCTTCGCTCATCTATAGTGGGAAAATCATGACACCATTACTCATCACACTGGAATACCCTAGTCCTATAGAGGATGAGAGTGAGAACTTAATGTTAATAAGGCATTGCAGTTAAGCAATGCCCTAATCGGGTTTGTAGGCCACGATAGCTCGAAAACACTAAGAATTCTGGCCTTGAGGTGACAGTTTGCGCAAGCAGACCACACTAAAGGCCGACAACGTCATACTTTCATTAGCGGCAGCTACCTCGCCAAGAGAGAAATCCTCTATCCACTGTGAAGGCATGGCTTCAATACCCTGTTCTGCCGCACTGAGGTTGGCAATCAGGTGATAGCCTGGCTCCCCGGTGAACACCAATTGAACGATATTAGGATTGTCTAATCGTTCAAGGGTGAACGATTTACCCTGCTGGGCTGCCAGGAACTGAACCAGCTGCCATGCAGGATATTCGGTTACCGTGCCAGCGAAGATATCGCCCAATCCCAGGCTGCCAAACAGCCCCGCCGGACACCAATGGGTAATGTCCGCCCCACGCAACTGAGACAGATAACCTACCAGCCAACTGGCAAAAAAACGCCCACGCTGTCGGGGATCGCTGCGCGTCATGGTCATACGGATATTGTCGGGATTCTCGTAAACATCAGCACCATAGGGATTGCCGCGCATGCTGATCATTGAGGGACCTAAATGGTAGGTTTTCTCGCCACCAATGATCTCTCGCGTTGAGCGCGTGATGTAGGGCAATGACTCCAGTGTTTGCATCACCGCGCGGTCTGCTGCGTCATGCACAATCGGGCTGGTGGCATGGGTAACAAAATCCAGTAAGGCAACCGGCGGGCGTTTGCGATTAAGTTCAGTGAAGTAACTGATCATGCCGCCCCCTAATGTCATACCCGGGAAGATTTTTCGCGCCTCCGTAAAGATCGCTTCCAGCGGTGGACACCAGGGCCAGACGCTGCCTGGCGGCGTGGATTTTAGGTCTGTCGACGGTGAAATGATGATGCAGTCTGGCTGCAGTGACACCCTTTGTAGCTGGTCAGCCAGTTGCCTCAAATGCCCACTGAAATCCTCGGTTTTATCGATCGGTAATACGTATTCGAAATGCAGGGGACGTACCGCAGATTGCGCGAGGATATTGACCAGCGGCTGAAGCGAAGAATACCCATCACTATGCGGATCACAATGATAAATAACATATCCTGGGTCTAGTCTCTGGAGAGACGCTATCACAACCTCAGGCTTCAACAGCATTTCAGGTGTCAGCAGGATGCCCAGTGCTGGCATCTGCATCGTCGATGGCATGGCGATCAGTGTATCGCTTGCAATTACCGGGTTCCGGGATGGGGAGGCGGCTAATCGGACCGACTGGTTTTGTGGTTGGGTCACATCCACCGAGTAAGGCCACGGCTTCTCCAGCGGCCGGGAGTAGACTTTATAGGAACCGTCCATCCAGGCGCGCTGATCTTCCATTTCAAAGATGTCGCCAGCATATTCCGTTGCAACTTCAATGCCTGCCGCATGCTGGTACGTCAGCCGTTGAATGTCTTTAAACGGCTGCCAGGGTTCAATCAACACCGGGAAGGCTCCGTTTTCAATGCGGCCATCGCTATGTCTGACGCTAACCGGGGAACCCACCACTCCGTCCAGAGGATAGAGCACGGTAAAACCACAGCGCGCAGTAGAAAACTGACAATTACCCTGTAACTCAGCCTGAATACTCAGGCCTTCGTTACCGAGATGCAGGTTTCGCGTTAACGTTACCCGCTGACTCTCACTTAACTGGCACGTATTAATGATTTTGATCGCTACGCCCGAAGCATCACGATCAATCTCGATATCCATGAGTGTCAGTTCATGCGTTCCCCAATTTTCGTCACGCAGGATATAGCCGATTGAGCGGATGATCTCATTGCCATGGAAGCGAACCGCTTTCACATCGCCGCCAGTCAATTCTAATGACCAGTCACGCCATTCAATCGTTTCAGGCGTCACCAGTGGCTGGTCTGTTCCATAGCATTCCAGAAGTGGGTTCATCTTCACCCCGCCTGACGATCAAATTCTGCATCGATATCCTGACCGGCTTTGATCTCTTTCAAGAACAGCGTCGCCCACATCCCCAGCGAGCCGATGACGGCAACAATGACCCAGGTTGCTGAAGCATTATTGAAGGAGCTGGCGAGCGTCCATAACAAACTGCCCAGCACAAAGCCCAGTACCATCATCGATGAGAGGAAACCAATTGCAGTGCCGCGAACACGTGTCGGGAAGCTTTCGCTCTGGTAAACATATCCTGCCGAGGCCCAGATACCATTGGTGACCTGGAAGATTAAGAAATAGACCGCCACCACTAACCAGAAATTGTTACTCAGTAGCAAAATGACACTCAGTGGGGCTACGGAGAGAGCGGCATAGGTAATCACCTTCTTGCGACCAAATTTCTCGCCGAGCCAGCCTCCAAGGATGTAGAAGAAGAAGCCGATAAATCCACAATAGAGCATCAACTCACTCGCTTGATGGCCAGTGAATCCTTTACGCTGCGTCAGCCACCACGTGATGTAGAAATTGCTGGCAACATAACTGATGCCATAAGAGATCCAGCACACTGACATGGTGAGAATCCGCTTTTTAAGCAGCGGCGAGGCGAGAATTTCTCTGACAGGATTACTCTCAGTGCTTCCCGAGGTTTTTTCATGCTCAAAACGCGCAGATTCTTTAATGAAAACACGTCCAAGAATCACCACCGCGATGGGAATGGTGCCAAGCAAAAATACAACGCGCCAGCCCAGGTCACCAAAGGCCATATACACGCCGGAGGCAAAAAACACCCCCAGTGGCCAGCCACCCTGTACGATGGAATACAGCAAGCCGCGATTTTTTGCCGGGAGCTGTTCATTGACCAGGGTAATAGAAACGGCTAACTCTGAATAGGCCAGGCCGGAGGCTAATGCGCGAACGAGTACTAATTGCCAGAAATTTTCAACAAAATAGGTCGCTCCCGTAAATAATGCTGTTCCGCATAAACAGATCATCCACAGTACCTTGCGCCCGACCTTATCCATGCTGTAGCCAACAATCAGCGTAATGATGAATTGCGCACCGTAGACGAAGAAGCCCAATATTCCCAACATCTGCTCAGATATTTGCAACTCTTTGGACATCTCAGGCAATGCTAAAACCAATAGATTCACATCATAGGAGGCGAGCGACCAGCCGATACAAGCAATAAAGATCAGATAAATCGTGTAGTAACGTGCTGATAGGGGTGTTTTCTTAGCTAATTCCAGGTCCATAAACGTATCCCGTGTCAAAACATGTCAGATGTTGATTTTTTTGTATATATTCAGATAGTTATAGGAAGTTCAAAATCAAACCCACTATGAACAAATAATCACCTTGCGAACAAATGATATGATCTGATTCATCGTCATGTTAGAAAGAATCGATAAATACGGGATATTGATCACTAAATTTGGCTAATTTTTTAAAAAATAGCATAACTTATGTTTAGACAGTGAACATATGTTTGAAAATAATCAAAACCATGAACACAAGTACATGCAAAAATACGAATATATGAGGCTTTTCGTTGCCATCGGTGACAATACCAAGATGGTATTAGATCCATTTTCAATATTAGGATGCGATGTTTATTAAACTCCATTCGCTATGGATTTGTTTTTTAATGGGAGGAATCCTGACTTATATTTCTTATAATCCTCCGTAATCAACACCCTTGAATAATATAAGATCGAATACTAAACAGTCAGTTACGGCCTTAAGAACATAATAGTCGCCAGCCTGGTCGCATAACCGAAGACTTTGATTGCGAATTGAAAAAAGGGATCATGTTTGACTTAAGCTCGACTCTGTCGCTAATAATCGTATATCAGGCATAAATTCCCGGTATAACTTATTACTGACCAGACCCGCCCCTGGATTATCGACAGGAATCAGTCGACTTAAAAACACCGGATTGCGTCCGTTTTGGCTGAGGTCAATGGTGTTTATGAGGTGAGTTGTCAGGGGCGGGATGTTAAATCAGCTCTTCCTTTCCAAAGTGGGTTAGCGATTAACGTAAATTTAAACTCGGTTAACACCGGCATTGAGCTGTTTAATCCAGAATAACACTGAACTTCATGGAGAGATTTAGTCGTAAATACTGACAACATCCTTTAAAGTCAACCAAACACCCCTAATAAACAACACCCACTTCATGAAATGGATACAGGCGATGGATTTAAATGATGGATATGCTGCCAGACATCCCACTCTTCATAGGGGTCTGTTTTCTCTTTCCCTGCATAGAGAAATCGCTGGGGATTACGTGTCATTCTTCCCTTTAAAACAGCATGAAACCTGAACTTATCGAAACTTCCTGTCACAGGATTATAAATTTCAATATGAGTGCTGCTGCGGGATACTTTTTTAATAAAGGGTTGCTGGCCCTCGCTAAAAATGATGCAATCGTCCATATATCCTCCCGTTGATTACCCTTATTAAGTTTAATCTCTGTTTAATTAATGGCGATAGGGAATCATCCTATAATTTCACTGTCATAATGTATACAATGGACATTATTGAGCCACATGCACCTTCGCATCACCGCCTCGAATTTATAATTAACGTTCATGGAAAAGTCATTTATTAATGCCTTTCGTAACACTTTGTGAAATGTTATTTACTCACAAAAATTAACTATCGGCATTGACCTCAATATAAATATCTCTCCCCAACAGCTAATTCTCCCTATCACACCTCACAGAAGGTATCCCTTAACTCCCCTCCTCAAACGCCGATTTAACCGCCACCACAATCTTTTCCGCCCTTGCAGCATCTTCCAACTGTGGATACTCCTTCCTCAGCTTCCCCGACACCTGCCATCCATTTTCCTTCAATGACCGAATAATGCGATTTGCATCCTGATCCGGCATCTCCAGCACTTCTTTCAGTCTCTCCTGCGCCTGCTGGAAAATCGTCAACACTCTGGCTTCATCGGCCATTTCCACGCGCACGGTGTGCTCAATCACTTTAGCGGTGTACAGCACGTGCGAGGTTAAATCCGGATAGCGCCAGGCGAAACGGGCATCATCATAATCAGAGAAAGAGAAGTTGCTCGGTGTACCATCGTCATACATCACGATCTCACCGAAATGGCAGGAGGTCGCGTAGCGGCGCATCAGGCGTTTTGAAAACACTTCAAGCGTGCGGTCATAGCCCACGCGGAAATCCAGTGAGCTGGTGATACTGGCCGAGACCGGCAGAATAACGCCCTCAGGGATGGCGCCGTCGCGTATCAATACGTCATTAATCAGGAAGCGATGAATACGACCATTCCCGTCGCGCATCGGATGAATATAGACAAAGCCGAAAGCAATCACGCCCGCTCTTGCCAGGGGCTCGGCGCCACGCGTGGCGAGCTCAAATTCTTGTAATCCACGCATAAACTGCGGCAGGTCTTCAAATTGTGGCGCCACGTAATGCACGATGTCCTCGCGCATCGTGGCCTGTCCGACAAACACCGGCGAGCGACGCAGCCCTAAACCGAGGGCATCATGGCCGAGAATCCCTTTTTGCAGAATATGCAGGCTTTCGTCACTGAGTGGATCGTCGATTTGGCCGCAATATTGCGCGATCACATGCGCGAAACGCTGAATACGATCGGCCTGTTCTGCCTCTTTCTCAATCAAAAAGCTGGCCCGAGATTCCTTGAAGGTCAGCCAACTGGCGGTTCGCAGCAGAACATCTGCACCAAAGGTATCATCCAGTTCATGCAGTGCTGCCGTGACATCAAAGGCAATGGCATGCTCAACCTCAGACGTGCGGCGAATCACAGGACAAAAGTCAGGTGAGCCGGGTAAGTTATCGTTGATACGCCAGCGTTTATTCTTGATTGCTGCAGTTCGCGTCAGATAGTCCTTCGCGGAGATCGCCGCAGCATAGCCGCCGTTGGCCACATCAGGCACGTTGGTGAGCCTATTACCCGTCAGCCACTCATAGAGAAAGCCGGTGCGACGTGCGTACTGGCCAAAGGGTTCTCGCAGGCACCAGCTTTCAATCGGTTCAGGGCCGATGGCAGCGAAGAGGCGGGCAAAAAACTCCAGATGGATCTCTTCATATTTGAGGCCGAAAGCAAAATGGCCTGAGAAGCTATCATCAGGCTGATAGCTGGTAGGATAGCGCTTCTCGATGCGTCCCTGGTTCTCATGCGTGGCGCGAACCGTGCTAATAGATGATTCCACCCGCAGTGGCTGAACCAGTTCAATGTGATAGCGCTTACAGAGCGCCTTAAATCCCACCAGCATCAGCTGAATCCTTTAATTTCTAAGTGAAAACGATAATTTACACGCACTATAGCGCGAAAATAATAATTTCGCGATGCAACCTCGATAACGCCTGACTAAAAATGCTAATAAAACCTCAATTTCCGATGAAAACGATAATCCTCGGTCAGGAAGAATAGCAGGGCTGGCTCTAAATAAACTTTTGCTATAGTCATCACTTCCAATGATAAGTTTGATTTTCGCGCACACTCAGCGCTTAAAAACCAGGGAAGAGAGTGATGTTTCATCTGATTTTCAGCATACCGAGTTGGTATGTGATCGCACGTTTCGTTTTTCCATTAGCCATGCCATTAGTGTTAAAGATCATCTTATCTCTGGTGGTGTTACTGGCTTCACAATACTTGTTGATCAGCCGATTTACGCCGGGTGGCATCTTTTCCCCTGAAATGCCACGCGCGGTGATTATCCTGTTTAACTGGGCATTCGGAACGGTTTTGCTCCTCGCCTTTACCCAGTTCCTGATTGACGTTGTGACAGTGATTTCACTGTTGATCCGACACCCGCTGGTGATTACGCCCGGCGTGCGCTATCTGGCTGCGCTTTTTGCCATGGTGTTGTCCACCGTGGGCGTGCACCTGGCCATTCGTGTACCGCCGGTGAAAGAGGTGACGATTTACATCGACAACCTGCCTAAGGAGTTTGAAGGATATCAATTGCTTCAGCTCACTGATTTGCACATCACCAAACTCTTCAACGCCGCATGGACCACCGCCATGGTGAAAAAGGCGATGACGCTGGATGCTGACCTGATTCTGGTGACGGGCGATGTCATTGATGGCACCCTGGAAAATCGCAGAAATGACGTAGCGCCACTGAGGGGTTTGCATGCGCCAGACGGTGTTTATGCCATCACCGGTAATCATGAATATTTCTTTGAGCAGCAGCGCTGGACCGAACACCTCGCGACGTTGGGGCTACAACCTTTGCTCAATAGCCACACGATCATTAAGCGCGGAGACGCAGAGCTAGTGATTGCCGGTCTGCCCGATGTCTCAGCTTCCCGCAGAGAGGCTACTGGCCCCGATCTCGAGCAGGCGCTGGCAGGTGTTCCCGCTAATGCCCCGGTGATATTGATGGATCATCAACCGCGTAATGCGCGTCAGAACGCCACGCATAAAGTCGATTTGCAGCTCTCCGGTCATACGCACGGCGGACTGATCGTCGGATTTGATCGGTTGTTTGTGAAACCCAACGCGGGCTTTGTTTAAGGGCTTTATGATGTGGATGGCATGCAACTCTATGTCAATAACGGCACCGCGCTCTGGCCGGGAATGGCGATACGATTGGGACGACCTTCAGAACTCACGCGAATGACGCTGCAGCGAAAAGAGTAATGGAGAAGGGATGAGCGGGCTGTTCGATACAGAACGAATAGCCAGCATCATGAAGAACATGAAGCGCCATAAGTCTGATGTACAGGACTTATGGCTCTACTGGACGAGTCATGTTATCGATATGGCCAATACTCTGCGCTGTCACCACAAGCATTTTCAAAATGCTTATTTGGTGCCGCAGAGGGGGGTAGGCTTATAGCGGGTATTCAGTACCGAAACATCAACCGTTCTTGCTGCTCTATCCAGGTCATATGCCGCCTGAATGCGAAGCCACATTGCTGGTGTACTACCAATGACCGCCGACAATTTAATGGCCATCTCAGGTGTAATTGCTGTCACTCCAGAAACCATTCGTGATGCTGTAGAAGGGGCAATCGCCAAAGCACGTGCCAGCTCACGCACTCCAATATCGAGGTCTTCCATGATATCGGAAATGATTTCACCCGCGTGGGGGGGATTATGCATAGTCATCAGTGATAATCCTCATAATTAAGAATGTAAGCGTCACCATCTTTAAATTCAAAAGTAATACGCCAATTCCCCGTCACCGTGATTGACCAGATACCTTGTCTGTCACCTTTGAGAGGATGCAACCTGTAACCGCTGAGGTTCATATCCTCAATGTTCTCCGCCAGATCAATCACTCGAAGTCGTGTACGTAAACGTTTCTCATGAGCAGCGTTGATTTTTCGTGTCGAGCCGGTAGTGAAAAACTCTTCAAGCCCCTTATGTAGCCAGGTTTTAATCATCCTTGTATCTCACTGTTGCTTGATGTGGAACATCATAGCACATGTTCCACAGCATGCAACACCCCGCATAAAGGTTGTCGCTTCTACTTGCCTATACGCGGCTGGCCAACCCAAAGCGGCTTTGCAGCACGGCATCAATTTCCCCTTCCGCTAACTGCTGTTTTTCAACGCCATGCGCTGTGACCGTTTTCAACATATCGCCCAGCAGGATCAGCCGTCCCTCAGGGCGATGCTGCACGATAAGCAGTTTCTGCACAAAGATCGCATCAGGATGCGTAGAATTGAGGTAATTCGCCGGGGCAAAATCGATCCACTCCTGAGGTGACAAATCAAAGCCGTATTGATTGCACCACTCCCCCTCCACCTTCGCCTGCAACAGATACTCGCCATGCGCATCACGAGTGAGTTTGAAGGTGTCAAAATCCTGCTTAATGTCGCTATCAAGCTCATCTAACGCAATCGGTGCACGAATGCCGTAGCTGCCAAAGCCGAGATCGCACAACCACTCACGTCCATCAACTTCAGCCACCAGCGCCATATGGGTTTTCGGACGGCGTACCGGATAGAACATCGGTCTTGCTGCCACAAAACGATAACCGATGCCCAACGCTTCCAGCGCCATGGCGAACAGCCCGTTGACTTCATAACAGTAGCCGCCTCGCCCCTGGTACAGAATTTTTTCGCAAATGTCTTCGGGCACCAGCGAGACGATTTTCCCTGCCTGCACATCGAGATTCTCAAAAGGCACAGAGAACAGTTGATGACGCATGATGGCATGCAGCGTGTCGGAATGAGCGGTCGCAGGGCCGTTGTAATTGATACGGCGGAAATAGCGGGAAAGATCGAAGTTATCGCAATGCATAGTGCCTCCTTGTCTGGTTCATGTTCGACACTATAGATGGCACCCGACATCGTCTGTATAGTCAGATTCATCAAAAATCAGACTGTACAGATCGACATGTCCGTCCTGCGATTATCGTCCCCGCATTACCGCCGCATTGCTGAAAGTCTGCGACACACCCTTGCCTCCGGTGCGCTGCGACCCGGCGATCGCATGATCTCCGCACGCAGACTGGCTGATCGTGAGCAGGTTAGCCTGCCAACGGCGCTGGAAGCGCTGCGTTGTCTGGAAGCAGAAGGCTTGATTGTTGCGCGTCCACGCTCGGGTTACTTCGTCCGCCAGAGAGACATCTCACAGGAGATGCTGCCTGCGCGTGCACTGTCGGGGCCCGTGCCCGTGACCTTAGCAGCTGTCGCGCGTTCATTGTTCAGCAGTGCGGAAACCCGTTTGATACCGCTCGGCGCAGCGCTGCCCGATCCCCACTGGCTGCCGACGGATACACTGCAGCGAGCGCTGCAATCGGCAAGCCGTCGTCTGGATGCCCATGGCCAAAGTTACAGCCTGCCACCGGGCAGGGCCGATCTGCGCAATAAGATCGCCGCACGCGCGGCACAGTGGGGAGCATGCTTTGGCGCCGATGACCTGGTGATCACCGCTGGCGCGACCCAGGCACTTCGTCTGGCACTGCGTGCCGTGTGCCAGCCTGGCGATGCCGTTGCCATTGAGCAGCCAGCCTACTTCGGCACGCTCCTGCTGCTGGAGGATTTGGGCTTGAAGGCATTGCAAATCCCTACCGATCCGAAAGAAGGCTTGTTGCTGGCACCGCTCGCTGACGCCATTAAGCAGCATCGGCCCGCTGCCGTGCTGGCTTCTCCTACCGTGCAAAACCCGCTTGGCGCCAGTATGTCAGTCGCGCGCAAGCAGGAACTGGTCGCATTGCTTGAGCAGGCGGGCATCCCGTTAATTGAGGATGATGTGTATGGCGATCTGGCCGGTGAGGGACAGCGTCCACCTGCCTGCAAGGCCTTTGATCAGAGCGGCAATGTGATTTATTGCAGTTCATTGTCCAAAACCCTCGCGCCCGGCTGGCGAATCGGCTGGATAGCCGCCGGGCGCTACCACACCCAGGTATTACAGGCGCGCATGGCAGGCGACTGGGCGGGCGCGCCATTACTCGAAGCCGCCACCAGCGACGTCCTGGCCAGCGGGGACTACGATCGGCATCTGCGGCGCTTGAAAGTCCGGATTGCGGATGGCGTGCGCACCGTCATCGCACAAGTTCAAGCGAGCTTCCCGAAGGGTACGCGCGTCACTGCGCCAGAAGCGGGCTTTTTACTGTGGGTTGAACTCCCACCTGCGGTTGATGCGCTGGAAGTGCATCGTCGCGCGCTGGCGCTGGGCATCGGGGTGAGCCCTGGACCATTATTTTCACCTGGAGCGGCGCTACAGAACTTCCTGCGATTAAACTGTGCGAACCAACCAACGGCACTGCTGCTCAATGCCGTGGACCAGATCGGTGTGATTTGTCACGAGCTGTGTTGTGTTTAACTATTCACCACGATATGACGTTGAGGTTTCAGTTAATCTGACATTCGCAAGTTAAAGAACAATATTGAAAGCGATGGCGGCAGTTTAGGTAATGCCATTCAGGATCTATCAATACGGTTTGTTATCGCATTGAGCGTGGTTATCGGCTGTACGACGACATTCCTCTTTCTGCTCTTTTTTTCGTCCAGTGAAACTGTATTTTCTGGAGGAATAGCGTTGTTATGCGGGATAACAGTAGCCACTTTTGTACAATCCCCCTTATTGTCATATAAATCCTGGCGATATGCTCGAAGTAATAGGGGTTAATCCTGGCATTGATCCGTGGTGAGTAAATCAAATACGACTTTGGCCTGTTCAGTACCACCCAACACCTCAGAATTATCTTAATCATTGCTCGCTCCACTTCCCTGCATTAAAAGTTTCATAATGCGCACTTACTATTCCCCCATCCAATATATAAATGCTTTTCAGAGAGACATTGTCGTTTAACGCGCTGAATTTCATCCCTGTTTCGCATTGATGCTACTGAGCAATAAAGGAATAGTATGGATCGTGTTGTCATTGCCCACACGCCATTAGGAAGTGAGTTGCTGTTTAAAAAACTCCTCGGAAATGAACAGTTATCTGACTGTTATCAGCTCAATGTCGATATGCTTAGCACCAGTAACGCCATCAGTTTGCAGGATTTGCTGGGACAACAGTTAACCCTGGAATTACGGCCTAATCCCTTCACGCAACGATTTCTTAGCGGGATTATTACGCGCATGGAATTTGTCGGCCATGAAGTGCATCGGGAAGATTATTATCTATACCGCGCCACCGTGCGCCCGCACCTGTGGAACTTGACGCAAACGCGCGGCTTTCGCATTTGGCAAAATAAAACCGCAGAAGAAATCTTAGTTGAAGTTTTTCAGGATTATAACGTCGTTATTGATAATCAATTAGAAGGCGAATTTCGCTCGTGGGAATATTGCGTTCAATATCAAGAAAGCATGTATGACTTCATAAAAAGATTAATGGAACACGAAGGAATTTACTTCTATTTCAGTCATGCGATGGGGCAAGAAACGCTGGTGCTGTGTAATAATCCGAAATCGCATAAGCCCTTTGATAATTATGACACCATTGAATTCCATCAAACCGGTGCCGGCGGCTACGTTAATACCGAAGCGATTAATAGCTGGCAAGCCTCCGCATCGGTATCCGCCAGTCTGCACAGTCATGATGATTATAACTATTTGCAATCCAATGCAGACTTATCAGCCACTAAACAGGTCAGCCATTCCGGCGCACCTGACACTAATAAATTCATCGAATGGCCAGGCCGTTATCCGATTCAGGGCGATGGCAGCCACTACGCGCAGATCCGCCAACAGGAACACAGCGCAGGGCAAAAACAGATTACCGGCGTCGGCGATGCTTTTGGTCTGGCACCGGGTTACACGTTCACACTCTGCATGGCGCCGCGTGCGGAAGATGAAGGCCAGTCGTTCCTGATCACCGCTGTTGACTATCACCTGGAAGAAAATAGTTATGCCAGTAACGATCAGGACCACACGATCCACCGTTTTAGTTTCAGCGTCGTGCAGGCAACCGTGACATGGCGACCCGCGCGCGTTACACCCTGGCCGCGCACCTCTGGCCCGCAAACCGCGATGGTGATCAAAGCCGACGACGCCACTAAGGGCGACGGGGAGCATATCTCCACCGACACTTACGGTCGTGTGCGGGTGAAATTTTTGTGGTTCAAAGCTGTGGATGAAACCCAGCTCCACTCCTGCTGGCTGCGCGTTTCCAGCGCATGGGCGGGAAGTCAGTACGGGGCCTATCAAATTCCGCGCGTGGGTGAAGAGGTTGTCGTGGACTTCATCAATGGCGACCCGCACACGCCGGTGATTGTTGGACGCGTCTATAACGATTTGCAAACTCAACCGGTATCCGAAAGCAGTATCACTGAAAGCAGCACCAGTGAAATCTCCGATGGCGATCAAGTGGTTGCTGAGAGCGCCAGTGAATGGAGTTACGCCAAAAGCGGCTTCTGGACCCGCACCATCGGCAGCCAGGACGTTAATGATGGGAATTTCCTGTCGTTTGACGACACCGAAGGCGAACAATCCGTTGATCTGCATTCCGCCAAAAAAATGAACATTTCGGCCAAAGGTGCCGTGAAAATCTTCTCAGAGCAAACCGGTGAGGATGCCATCAAGGTCTGGTCGCCTGGTCAGGTCTACATTCAGAGCGCGGACACCCTGAGTACCTCAGCCCCCACGCAAAAGCAGGCCGTCAGAGGGACGTTTTACACGGTCACGGGGGCGAACTTCACCACCAACGGCATCGTGTTGACCATTAATGGCGTCAATGGCGCGATCACCGCCACGGAGTTCAGTGCTAAAGGCTTCGTGATGGAATACGGCCAGATAAAACACACGCGCAACCATTCTGAGTTCAAGAAGAACAACACTGAAATTAAGAGCGTCAACTACCAGCTCATTTTCGCGTCGCTGATTTCGATCCTGAACGGTGGCGGGGGTGGCGTGGGCGGCCAGGCAGACGGCGCGCTGCAAAACCAATTGCAGAAGCTAAAAGATAAAATGTCGCTGGGTAAAAAGAGCAGAACACCCGCGCGTGAGGAAGGCACACCACTGGAAGAGATACCACCCATGCCAACACGCCCGGCTCCTGCACCGCCCAGCACGGCTTCAGCCCGTTCATCAACCGACAGTTTTTCCACCGCGCGTGAATCGGTCGCCAGCACATCAAGTTCAGGCTCAGGCAGTTCCGGCGGAGCGGCCTGAGCCTGATTATGAAAATCATCAAACCACAACGCATCAGCCTGATTACGCGCCCCTATCGCTGGCAGCAACAGCATCACCTGGGCGTCACGCTGATGACAATGATCGATATGGGATCGCTGCCGCGTCTGCTGACCGAGCAAGCCCTGTGGGAGCTGGCAGCAGCCGAGTTACAAGCACCCGATGGCATATTGGATCTCGGGTTGCCCAAGCAGCATCCTGAGTTTCTCGCGAGTGGTTATGCGTTTGCACCCGCCAGTTCGCCTGCGCAATGCCAGGTGCGCATTCAGGTTGGTGACATCGCCAAAACGCTGCGGGTTTCCGGTGCTCGCGACTGGCAGGACGATGTGCCGAGCCAGCCGCAACCGTTTCAGCGCATCCCGCTCAACTGGCAGCACGCTTTTGGCGGTGCCGGTGAGACGGAGAATCCCTTCGGTATGCCGCTGCCGCAGGTGGAAACCCGCGAGCACCTCATCACACACCGCAGCCAACATCCGCATCCCGCCAGTTTCAACGCGGTGCCGTTTACCGCGCCTCGACGCTTCGCACGGCTGGGCAAGGAATTTGATGAACGCTGGATGAAAGGGGAGTATCCCGGGTTTGCCCGTGACACCGACTGGCGCGTCTTCAATCAAGCGGAAGCGGATCAATGGTGGCCGGACCGAGAGGCTTTACCGCCCGGCGCCGCCTGGCAAATCGAAAACATGCATCCGCAGCAACCGCTGCTACGGGGTGTGTTGCCGCTTTGGCAAGGTCGTTGTTTTATCACTCGCCTGACCGCTAACGAGGAAATTTTCGAGGAGATCGCTTTGCGGGCAACCACGCTGCATTTCTTCCCGCACTGTGAACGTATCATGATGATGTGGCAAGGGAGCGCCCGGATTCAGGAGGACGATGCGGCCGACGTCGATACCTTGCTGGCGGCGCTGGAACACTGCACTCAGCCACGTAGCCTGGCCTATTATCAGCAATTAGTGCAGCAGCGTAACGACCCTGAGCGGTCGGTATTACTCGCCCTGCGCGACAGCGAACTCTTGCCTGCCGGCAGCGTGATGGAAGATGACCAGAACGCGCAGCCGCTGAGTCCCATGGAAGAGAATCTGAATCGCTGGCAACGCATCCAGCGAGCGCAACAACGCGAGGAATTTGCTGCCAGCGGAATCGATATTGACGACATGGTGCCGGAACAGCAACGTCCTGCACCGGTGCCCATGGAAGATCTCCATGCTTATCTGGCCATGCAGGAGAGCAAGGCACAGCAGGTGATCAATCAATATGCCGATGCACAGCAGCAGCAGGATACCGATGCGGCTTTCGCGCCATCGCCCCCTGCTATTGAGCATTACCGCACCCAGCGAGCCAACTATGCGCAGGATGCTGACGCTCTGCACGCCAGCGACAAACAGCGCGCGTTTAACCAGCAGGCGATGTTTGACAGCTACCGCTTTACCGCACACCATTTGACGCCACCGCAGCGTATGACGCAGGCACAATCCACCCCGGCACGCCAGAGGGTGCAGGCTCGCCAGGGGGATTGCCGCAACATGGATTTGACCGGCACGGACCTTTCGCATCTCGATTTGCGCGGCACGGATTTCACTGGCGCGCTGCTGGAAAACGTCAACTTTTCACATTGCCAACTCGATGGCTGCATTTTCAGTGACGCGATCCTGACGCGTGCACAACTCTACGCCTGCTCAGCCACCGAATGCGCATTTGACAATACTGCTCTGGCGCTGGCGCACTGTTATCAATGCGATTTCACCGGATCGGTCTTCACACAAATTGAATGCAGCGAGTGGGTGCTGGAACACTGCATCATGTATCACACGCGGATTAGCGATGTGATGTTTAACCATGTCACTCTCGCGCACTGCCGCTTTCAACACGCGACGCTCGAATCCTGCCAGTTCACGGGGCTGGCCTTACAGGCACTGGACTTCACCGCGGCGACGCTAAACCAGCTCTACTTTGTTGAAAGCGACCTGTTCGCAATCTGCTTCCGCGAAGCCACGTTGACGGCCGTTGGCTGGGTGGAATGCCAGGCACCTGAGATCGACTTCCACAGCGCTTCGCTACAGACCTGTTTGTTTGTCTCTGGCACCTCGCTGCCACGCGCGGACTTCCGTTGCGCCACGCTGACACAGTGCAATTTGCGTGAGACAGCCCTGCCGCATGCGCAGTTTATTCAGGCAACACTCGTGACCAGCGACCTCAGTGAAGCAGATTGCACCCTGGCGGATATGCGTCAAATGCAGGCCAGCGAATGTCAGTTTGTGCGCACCTGCTTTAATCAGGCGCAGCTTAAAGACAGCAATTTCAGCGGGGCGTTTCTCGCCAAAGCGCAATTGCTGGGATGTGATTTGCGCGGTTGCAATCTGTTCCGTGCAGACCTTTCCCTGACCCTGCTGGATGGTGAAACCCGCTTTGATGATGCCTGGACCAATGAAATGAAAACTGTGCCGCAGCGCGTACAGGAGCATCCGTTATGAAGACGCCAGACGAGGTGCAACGCGCCATCAAACGCGGTGAGATTATTGAAGGGCTGACGTTGGAACAACATGATTTCAGTGGCCGGGATCTGTCTGGGGGCTGCTTTGTCGGTGTGAATCTGATCGGCGCGCGCTTCATTGATTGCAATTTGCATGAAACGCAATTCAGTGAGTGCGATTTACGCGGCTGCGATTTCAGCGGGCTGGCGATGCAGCAGACATTCTTTAATCAATGCACCATGACCGGCGCGCTGTTTAACCAGTGTGAACTGGCCGAATGCCTGTTCAATGATTGCCAACTGGATGAGAGCCAGTTCATTGCTAGCGTGCAGGTGCAGACGCAATTTATCAGCGGATCGCTTAATGACAGCAATTTCCACCAGGCAGGCATGGAGCAATGCGCCTTCACAGACGTCACACTGCGCAACGCACAGTTCAGCGCAACGCTGTGCGAGCAAATCACCTTTATGAACAGCGATCTGCGCAGTACGCAGTTCACGCAGGCGAAAATGACGTTGAGTACCTTTTACACCTGTAATTTGCATCTGCAAAATTTCGCCGAACTCGCTTTCCATCAGTGCCAGTTTACCGACAGCCAGCTCGCTGGCGTGAACTTCGATCGGGCAACGCTGACACAATGCAATTTCATCAATGCTGATCTTCATCAGGCCACGTTCACACACTGCAACGCCAGCCAGTCATTGTTCAACGCAGCAATGCTGACCGGCAGTGATTGTCGCTACAGTAACTTATCCCACGCCAATTTTACGGCCGCGACCCTGACCGGCTGCGATTTCAGCCACAGCAATTTGCGGTATGCCATTTTGCAACGTGCGAATGCCGTTCAGGCGCAATTTACAGAGTGCGCCCTTGAGTACGCCGATTGTTCTTACGCGCAACTGGATGAGGCGCAATTCAGTGATAGTGCGTTTAACCACACGCTGCTGCATCGTGCCAGTCTTGAACGGAGCCACTTCACTTCACGACACGGCATTATCGAAAAAGATGAGGCTTTATTTGAGGTTGAAGAGTGGAGTGCCAAACGCGCACCACCAACACAGGCGCGCAATCAATAGCCAGATCAAACCAGCACGTCGATAACTGAGAGATTTTACAATGAATGAAGCCAAACCTTTTTCTCTGCCGTTACATCCACCAGCGCAAGCTCAGGGTGAGATTGTGGCGATCCAACCTGAGGGGACATTTTGGGTGGCGATCGCCGGTCGACGTTGGCTGACGCAACGTGCAGCCAGCTGTTTACTGTCACCCGAAGTCGGCGATGTCGTACTGCTGTTTACGGTAGAACAACAGCTATGGATGCTTGCCGTGCTCACGCGCGCCCGTCCGACACAAGCGGCACACCTCCATTGCGACAGTGATTTGCATCTGTCTTCCGCCGGCACGCTACAACTTAAAAGCGCACAATTCAGACTTAACGCCGGGCAAGGTACCTGCGAAATCGACGAGCTTAAATACCATGGCAAGTCCGTTTCTGCATGGGTCAACATCGGGCGCATCTTTGGCAAACAGTGTGAAAGCATCTGGGAAAGCGTCAGCCAGTTCAGCCAGCGCCTGCTGCGCAAAACCGCTCAGTGCGAACAGGTGCGCGCCGGCCAGCTGGACGTAAAAACGGACGACTTCACCCGTTTGCATGCCAAAAACACGTTCATCAGCAGCAAAACGCTGACCCGAATGGACGCCAAACAAATTCATATGGGCTGACTGAGGAGTCGTTATGTTTGCTAATTGCCAGCGTGGCGGCATCGACCAGGCGGTCGGTGATGTGTGTAAAACGCCGCCTCCGGTTACGTTTGTCAATATTGGCAGCGGCGCGATGTCGGTCCCGACAGCACCCACCGTATTGTTTGCAGGAATGCCAGCCCACAACTTAACCACCATAACGCCGAAAACGCAGGGTGATGAAGCGGGCGTGTTAGGTGGCGTAATATCCAACGTGATTATGGGACCATCGCGCCATCTCACCGGCTGCACCACCGTGCTACTGCAAGGCGCACCCGCCACACGGATGACCAGTACGACCATGCAAAACCTGAATAACGCGCCAGGCGTGCGTATTGTACCCAGTCAGACCATTGTTTCGCTGCTGGCCCGCTAGCGCTGGCCGGTAAACGTTGGGCTCAGCTCGGTTTGCACCCTGCAAAGAATCTGCATAAACGTACACTCAATGGGTATTTGATGCCGCTTTTTTATTTAATCCAGGGGATAGCGTGCAGCCAGAAGAAATCGACATCCTCATGAAGGATAAAACAGATTTTAATAAGCGACTGAAGTTAATCGCAGTCTTGAAAGAGCAGAAAAGCGATCACAGCCTCGAGGCGCTGCAATATCTGTTGAATCATGATGTGGTTTATAAAGTGAGGCTGGCAGCCTGGCGGGCGTTGAATGAGAGAGGTGTTCAGTGCACCGAACCGGTTGCGCGCCCACGCTATGCTGTTGTTCTCGAGAAGACGATCGACAAGTTAAAACGTTTTGGCGTGTGGTTAATGGATATCTCCGAAGGTTTTAGATGAGGTGACCTTACTCACCTGCGCTGATTTTCCCTCTCTGATAACGAGATTTTTTAGTCATTTTGTATCGCAGTGTATCTGTCTGCTGAACGCATACACCCCGTTGCACAACCCACCATTCTGAACATTTCCCACATACATTGCCGTGTTCTTCTGTACGCATTCAACCGCTGCGTGGAGATAACCCAATGTTAACCCGACTACTGATTTCATCTTTCCTGATGGGCGCTTCAGCGACCTGTGCCTGGGCCGACAGGCGGGCGCTTCAGCGACCTGTGCCTGGGCCGACAGGCTCAACGGTCTGAGCGCCGGAGAGGTACTGGGCGCTGCCGCCGTTGCCCCACTCGATAATCCTCAACCACCGGCAAAATTGATTGTTGACGCGCCGTTAGCGGGTCCGCTGCGCAAGGGTGCGGTGTTCATTCAATATCGCGCTGAAAACCTGCGCATTGAGCCAGTTTTCGGCCCCGAGGCGCTGAAGGTGACACCTCGCATCGGCCATATCCACGTGATCGTTGATAACAACCCGTGGCATTGGGCGGATACCAGCGGTGAACCGATTATTTTGGTTGGACTGCCCGCAGGGCCGCACAAGGTGACGATTATCCTCGCCGATCCAACGCATAAGCCTATCGATAGCAAAATCATTAACTTCATCGTGCCTGCGCAAGCTGCACATCATTGATTATTTGAGGAAAACATCATGAAAAACATCTTCCGTCAATCTCTGCTGGCTGCGCTGGTGTTAACCGCCACAACCACTGCTTTTGCCGCTACTTCAACCGAAGCGGATTACGCTGCCGCCTTTAACACCATTCATCAAGTGAAAGCGGGCGTGCTGAATGTCGGTTACGTCGATATCGGCCCGCGCGATGGGCAGGCCATTATTCTGCTGCATGGCTGGCCGTATGACATCCAAAGCTATGCCAAGGTCGCACCGCAGTTGGCGGCTAAGGGCTATCGTGTCATCGTGCCTTATCTGCGCGGATATGGCAGTACGCGTTTCCTCTCCGATAAAACCCCGCGTAACGGCCAGCCTTCCGCATTGGCCGCCGATACCGTGGCGCTGATGGATGCGCTGGGCATCAAACAGGCGGTCTTCGGTGGCTTTGACTGGGGTGCGCGCACGGCGGATATTGTCGCCGCGTTGTGGCCGGAGCGCGTCAAATCGCTGGTGTCGGTGAGTGGCTATCTGATCAGCAGTCAGGATGTGGGTAAAAAAGCCTTACCGCCGCAGGCTGAGCTGCAATGGTGGTATCAATTCTACTTTGCCACAGCGCGTGGCGAGCAGGGCTATGCGAAAAACACCCATGATTTTGCCAAACTGATTTGGCAGCAAGCCTCGCCGGGCTGGAAATTTAGTGATGCCACGTTCAACGTGAGCGCTAAAGCACTGGATAATCCGGATCAGGTGGCAGTGACCATCAGCAACTATCGCTGGCGTCTTGGCCTGGAAAAAGGCGAGCAAAAGTATGATGCTTATGAGAAAAAGTTAGCCACACTGCCGGTGATTAGCGTCCCAACGATTACCATTGAAGGAGATAACAACGGTGCGCCACATCCGGCACCGCAAGCGTATCGCGCCAAATTCAGCGGCAAATATGAGCATCGTACTTTTACCGGCAATATTGGACATAACCCGCCAGCGGAAGATCCGCAGGAATTTGTTAAAGCAGTGGTCGATGCCGCTGCGCTGTAAGAACGATTTTTTAAGGACCGGCTCAATGATGCCGGTCTTTTTTGCGTAGGTTGAAAACAGGAGGTTGTTTTGGAGCACATTGATCACATTCTGGTCGTCGATGATGACCGGGATATCCGTGAACTGATTACCGATTACCTGATCAAATCAGGCTATCGCGCCACGGGCGCCGCCAATGGCCGTGAAATGCGCGCCATGTTATCGGCGAATGCTATCGACCTGGTGATCCTCGATATCATGATGCCAGGCGATGATGGCCTGACGCTGTGCCGCCAGCTACGCAGTGATACCCAGCG
Source organism: Pantoea sp. C8B4 (assembly GCF_051336905.1). Taxonomy (NCBI): domain Bacteria; kingdom Pseudomonadati; phylum Pseudomonadota; class Gammaproteobacteria; order Enterobacterales; family Erwiniaceae; genus Pantoea; species Pantoea sp. C8B4. Next base: position 78,221 of record NZ_JBGMNK010000014.1, read on the forward strand.
AAACCTGCCGATTCTGATGCTCACCGCCCGCAGCGAGGATACTGACCGCATTCTCGGCCTGGAGATGGGCGCGGATGATTATCTGATCAAACCCTTTGTCGCCCGCGAACTGCTGGCGCGCATCAAAGCCATTCTGCGCCGCACCCGCGCCTTGCCGCCTAATCTGCAAATTACTGAGGCCGGTCGCATTATCGCTTTTGGTGACTGGCAATTAGATACCTCAGCACGACATCTCATCGATCAAGAAGGGGTGATCGTGGCCTTGAGTGGGGCTGAATACCGCCTGCTGCGCGTGTTTCTCGATCACCCACAGCGGGTATTGAACCGAGACCAACTGTTGAATCTGACTCAGGGGCGCGATGCTGAGCTGTTCGAGCGCTCCATTGATCTGCTGGTCAGCCGCTTACGTCAGCGCCTGCGGGATGATGCGCGTGAGCCCGCCTACCTGAAAACGGTGCGCAGCGAAGGTTATGTGCTGGCGGCACCGGTGATCATTAAAGAGGCGCATGAATGAAGCTGTGGCCGCGATCGTTACTGGCGCGCCTGCTGATTATCGTACTGGGTGGTTTGTTGCTGGCGAATGCCACCACCTTAGTCAGCTTGATGATCGAGCGCATGAGCAGTGCCAAAACCGTGATGCTCGGCAACCTCGAATATGATGTGGCGACCAGCGTCGCCATTCTTGATCGTTTACCCGCAGCAGAACGCCCCGGTTGGCTGGCAAAACTGGAGCGCGGTAACTATCGCTACGAATTATCAAAAGGTTTACCTGGCCCTTATCCCAGTAGCTGGCGTGCGCGGGATGCCGTCCGTTCATTACAGGAGAGCCTGGGCGGACGCTATCAAATGAGTATTCACGCCATTCCAGGCCCGCGTGAGCATATTCAGGTGCATTTAACGTTACACGATGGCGCGCCGTTGACGCTCGATCTCTGGCCGCGTATGCCCGCCATTGCGCGCTGGCTACCGGTGGTATTGGTTGGCCAGCTACTGTTATTGCTCTGTTGTGCCTGGCTGGCGGTGCGTCAGGTCGTGCGGCCCTTTATGCGTTTTACTCAGGCAGTCGAGAGTTTAAAGCCGGCTTCTAACAGTGCACAACTGATGCCAGAAAGTGGTCCAGATGAAGTGCAGCAGGCGGCACGTGCGTTCAATGCGATGCAGACGCGCATCCAGGATCATCTCAAAGAGCGAGCCCAGATTCTGGCGGCGATCTCCCACGATCTGCAAACGCCGATTACCCGCATGAAGCTGCGCGTGGAGATGTCAGAACAGCCAGAGTTGCGCGATAAGCTACTGGGCGATCTCGATAATATGAGCCGCTTAGTACGAGAAGGCATTGCCTATGCTCGCTCATCGGAAGTGCTGGAGGAGGCGCGGCAGGTCGTCAGTCTGAATGCGTTTCTCGACAGTATTGCCTGCGACTATCAGGACATCGGCAAAGCCGTGACATTCAGCCCCTGTCATGGCAGAGACACTTTTGCCGTCAGGCCACAGGCGCTGCGCCGCATCATGACCAATCTGATTGATAATGCGCTGAAGTTTGGTAGCGAGGCTGGCATGGTGCTGAGCGCGCCGCAAGGGGATCGGGTAGAGATTCACGTGCTGGATAACGGCCTAGGTATTCCTGAAGCGGAGTTGCAGGCGGTGCTGGAACCCTTCTATCGCGTCGAGAGTTCGCGTAATCGTCACACCGGCGGCACCGGGCTGGGTTTGGCGATCGCCACGCAGCTGGTGAGTCAGATGTCTGGCACGCTGCATTTATCCAATCGGGCGGAAGGCGGGCTCGACGCGCACATCACTCTGCAGCAAACCGATTTGTAGCCTTTTGTATCTGCGCCGCCCGTACACATACAGACTGACAAAACGGGCGGTATCAGACACTTCGTGAACACATCAGCCTGGTTAAATGAGCGCACTGCTCAAGCACGCAGCCTTTTAACCACTGTCACGAGGTTCCTATGAAAACGTTGTCTCACCTCTTTTCCGCCACGCTGCTGGCACTCTCAGTTGCCCCTTTCGCGCAGGCTGAAAGTCTGCACTCGGTTGTGCTGGTCCACGGCGCATTTGCTGATGGCAGTAGCTGGAATCGTGTTATCTCGCAGCTGCAGGCCAAACATGATGAAGTGATTGCGGTACAGCTGCCACTTACCTCCCTGCAAGATGATGTCGCCGCCACGCAACGTGCCATTGCTCAGGCGCATGGCGACGTGGTGCTGGTCGGTCACTCCTGGGGAGGAACGGTGATCACCGAAGCCGGTCATGACAAAAAGGTCAAAGCGCTGGTGTATATCGCCGCCTTTGCGCCGGATAAGGGGCAATCTACGGCTGAGCTGGCGGATAGTTATCCGGCACCGGCTGGCAGCGCGGGGATCACCAAGACCCCGGATGGATTCCTGACATTATCGCCGGCGGCGGTGGCACAAGACTTCGCACCAGATGTTAAGCCCGCACAGCAACGGCTGCTCGCCGTAACGCAAGGTCCCATCCGTGCCGCCGCCTTTGGCGACAAAGTGACGCAAGCAGCCTGGGTGGAAAAGCCGACTTGGTATTTGGTCAGCCGCCAGGATCGCATGATCAACCCCGATCTAGAGCGGGCGATGGCGAAAAAAATTCATGCGCAAGTGAGTGAAGTCGCGGCGAGTCATGTGTCGATGTTAAGCCAGCCGGATAGCGTGGTACGTGTGATCACCGCTGCGGTTAACGCCCATTAAGGAGGCCCTATGTCTTTCATTATTGCTTTCTTTGCAGGCATGTTGACGTTACTCAGCCCTTGTACCTTGCCTGTAATTCCGTTTGTGTTTGCCAGCGTGCGCGGTCAAAAAGGGCAGTTGCTGGCACTGTTGAGCGGCATGGTGATGATGTTCACCGCCGTCGCACTGCTGGTGACAGTAGCCAGCCATTGGGTTGCCAGTGTTACGGCGGCTGGACGTGGGATCGCGTTGGCTTTCTTGGCGGTAACGGCGCTGACATTACTGTCAAAGCGTATTGCTCAGCATGTTACCCAACCCTTTGTGGCGTTGGGCAATCGCATCAATAATGCCAGCAATCGCCGTCGTGGTTTAGCGGCAGCCTTTTTGGCGGGGTTGGCGACCGGGATGTTGTGGTCACCCTGCGCGGGGCCGGTGCTGGGCGCGATTCTCAGCCTGGCCGTGGTGGGGAAAGATCCTGTCTCGGTTGGCCTTTTGCTGGGAGCCTATGGCAGCGGTGCAGCACTGATGTTGGCGTTGCTGTATGTGGCTGGACGCGGATTAGTCACACGATTACGGCCGGGTTTGGCATTCACCACGCGTTTGCGCCAGGTGGCGGGAGGCTTCATGCTGGCTGCGGTCGCGTTGATTGCCAGCGGGACACAAGGTCAGTTGCAGCGTGGCCCTGCGTTTGCGCAGCATCTTGAACAACGTCTGAGTGAATGGGCGCCACAGCCCACAACAACACCTCGCCTCGAACCTGTCGTGATGCCAAAAACGCGCAGCGATCTGCCCTCACTGGATGGCGGCACGGCATGGCTGAACGGTTCACCGGTGACGCCAGAAACGTTAAAAGGCAAAGTGGTGTTGGTGGATTTCTGGACCTACGACTGTATTAACTGTCAGCACACCTTGCCGCATGTGCGTGATTGGGCCAATAAATATCAATCTGAAGGTTTAGTGGTGGTAGGCGTTCACACTCCGGAATATCCGTGGGAAAGGGATGAGAAAGCGGTGAACCGTGCCATCAAACAGTGGCAACTGCCTTACACCGTGGTCGCGGACAATAATTACAGCATCTGGAATCGCTTTGGTAATCAGTACTGGCCTGCACATTATATTTTCGATGCGCAGGGTCAGTTGCGATACAGCGCATTTGGTGAAGGCAATTATGCGGAGCAGGAACAGGTGATTCAGCAGTTGCTCAAAGAGGTTAGGACGTAAACAGAGGCCGCCATGGATGGCAAGCTTGCTTTGCATTACCGCGATGTCACCGTGGCGACAGGAATTGATGCCGCAGAGCCGTGTGCAGCAAGGATCTTAATCCGCTCAATGCCCAGACGCACAGCACGCTGCGCGCGACCCACAAGCACCAACTTAATACGTATAAGCCCGGCCTGCTCCCACTCATCCGGTTCATGATCCTGCTCAGCAAAGCTCAGTGACGAAGGAGTGCCGGTCAGCCAGCCGCCCTACCCATCAGTAAGCTGATGTTCTGATGAGGCAAGCGTGTTTCACGCCCCCCAAATCCTCTCCCCTCACACCAATACGTAAGATAATTGTTAGTGTCATAGGCGCAAGATGTGACTAGTTGTGTGTAAATATGACAAAACCAGTTGCTTGCACAAAAGAAATGCCTATCATAACGATAATCATTATCAATTGAATGATGGGATTGGCTTATGGATCACCTCTTCCAAACAGCGGATGTTGAAACTGTTGGGCTGTGTTTACGCTATCGTGCGCATCCCGATGATGCTTTTCAGGCTGATGGCAGCCGGAAACTCAGAATCAACACCCTGCTCATCCCATTCCATGTTGAACACTTCATCGGAAGAAAATAAACAATGAAACAGCCTACTCTCTGGGTTTTAAAACCGTGCCTGCTCGCGATGCTCTCTTCCAGTGCCTGGGCTGAGGAGCCAAAGGACGATCAGATGGTGGTCTCCGCCAGCCGCACCCACCGCAGCGTCGCAGAGATGGCGCAAACCACGTGGATCATTGAACAGACTGAAATTGAGCAGCAGGTTCAGGGCGGCAAAGAGTTGAAGGAAGTGCTGGCACAACTGATTCCTGGCATGGACGTTAGCAGCCAGGGGCGAACCAACTACGGTATGAACATGCGTGGTCGTTCAATGATGGTAATGGTTGATGGCGTGCGCCTGAACTCATCACGCAGCGACAGCCGCCAGCTTGATTCCATCGATCCCTTCAACATTGAGCGCATTGAAGTCATTTCCGGCGCAACCTCGCTCTACGGCGGCGGCAGCACCGGTGGTCTGATTAACATCGTCACCAAAAAAGGGCAGGCAGGCACCGAGGTAGAGTTGCAAACCGGCGCTAAAAGCGGCTTCAACAGTCATAACGATCATGATGAAAACATCGCGGCGGGCGTAAGCGGAGGTAATGACAAAGCTTCCGGACGCCTGTCCGTGGCTTATCAGCGCTTTGGCGGCTGGTATGATGGCAAAGGCGATGAGGTGATCATTGATAATACCCAGACCGGGCTGCAGTATTCCGATCGTCTGGATGTGATGGGCACCGGAACGCTGAACATTGATGAAAGCCAGCAGTTGCAGCTGACAACGCAATATTTTAAGAGTGAATCAGATGGAAAGCATGGGCTGTATCTGGGCGATAACTTCTCGGCCGTGACCGGTTCAGCCAACGCCTACAACGCTGACAATCTCAATGCCGATCGCTTGCCTGGCACTGAGCGCCATCTGATTAACCTGCAGTATTCCAACACTGATTTTCTCGGTCAGGATCTGGTGGCACAGATTTACTATCGTGATGAAAACCTGACTTTCTACCCCTTCCCCACCCTCAGCGGCGGCCGGGTAACCAGTATTGGCGCTTCACAGCAGAAAACGGATTTCTACGGCGGTAAGTTGACCCTCAACAGCAAACCCGTCGATGCCTTAACGCTGACTTATGGCGTTGATGCTGAGCACGAAACGTTCGATGCCAACCAGCAGTTCTTTGACCTGAACACAGCGGCGCAAAGCGGCGGGATGACGCTGGAAAATGCCTATAATGTCGGGCGCTATCCGGGTTACAGCATCACCAATCTTGCCCCTTTCCTGCAGTCCAGTTATGACATTGATGCCATCACGCTGAGCGGTGGTGTGCGCTATCAGTACACAAAAAACAAAGTGGATGATTTCGTTGGCTACGCGCAGCAGCAGGCGATCGCAACCGGTCGGGCAACCTCAGCTGACGCCGTACCTGGCGGCTCAACCAGTTACAATAATTTGCTGTTCAACGCTGGCATCCTCGGCCGTATTACCGAGCGCCAGCAAGTGTGGTTTAACTTCTCACAAGGTTTTGAAATCCCGGATCTGGCGAAATATTACGGCTCAGGCACCTACCAGTTGGCTAACGGACATTACAACCTGCTCAACAGCGTCAACGTGAACGACTCCAAACTGGAGGGGATTAAAGTTGATGCCTACGAACTGGGCTGGCGTTACACCGGTGATAATCTGCGCACCCAGCTTGCGGCTTATTTTTCGCTTTCGGATAAAACCATCAGCATTAATAAAACCGACATGACCATTAATCTGGATGACGATAAGCGGCGGATCTATGGCGTTGAGGGCCAGGTCGACTATTTCTTCAACGACAGCGAGTGGAGTACCGGCTCGAATTTCAACATCATCAAATCAGAAACGCGCGTCGATGGAAAATGGGAGAAGCTGACCATCGACAGCGCCAGCCCGTCGAAAGTCAGTGCCTGGCTGAACTGGGCACCAGGAGACTGGAATCTGCGGGTACAAAGCACGCAAACCTTCGATGTATCTGATGCCGACGGCAAGAAAATTAATGGCTACAACACCGTGGATTTCCTGGGAAGTTATGCGTTGCCAGTTGGCAAACTCAGCTTTAGCGTCGAGAACTTGCTGGACAAGGATTACACCACCGCGTGGGGACAACGCGCGCCAGGGTTGTACAGCCCAACCTATGGTGATGCCGGGCTTTATACCTATAAAGGTCGTGGCCGGACATTTGGGTTGAATTACTCGGTGGTGTTCTAACCTCTAATGGGCATCTGCTCGGGCAGGTGCCGCCTCTTCCCCTCGCTTCATACTCACTGGCCCGTCAGGCTCTGTAAATCAGTTAATCCCCCTCTTGATTGACGAAGTTATGTCTCCAAAGAAGCGCGCATAGTGATATTTCCGCTTCTTTGAAATTCCGTAAGAATTCACGTATCCAAACGCCTAATAAAAATATTCAGATTGGGTATTTTCGTGCGGCGGTTTCACCTGCTAACTGAATAACCTGAACATAGGTAATACGATGCAAAACAAAGGTTCACTGCTTTTACTGACGCTGTCCGTTGCTGTCTTTGGCGTCATCACCACGGAAATTGGCATTATCGGCTTACTCCCCAAACTCATCTCACAGCTGCATGTCACCGCAACGCAGGTGGGTTACCTGGTCAGCATCTACGCTGTGATTGTGGCTGTCACTGGGCCCTTCATCACCTTGCTGCTATCGGGACTGAATAAGAAAACGGTGCTTCTCGCCATCTTGTTAGTGTTTGTCGTCTCTAACCTTATCTATGCCACAACAGACGTTTTTAACACCATGCTGATTTTCCGCGTGCTTCCGGCATTGACTCATGCGGTGTTTTTCTCCGTTGCGCTAGTGGTCGCGACTCAGTCCGTTCCGAAAGAAAAAAGTGCCAGTGCGGCAGCTAAAATCTTTGCAGGGGTGGCGATCGGACTTGTGCTCGGCGTACCGCTGAATACACTGCTGGCTGAACATATTTCGCTGGCTGCTGCCTTCTGGTTTGCAGCGGTGGCTTGCTTTATTGCTTTTCTCGGCATCCTGTTATTCGTTCCCTCCCTGCCAGCAAAAGCAAAGGTCTCCTTTGCCAGCCAACTCAGCGTGCTCCGCAACGGCAAGCTCTGGCTGACCATCATCACGGTGACGATGATTTTTGCGGCGATGTTTTCCAGTTTTAGCTACGTGGCCGATTACCTTGCTGGCATCACGCACCTGAATAACAACACTATCAGTGGGTTGCTACTGGTGTTTGGCATCTGCGGGTTTATTGGCAACTTTGTCTTTAGTAGCTTCCTGCAGAAAGATGTGGTGAAAACCACCCACCTGTATCCGCTGTTATTTGCACTGATATTGGTGCTGATCTGGATCACCGGCAGCTCCCTATTGGCCATGTGCCTGTTGACGGTTTTCTGGGGAGCATTCCACTCCTCTGGACTCGTGATCAGTCAGACATGGCTAATGCGAGAAGCCAGCCAGGCACCCGAGTTTGCCAATAGTCTTTACATGTCGTTTTCAAATCTCGGCATCACCATTGGATCTCTGGCTGGCGGCTGGTTTATTGCCGAGTTCGGCACGCATTCGGTGGTATTGAGCAGCATTATTTTTGCCGTGCTGGCGTTTATCAGCATCCTCATAAAACATCGAGCAGACAATGCAGGACACCGTTCCGGGGCCATATGCCCAGCCAGACAGAGTTAGGATTATAAGCTGCCGTTAGGTAGGGATAATTTCGCCTTCAGCAAAGAGAAGGCGAGATTATTTGCTTTCATTACATCAGTTGAATCAGTCCATTAAGCCCTCATCGGCAGCTTTAACCAGCGTGTCCACTATAAAGCGGATTTTAGGCAGTAGCTGACGGCTTTTCGGCCACAAGGCACTCACCGGCATTTCGCCTCCCGCATACCCACTCAACACCTCGACCAGTTCCCCACTGGCAAGATATTTCCCCACCAGCCAGAGCGGCAGCTGAGACAATCCGCACCCGGCGAGCACGGCCGCCAGCATCGCATCGCCATCGGCAAATTCATGGGTCGCCGGCGGCGTATAACGCGTTACCTGGCCAAGGCTGTTTTTCAGCAGCCAGATTTTCGGCTCATTGCGTCGCAGGCCGACAATACATTCATGCCGACTGATATCACCCGGTTCTCCAGGCACACCAGATCTTTGCAGGTAGTCGGGAGACGCACAGATAACCAGTTTCTGTGTTGTCAGGCGCCGGCCTATTAGTCCACTACTGTCAGCCAGCTCACCAATGCGGACGACCAGGTCTATCCCCTCTTCTATCGGATCGACAAAGCGTTCACTGAATGTCACTGTCATTGAGAGTTCCGGATACTGACGGAGCGTGCGCAGCAGATGAGGCAAAATACGCTGCCTGCCGAACGCTGCTGGCAGGTCTACTCTTAACCGTCCTGATGGCTCGGCAATATGCGATGTCAGCTCGGCTTCAGCTTGTTCCAGGATCTCGATAGCGCTCTGACTGCTTGCCAGGAACCGTTCACCATCCGGCGTCAGGCTGAGGCGTCGGGTCGAACGCAGGAAAAGTTCTACGCCAAGTCGTGTCTCTAATCGGCCAACACTTTTGGCGACAGCCGATTTGGTCAGGCCCAGTCGTTCTGCGGCAGCGGTGAAACTGCCGTGCTGTGCCGTCGCCACAAACGCCGTAATTCCCCCAAGATGGTCTGTTTTGCGCATGGGATAAGTTCCTGAATAATGTGCTGACTTCCGTTTGGGGAATATTCAGTCAGCAAGGCAACAGATGATGATTGTGGAATTAATGTATTCAATGGTGGGTTTGAATGCCAGTTAACCGCGAAAATCGAGCATGTTCTAAAATCTATTTTAAGTAAAACCTGATTTAGCCGATGAGTGCCGGCTCACTTCGTCGCAGGCAACACGATATGAAAGATTTCAAAGGAAACAAACAGTCCCTGCCCGTCCGCTATTGCAAACAGTGTCACAAGCCCATGACCTGGCGAAAAAAGTGGGAGAAATGCTGGGAAGAAGTGCAGTACTGCTCGGAGCGCTGCCGCCGTACGGAGAAAAGCCACACGGACAGCAGCGAGTAATAGCTGGATTTCAGGCGCTAGGCTGTTGGCGCAGTTTCATTAGGACTCTCGCCAAAATGTTCACGCATATGGGCTTCGATCTCCTCCAGCGATTTACCGCGAGTTTCCGGCAACATCACTGCGACAAACACCAACGATGCCACGTTGATGGCGGCAAAAATGAAGAAGGCATTATTCCCCACCAGCGACAGCAATGGCGGGAAAGCCAGGGCGACGAGGGCGTTACATATCCACTGAAAAGCCACGGCTGAACCCGTTAATACTCCGCGAAGTTTCATCGGGAACAATTCAGACATCAGCAGCCAATACACGGGCGAAATACACATCTGCATAAAGAACAGAAACACCAGGATGCAAGCTAACGCCAGCAGGCTCTGCGTCAAGCTGTGCGGCAACAGCACCAGCACAGCGCCCAGCGCCAGTTGCATGGCGATCACCACCGATAGCCCCGTCATCAGCATAGGACGGCGACCGAAATGGCTGATGGCTTTGATACCGGCAAAAGTTGCCAGCACCGACACCACGCCGTTGCCAATCGTGGCGGCGATCGACGCACTGGTTCCCAGACCGGTGCTTTTGAGAATGATAGGCGTGTAATACATAAAGGCGTTCACACCGGTGAATTGTGCAACGATCCCCATGCCGCAGCCCAAGAGCAGCAGTCGCACTATCCATTTTTCTTTCAGCAGTTCGCGAGCGGGCGGCCCCTGGCGGGCTTCGCGCGCGTTCTGCCGCATCTCCGCCATCTCTTTTTTAATTTCGCGCGGGTTCTCTCGCAATTTACGCAGGATACGCAGCGCCTCATTGACGCGCCCTTCGGCCACCATCCAATGCGGTGAGGCCGGGACAAAGAAGGTGCCAATAAACAGCAAAATGCCGGGAATCATCGCCAGCGAAAGCATATAACGCCACATACTCGGGTCATGCAGCAGCAGGCTCATAGCCGCACTGACGATATAAGCCAGCAACTGCCCTGAAACAATCATCAGCTCGTTACGGCTTACCAGAGGCGCACGACGTTTTGGACCCGCAATTTCAGCGATAAACACCGGAACCGTTGAGGATCCTCCCCCCACCGCAAATCCGAGGATAAAGCGCATCACCACCATGATTTCAAGATTAGGGGCGATGGTCGTGCCCAATGCACCCGCGACAAACACCACCGCAAGGCTGCGCAGCGTAATTCTGCGGCCAAAGCGGTCAGAGACATAGCCGCTAACGAAGGCTCCGATGGCTGAACCGAACGTGAGCGCGGAAGTGACCAGCCCTTCGGTAAAAGGCGTGAGATTCAGCCCACCCTGCGAGATCGGCAGAGTCATATAGGGCAGCGCACCCGAAATGATGCCGGTGTCGTAGCCGAACGCCAGAGCGCCCATGGTAGCCACTAACACCACAAAAAACAGACGTTGCTTAACAGTGAAATTCAGAGACCCGCCGTCATCAGACGGTGGCTGGGAAGGGTTTTGCATTTAAGCTTCCATGGGTTGCAAAAACACGGCCACAGGCCGTGTAAAGAAAGGTATGAGTATAGTCAAGATTTGAAAAATGAGATCTAAATCACGGTAATTCATTAAGCCGGTGTCTTTTTGGCGACAGTTTCACCGTCTGATTTCAATTCCTCATAGAAGCGTGACCATTGACGGCATGCACATCACACGAAAAGCGATGTATGCGCGACAGAGGACCTGCGAAGGTGATTAGGGCACTGGCTTAGAACAGTCGCATCAACCCTCAGGGGTTAATCCATTGGAAGGATGTCAGACTTCCCGATGGGGAATAATTCAAACTTGCCCTGCGGTTGTCATTTCGCTGTAACTGAAACCAATCCAGTGACTCCGCCTGAAAAACCAGCACACCAAAATGGCGCTGACCGTCTTCTCTGCCCTCCTCATCTTGAGCATGGCGAACAAGTTCGCGCTGAGACAGCAATGCATCTCCGGGGGGCCCGCCGGTATAACTCTTGCGCGTCCAGACTGACAGCCCTTGCCATGTTTGCTCGGCGAGAGTGCTTGCTGGTTCATATTGTTTAAAATGCCCCTGCAAACGTAACTGCAAGCGCGTTTGTGAGCAAAAACCCAATACCGTTGCGGCGGGGTTAATGGCTAACTCCTGCCATTTTGCACTGCGGATATCTGTGTGAAATTCCAGAAGTCGTTGGGAACTGTCAGTGCGCCTTAACACCATCATGCGGGCCTGCGGTTTCAGTTCACTATCGATGGTGCAGACATTCAGATAGCGAAACCCAGCATGGGGATCGTTTGCTGCAGCGTTGAGTTCCTGCCAGGCCATGGCATCAATATTTTCAGGTTCTGCTGTCAAAAGTCACCCCCTCTCATGTAAAGAAAGACGTTAAGTATAGGGACTCGGGCGCTTTCATTGAGGTATTGCGGGAATAGCTTTAAAAGGGGGGAAACACTGAAGACGCTGAACCCTCCGCACACAAGGTACGAAGGGTTCAGACAGCAGATTATGCCAGGGCCTTTCTCCGATGAGAATTCAGCCGGATCAGAATCGGTAGTTCGCCGAGATGGATACGTTACGCGGTTCGCCGTACACGGTGTTTCTGCCGACATCAATGTTGTAGGTTTTGTCGAACAGGTTGTTCAGGTTAGCCTGCACAGAGAGCTGTTTGGTGACCTGATAGCGACCGAACAGATCCACCAGCGCATAGCTGCCTTGTTCTGCATACAGCGTTGAAGTCCCGCCAGGACCTGCCACGTTATCCCAGGTGTGCGTCTGCCAGTTCACGCCGCCGCCCACGGTCAGATCCTGCAGCATCGGCAAACGATAGCTGGTGAACAACTTCAGTGAGGTACGAGGCTGCGTTGGGTTCAGCGCGGCATTATCGCCATCTTTCGCCACGTAACGTGTTGCACCAAAGGTCATTTGCAGGTTGTCGGTCACTGCGCCGTTGATCTCAAATTCAACGCCTTTGCTCACCGTACCGTTCTGCTCGTAATAGGCGTAATCGGTGCTGCCTGAAACCAGCGCATAATCCGTCGCGCCCAGGTGATCCTGCTCGATACGGAACACCGCCAGCGACGCGGTGACACGGCTGTTCATCCAGTCACCCTTGATCCCGGTTTCATAGCTTTTACCGGTGACAGGTGTGAGATAAGCACCCTGCGCGTTACGATAAGTCTGCGGTTTGAAAATCGAGGTGTAGCTGGCGTACGCGGAATAGGTGTCGTTGATGTCATACACCAGGCCCGCATACGGCGTGATGTTGTTCTTCTCCATATTCTGCGTCAGCGTTTTGGCGTTGTATTGCGTGTAACGGGCGCCAAGGATCAGATGCAGTGGATCGGCCAGTGAAATGCGCGTGGCTAAATAAGCGGATTTCTGACGGATCACATTATCCTGAGACAGTGCCTGGTCGTCCCAATCCGGTTCTGGATAATTACCCCAGTCATTAAAATCACCCACGTCTGCCGATGTAAAGCTGGTGGAAGCACCGACATAGCGATCGTGCTGACGGATATAAGTGACACCCGCCATTAACTCATGCTGGCGACCAAAGAGCTCATACGGCCCCGTGACATAGGCGTCTGCGGTATCTTCTTTGCGTTTTGCGGTGTTGTAGCCGGTGCCGCCTAACAAATCATAGCCTTCATAAGGGCCAATACCGATACCGGTCGATTTATCAAAGTAACCATCGATATACAGCAGCTTACTATCCATGGTCGCTTCAGTGTGCGAGCCGCTCAGGTTGAGCTCCCAGCCGTTATTAAATGTCTGCTTCAGGCTGGCGAACACCTTTTTGGAATCGCTGTTGTTATAGGCCCAATCTGGCGCGATGTTGGTGCTGCGGGAGTAATTGGTTTTGCTGCCGTCGAGGTAGAACGTCGGCAAGCCACCCCAGGTCGCACCTTGTATGTTGGTTTCCTGGTAATCGTAACCCAGTGTCAGTGTTGTGGAATCGGTGAGATCGGCCGCGACGGTGCCATACAGGAATTTCTTCTGTGTATGGTAGTGATCCAGCCAGCTGTCGCCATCCTGATAGCCCGCCACCACGCGACCCCGCACGTTTCCTGATTCGGTCAACGGACCCGAAAGATCGGCAACATAGCGTTGGGTGTCCCAGCTGCCATAGCTGGCTGAGAGATTACCCTGAAACGTTTTGCTGTCTGCCTGCTTGTGCACCATATTAACGGATGCCGCCGGGCTACCCGCGCCGGTCATCAGACCCGTTGCACCACGCACCACTTCAACGCGGTCATACACCGCGGTATCTGACAGGGTATCACCCAGGTTCCAGGCGCTATCAATCAGTGCTGACACACCATCGATTTGGTAGTTATCGATCATGAACCCGCGAGAGTAGAAGTTGCTGCGGTTGGCACCGGAGTTGAACTGACTGACGCCCGTGGTGTTGGTTAAGACGTCAGTTAACGTCTCCAGCTTCTGATCTTGCATACGCTGTTTGCTGATGACAGAAATCGATTGCGGCGTGTCGCGCGCGGTCAGCGCTAATTTAGTCGCTGCACGCGTAACAGGGACGTTGTAGTCCGTTTCCTGGCTGTTGTTACTGCTTCCGGCAGCCGCGGTGACTTCCAGCGTTTGCTCCTGAGTGTTGGTTTCAGCAGCGGAAACGTTCGGGCTGTGGAGTGCGGTGGCGATAACCAATGCCAGCAGTGAGAGTACAGGCAACGTTTGGATGCCACTGGCGTTATTATTCGCCTTTATTAACCTGGCCTGGCGTGAAGAACGAGACATTATCATCCTTTGAAATTTGTTATTAATGAGATGACTGGTGGGTGTTCAGATGCGCAAACGCCCAACTCCGTCAGGATTTGAGACAGAATTCCCTGTAAAACCTATTTTCAGATCCGACTACAGCAGGGAGCGCTTTCGCGTGAAAGAGACGCACAGCAACAGATTCCCCACCCGCCCAAGAAGGCGAATGAGAATTATAATTATTATGATTCACTGAGCAAGTTATTTACGGTAATGACGGAAAATAAACAGAATCCACGGAAAGTTATAACCTTTAGTGATTATCCCCAACAGCAATCGTAGAAATAAATCAGTCTTGGCATGGGAAATTATTTAATTCCCTCTCAGTCTAAAATATTAAAATAGTGTTGAAAGTCTTTAAAGGAGAGTGATTGAAGATCAATGAATGAAATGATTAATATCGAATCGATTGCCGTTTGCGCATTTAATCAATACTTCTGATCGATACAGAGGCAATATCGGCAATAACATGAATGACAACCTGAATAAAGACACTGTTATTCGCTGACACACTGGTGCCAGCGAATTTACGCCTGTCCAAAAGCCATTATGCTACCGACTGGCTATCCACGCTGGTAAAACGCCCCAGCTTCAGCTTCACTCAGCGCGAGTGTCTGCACCGAGCCGGTCTCCGATGAGCGCACAGCCGCTTCCAGCACCGCCATAACGGCAATGGCCTGGGCTGGAGAAACAGGATTAGCCTGCTTGCCTGCCAGCGCATCACGCACCTGAATGTAGTACTGACGCTGGTCGCCTTTGGGCGTTTTAACTGACGTGACTTGCAGATTGCTGTCGAAAACCATCAAATCATCCTGATCTTCGCCCCAGGTCGCAGAGCCCGGCACGATTCCGGCAAGGAGCTGTGCTTCCTGCTGGTCGGCTTTAGGTTTGACCACGCTGCCCTTATCCCCGTGAACGGTAAAGCGTGACACGCCACCCGCGGCGAGCATGCTGGCATGCAGGATCACTTTATGCTCCGGGTAGCTCAGTGTGACGTGCGCCCAGTCATTGCTTTTGCCGCCATGACGCAGGACGGCGATGTCACCAGCAACGGTTTCAGGCAGCCCAAACAGTTGCAGAGCCTGATCGATTACATGAGGGCCAATGTCGAACCATAAACCGCTACCAGGAATATCGTGCTCTCTCCAGCGATCGCGCACCTCTGGACGGAAGCGATCGATGTGAGACTCGAAATGTTTAACCTGACCAATCGCGCCAGAATCGATGACCTTCTTGACCCCCAGGTAGTCGGTATCCCAGCGGCGGTTTTGAAATACTGAAAGCAGTAATTTCTTCTCGCTGGCCAGTGCCGCCAGTTCTCTGGCCTCTTGCAGGTCCAGCGTGAAAGGTTTATCCACCACCACATGCTTGCCGGCGTTCAGCGCCATTTTAGCTAAAGGCGCATGAGTCGCATTGGGCGAGGCGATGACCACCAAATCAATATCTGTATGCTGGATGGCCGCTTCCGGGGAGTCGACAACGATGACATCAGGCAGATCCTTTTTAACCTTCTCCTCACTGCCGGATGAAACAACATGCAGTTTCAAACCGGGAACGGATTGAATTAAAGGGGCATGAAATGTTTTGCCGACAAATCCGTAGCCGATCAGTGCAACATTAATTTCTTTCTCAATACTCATCTCTGTCTCCTTGCCATTAAGATTGTGTGATGCTGACCTGCGTTGAACCGCTAACGTCAAACTCGTTCCAGGGCGCGTCAAGGAAGAGTTGATGAATATCGGTTAGCGGTGCGACCAAATAGGGCTCACAGCGGTTGAGCTTCATATGATCGGCCACCACCCAGTGTTCGCTGCTGGCTGCCAGCATGGCACGCTTCACTTCAGCATCACCCTCCTGGCTGGCACTCAGTCCAAAGCGGGCATGCAGCGCACAGGCACCCAGAATGGCGATGTCTGCACGATACTTCTCGAGCAGAGATAGCGTGGCGCTGCCGGAAAACAGCCGTTGCTGCTTGTCCCATTTGCCGCCCAAAAGAATGAGTTCGACTTCGGGTTTGTCGCTGAGGTGATGGGCGATATCCAGGGATGTGGTGATGACCGTTGCTGGGCCTTTTAGCAGCGTGGCGACAGCCAGCACTGTGCTGCCCGCATCCAGAAACAGCGTGGCACCTGCCGGTATTTTTTCCACCACTCGCCTGCCAAGTTCGATTTTGACGTCGGGAATCAGTGCGCTGCGCTGGTGGCGATTCATCGCAGACAGATCCAGTGCCACAGCTCCCCCATGGTTCTTTTGCGCCAGTCCTTGTTTTTCCAGATCGGCCAAATCGCGACGCACGGTGTCCGCAGAAACCTGCAGCTGCTCTACGAGCTGCCCAATTCCCACCTGCCCTTGCTCAAGAAGCAGTTCCATCAATAATTTTTGTCTGGCTGTTTTATGCATGCCAACCTCAAAGCCGCAAAATACTGCAATAGGCAGCAGAATACCGCAAAAAAGTTGCAGTTAATATCTTTTCTACAGCGCTGGAACGCTCGCTACATCAACAGCACTGGCGAGCGATTTAGGGATAACAATCGAAGGGATGAGAATTTAAGACACGGCACGGACGGGATTTGGAGTTCGGGTTAAGTACAAGCCATTAAATCTGCTGTTCTTACCGCCGCGACTGATGGCTTCCGGTGAATATGTTGAGGTGAACGCGACTGCACAACGACACTTACGATAACCGTAATAATGATGTGACCGCCTATGCGCTGCCGTATTGAACTTAATGAAATAATTAGCCGGGTTACGGGTGGCGTAATCCGGCTTAGAGTGCAGATAATCGGTTGCGTTCTACGTCTGCTACAAAGCCCTTAATGCTCCATATCCCAACTTTCCTGCCAGGCAGTCCAAAGCAGCGAATCCTCCATCTCAAGTGCATCAAGCTTGATAAGTTCACCTGCCGCCACATCGCGAGTCAGGACTTTATTGGAGAGCAAGTAGTAAGGGGCCACCTGCTCAGCGTCCGCTTTTGCTAACAGGCGTGCACTGACATCAGGAATAGTATGGTGATGTCCGCCCATTTCCAGCAGCTCACCCTTTTTCAAATCACGATCCGCATAACCCGCCATCACGGCATGTATTGCTTGTTGGGTCGATCCTGATGAACGCTGATGGAGTACGGCAGAGAAGATGGAGTGCGGTGATTCCAGACCCATAATATGGTACGGCAGATAAATACACGCGTATTTACGATTGCGTCCCACCACATGCCCTTTACCCGCGAGCATTTCCCAGGTGGCATCATCCTTACAGCGTACAATGATAAATACCCCGCCGCCGAAGCTGACTTCATCATCACGGCGCAGACAGTTGAAAACATCGACCACCCCGGTTTGCGTCAGAATGCCGCCCTCTTCCAGCGGGATGAAGACATCTGCCAGTTCACTGATGTGACAGAGCGGATAGTTCAACGCATCACAGGCGGGTACCAGCGCAGCTGAGTTTGCGACCACATTCATTTCGCAATAATCAGGTGTGGCACTCAAAGGAAGCATACTGAGCAGAGCTTTACGTTCAGCCAGCGTGTGTTTTACGTCCTCTCCGAGCGCCCAATGCCCGGCTAGCGCCTTCGCATCAACCTTGCGACCGCAGTAATCCAGCTCCCCGCTGGTTTGTGACCAGACATAGTCATATTCACTGGATTTACCCGCAGCGATAACGTCGAAGCCAAGGACGCGAGCCCAGGTGATGAGTCCCAATAAGTTGGCAGGCTGGTCACCATCCACTGTGGTATAAACGGCGTTATGTTTTAACGCCATGTTGTTCAGCCAGGGCCCTGCCACCGAGTCAGTCTCTTTGCTGACCATTCCCACATGCACACCGCGTTGTAATGCATTCACTGCAATCCGCACACTGATCTCAGGCTTACCTGTGGCCTCAATCACCATATCCAGCTCAAGGTTATCCAGCAGATTAAAATCAGCAACAATAGCTGTCTTCCCCTGCGCCTGGGCGTCCAGTGTGGAAGCAGCATCGTCACACACTGTGGCTTCTTTACCGTAGTTCAACTCCTGCAGCAGGTCCTGTGCACCCTGCGTGTTCAAATCGCACAATGCCACGATGTCCAATGACGGAATGTCACGGCACTGCACCAGCAGTGAGCGACCAAACCCGCCCGAAGCCCCTGTAACGGCAATGCGGATACGGCGCGATTTCAGTGCATCAAACAACAGTTCGTAATTCATGATGTTACCTCAGTATCAGAGCGATCATTCAGCCGACAAACATGTCGAGCAGAAGAACAAAAATCAGTCCCAGCAGGGAGATAAATGACACCAGCAGCGTCCAGCTTTTCAGTGTCTCGGCGACCGTGAGCTGGAAGTACTCTTTGAACAGCCAAAAACCAGAATCATTGACGTGGGAGAGCATCAATCCCCCGGTACTGGTTGCCAGCACCAGCAGTTCCAGATTGACGCCGCTGTGTGCGGCAAGCGGTGCCACGATTCCGGCAGTGGTGACCACCGCCACGGTTGCGGAGCCAATGGCAATGCGAATTAGCGCAGCGACCGACCAGGCAAGCACCAAGGGTGAGATGTTCCAGTGCAGCGCTGAATCGGCGATTAACTTGCTGACATTGGTTGCAAGCAGCATCTCTTTAAGCCCACCCCCTGCCCCCAGAATAAGGATGATGGCAGCACAGGGTCCAAGGCATTTACCGAGGATTTTTTGCAACTGCGCCATAGTGAGGCCGCTTTTGATACCCAGCGCCCAGATGGCAAACAGCACGGCAATCAGCAATGACACGATGGGATCGCCAATGGTATTCAATAACATTGATGCGTTACCGTCTGCCGCCAGATGTCCTTTTGCCAGTGTTTTTAGCATCATCAAAATCGGTGGCAGTAGGATCGTTAGCATTGACAGAAAAAATGTTGGCGAATGATGGCGCGCAGGATCTATAGCCTCGGGCTCGATATCCTGTTGTGAGAAATCCTGACGCCTGAGATCGGGGAACACCTTCAGCGCCCAGCGGGTAAACAAGGGCCCACACAGGATAATCATCGGCAGAGCGAGCAGGATGCCAAACAGCATGCACAGACCCGCATCAGCACCATAAGTCGTCATCGCCAGGGTGGGTGAAGGATGCGGTAACATCAGCCCATGAGCAATATACAGACCTGCCGCCAGAGGAATGCCAATACGCATCAGCTGGCTACGGGTGCGACGTGCAATCGCATACACCAGCGGTACCAGCATGACAAAACTGACATCAAACAAATGAGGAAGGCCAATGATCAATGCTGCGATGCAGATGGTCAGCGGGATCATGCGTACCGACCCTAGCCGGATAAAGGTGTTGGCGATTTTATCGGCCGCACCGGACTCCAGCATCAACCCTCCCAGCATGGTACCGAGGCCAACTACCAGCCCGGTTGAGCCCAATACACCACCAAAACCTTTTTCAAAACTTTTTATGGTTTGCGTTGGCGATAATCCCGCTGCAATACCGAGAAATCCTGCAGTGATAATGAGGGCAAGAAAAGGATGGAATTTAAACTTGCTGATTAAAATAATGAGCAATGCTATTGCGCAAAACAACGCAACAAACTGACTTATTTCAAAATGCATAAAACCTCCGGGCATGTCGTAAAAACACACCTCATATTTCTATTATTATTAACGTGAGTATCACGCCATGCAGGGTTCAGACCAATTGATTCACATGTTGACTCTCCTAATCGGCTACCGCAGAAGACACCTGGTGCAGGCGCAAATTTAATTCCTGCAGTTTTGGGATTATTTCAGTGGGCAGTTGGTTATCACATATTATGTCGTCCACTTGATCCAATGGGCTGATATGGAACATGCCATATTTGCCATATTTACTGCTGTCTGAAACCAGCACTTTACGACGTGAAGCCGCCAGTACAGCTTGCTTAACCAGCATCTTACCTTCATCCGGCGTTGAAATACCTCGCACTGCATCCCATGAGCTGGAGCTGATAAAGGCAATATCAATGTTATGCTGACGGATGAATTGCGCAGCGCTGTGTCCGACCGCAGAGCGGTTGCGTACATCAACCTGTCCGCCAGTATGAAACAACTCAATCATCGGTGAAGCCATCAGGAAATCTGCGATAGTAAAGTCATTGGTGATCACCGTGATTTTTTTTAACTTACTGGCAATAACCCTGGCGATTTCATAGGTTGTCGTTCCGGCATCTAAATAAATAACACTACCGGACTCAATTAATCGCTCAGCTACCTGACCAATATTTCGCTTCACAGCATGACGCAACATGGTTTTCTCGGTGTAAGGCAACTCCTGGATTAAGGCCTGATTAAGCTTTGCACCACCACTAATTAAAGCAACCTTACCTTCTTTTTCCATTTCTTTTAAATCCCGACGAATCGTCATATGAGAGACGTCGAGAAGTTTTACCAAATCACTGATGGCCGCATGAGCGTGCTGATGCAGATAGCTATAAATATAAACGCGGCGTTCATCAGGTAGCATCAATTATTCCTTAGCAATCCGTGGGGATTTTTTTCGTTCGGTAGACGGTTTGCAGTTCTGCTACCTGCTCTTCATTTAAAATCACCATGCCATGAGGTCGCAGGGTAAACCATAAGCGAGCCGTATCTTCCAACTCTTCCGCATTGAATACCGCATCTCTGAGCGTAGCACCGCCGATAACCGGACCGTGGTTCGCCAGCAGCATGGCATTGTAGTTTGGCGCCAGTTTTGCCACTTCATCCGCCAGTCCTGGGTGTCCTGGTCGCAGATATGGCACTAAGGGCAGTTTTCCCACACGCATCACAAAATAAGGGGTGATAGGCGGCAGGCAATCGAAAGGGTCTAAGCCTGGTAAGCAGGAAAGCGCAGTTAAAGACGGCGAATGCAAATGAACCACACCACCAATGTCTGCACGCTGACGATAAAAAGCCAAATGCATCAACGATTCTTTTGACGGTTTCTCACCCGAGACCCAGTTACCTGCTGCGTCCAGTTCACTTAAAGTCGCCGGATCAAGGGAACCAAAACTGGAGTTAGTGGGCGTCACAAGGAATCCCCCCTCTGGTAAGCGCGCACTAAGGTTCCCAGCCCCTCCACTGCTATACCCACGCATGAACATGGACTGCGCCAAAACCACCATCTGTTCACGTAAAGCTGACGCGCTCATGCAAAGATCTCCTGCGCTTTAAAAAAGAAGTTTTCGTCACCAAAATTGCCTGATTTCAATGCTAACCAGAGGGAGCGATGAACATCTTTTACCCAGGGGACGCCCGGGGTGATAGTATCGCCAATGGTAAACCCCTTAACACCCAGTTGTTGCACCAGCAGACTTGAAGTTTCTCCACCCGCCGCGATGATTTTGTTCACCCCGAGCTGGTTCAAGCGTACAGCCAAAGCAGCCAGCAGGTTTTCGATTGCCGATCCGACAACTTCCAAACCAAATCGAGCCTGCATAGCTTTAACTTCTTCTGCTGGACGGGTGGCATAGATAAGGGGCGCCCAATCCTTTGGCTGGGACTGATACCAGTCAGTAAGTTCTTGTAGGTATGCATCGCCCGCTTCAACGGCTCGCTCGACGTCAATGGCCTTAGCCGGTGCAGTCTGTCGATAGCGCGCGACCTGTTGATTGGTCATTAACGAGCAACTCCCCGCCAACACCACACTATTCCCTTCCCGCGCTGGTATCGCTTGATCTTCGCGCATTGGGTTGTGCGGTTGGCTTGCTGCGAGCGCACCTGCCAAACCGGATCCACCGGTTAACAGCACATCTTCAGGCAGTGAGGCGGCTAAAGTCATCAGATCTGCATTGGTCAGCGCATCCAGCACGGCATAGCGCTTACCAGCCTGTTGCAAGGCGAGCAGATGCGACTGAATGGCCTGTTTTCCCGCCTGAATGCAGCTCAGTGGGATCAGTCCGCACTCGCCTGAAGCTTGTTTTTCCATGACGCGCAGCAGATTTGCATCTGTCATCGGAGTTAAGGGATGATTCTGCATACCAGACTCATTCAATGGTTGCCCATGAACAAATAAATGCCCGTGCACCACTGTGCGGCCATTAATGGGCAAAGCAGGACAAAGCACGGCCAGATTTAAACCGGTTTCCGTCAATAACAGGTCGGTGACAGGCCCAATATTTCCCAGCGCTGTGGAATCAAACGTCGAACAATATTTAAAATACAGGCGCTTGCAATGCTGGTGATTTAACCACTTCATGGCCTGACGGCTTAATGCCTGCGCTTCAGCCACCGCACATGAACGACTTTTCAGTGAAATCACTACCGCATCAACGTTGGCGAGATCGACCTTATCATCAGGGATGCCATTCAACTGGATGACTTTCCATCCGGCGAGCGCAATAAAACTCGCGATGTCTGTCGCCCCTGTAAAATCGTCAGCAATTATGCCCAGTTTAGGCGCCATAACCCGTTCCAATCATGTTGTGAATATGTGAGATATTTTGAAGGGATTTGTTTCACAAATAGATGAGCAAACTCACAGTTTTCACACTAATAATTAGTAGGCTAAATTATTTATTTATCTGAAATTTAATGACTTTATCTTAAAACACTTTTTCACACTCCATTGTGAGGTTTTGTGATAATTGTTTGAATACCGGGATGGGTGTTGGTGTTGGTGTTGGTGTTGGTCAACGTACCGCGTCGCTCACCAGTGATAGGGTGGCGAAGGCACGAGCGGATTTGCATGTTAAATCATGATCAGGGAAGAATCAGCCACAGTCATACCTGCGCCTTGTCATGCACTGGCATGGCGTTTTTTCTGTCAGGAGTTGGTTTGCTTGTTAATGTGTGATAACTCTCAATGTTTCAATAACAGGGCTCGCTGTATTCCTAGACGACTGATATAAGTTGAGAGACGCTCTGCGTGTCTTTCAGCGGCCACCAGACCGATATAGCCGTCTGGCCGAATTAAGTAAGCCGTGTCTTTTTTGAATCCTCTTTTCTCAAATGCATCCTGCCAGGGAAAAACCTGCCAATCCACACTATGACGATCACACCAGTTCCTGACGTCTTCAGCGGCTGTTCCGTAAATGTGTATTTGCCAGACTATCTTTCTCAGTGATGCATAATTGTCAGTCTCACCCACGGCGACATACGGCAGGCGATCGCCCGCACTGATCTCTCCCGCTTTTCCCTCACTTAGGGGACTGTCCAAATAGCTCATCGTCGTTTGCGAGATTATCCGGAAAAGGTATTCGCGTACGCGTCCATATTGATAGGCTTGACTGGCGATCGCTGGTGCAATGTGCGTACGCACGAAATCGGCGAACCCGCCAGCGGCAGTGACAAAGGTGAATACCCGATCTGTGGTTTTCACCAGTTTGTGAGCGAAGGCTTTGCGCTCCGCTTCATAGCTGTCCAGTAAGGTTTCAGGGGCCTGAGCTTTAATCACCGCAGCCAATTTCCACGCCAGGTTTATCGCATCGGCAATGCCAGTATTCATCCCCTGCCCTCCTGCCGGGCTATGGACGTGCGCTGCATCACCCAGCAGAAATGCGCGGCCATCACGGAAATGATTGGTCACCCGGTGATGAACACGGTAAGTAGAAAACCAGTTAACCTGTTGGATGCTGAGCCCTAATCCACTGATGGCCCGTTGGCTGACATCGTCAAAAGCGTGCTGCTGCCTATCTCCTTTTTCACTCTCGACAGTGCCGATCAAACGATATTGATGTTCTGGTCCATAAGGCATAACTAAAACAAAATCTGACTTGTCGAAAGCGATATGTCCCTCATTCGCGGGTGTCACTCCACTGGCCAGCACATCGGCAACGTAGAAGAGGTGGTTATAAGTGCCGCCCTCGAAGTCACTACCCATTTGATGGCGCACCGAAGAATGCGATCCATCACAGCCTGCAAGGTAGGTGGCAGTGCAGATTTCGATTTGCCCTGTTGATGTCCTGATCGTAGCAACGACGTTATCGCCCTCTTCCCTGAACGACATGAATTCTGTTTGCCGTTCGACGTCGACACCTGCAGTCTTTAAGCGTGCGACCAGAAGTTTTTCATGTATGTCCTGGGGCAATACAAGCACAAACGGATAAGGTGAAATAGTTTTACCCGCATTCTGCAGGGGAATACGCGCCTTCGGTTCTCCCCTCGCCCACATATTCATCGCCGGCATTTTATAGCCTGCTGCTATAACCTCTTCAGCGATATCCAGCTGACGATAAAGCTCAAGCGTGCGAGCCTGAACAGCCATCGCTCGTGATGTTTCACCTGGTCCCTGACTCTTGTCGATGATTCGAACCGACACACCTTGCCGGGTGAGCCAGAGCGCCAGCACCAAACCGGTGGGCCCAGCTCCAACGATGAGAACGTCGATATTGTTCATAGGAGTATCCGACTGTGGCGCAAGTAATACATGCAACGCCATGGTAAACGCCTGAGGTTAGTTAGATTCGCACATCTTAATGCAAAGTATAATTGCACTTGATAGCGCCGGACGTGCTTTAGCTCACCGTCTTTCTAATACTCAGAATAAAGCATTCTTAGAGGCAGTAGATGAGTACCCTCCCCTTCCTGACTTGCGATCATGGATGCTAATGCTTAAAGCGTGAAATGACATTGTCACGTTTTCAGATAGATTTTCTCACCGGCCTGAAAACGCTATAAGGTAGTGTATTAGAAGAAAATTTCAGAAATTTTCAGGCTGAAAATCACCATGTTTTTTTGGTGAAGATGAAGAGACGGCAATGATAGCTATTGGGTTGTTTGGACTTTGCGTTTTGGACTCTACGTTTTGAATCCTGGTAAGGTATGTCGATGCATTCAGCGTGCCGTATTTTTGAATTGTTCATTTCTTTGAAACTGCTGGCTGGGCAAGTTTCTACAAGAGCGGAAATCCATCTAAGCGATATCGGCATCTCGTTATCATTCTACTTTGACGTGCACGAAGGCGTCATTGCCAAAAACAGCATACAAGCCTCATCCTGGATTCCGCCTTGCCTTTATCATCTCTAAGGTGTGATTAATGACTTTTGTTGGTTATGGAGATGGAATGATCGCATCTGATAAATGAAATGCTTTTGGTGCCAGCAATATTGGATTGGCCGGATAGGTTGAGTTGTTTGGATTGTATTGGACGCTGGACGCTGGACGCTGGACGCTGGACGCTGGACGCTGGACGCTGGACGCTGGACGCTGGACGCTGGACGCTGGACATTACATTATGGCACTACTGACTCAATGTCGCGTGAAATGACTTAGACTTCGTGATTTTTTCACCAGAAAATAAACTACTTAAGCAACTGAAAAATAATAATTAATCTCAATTTTTCAGGCTGAAAATCACCACATCTTCTGTCATTTTCATGCTCTATTTACGTGTTAGCTACGCGTCTCCTTGATTCTCACCCGGCTGATAGATGAACTCTATAAAGCGTCAGGTGATGGTTACGGGTTGGCACTTCGATAGCGAATAACAATCCCTGATATACATAAATCTTCTACTCTCTTGAATGAATCTACAGGGTCTCAATGTAGATGCTTAAAGCAACTTAAGTTCAGAGTTCTCATCCGCTGAAGTACAGCAGTTAATACATGTTTGAATCAAGACTTATTAATGTCCCTGACCTGCCCCCAGTATTAGATACAACCTTCAGTTAGTAATGTCGGTTGATTTTTCTTCATGCCTCCCGTTTCGCC